>DASTRY010000017.1:0-12564 GCA_035760965.1 Steroidobacteraceae bacterium | reverse complement strand
CAACTCCTTCCCGGACCGAGCCCTCCGCCGCGCACAGCCCGTGCGATTCGGGCTCCCCGGGGCGCACCTGTACAAGCGCCGAATCCCGGCTCCCCGGGGCGACCGCAAGCGTCTCAGCAGAGGTGCGCTATGCAAGTTTCCCGGCGGAGTGTTAAGGCCGCCTCACGCCGACCCGCGCGCCGCCGCGACTCCCCATCAGTACCCGGGGCGCACCTGTACAAGCGCCGAATCCTGGCTCCCCGGGGCGACCGCAAGCGTCTCAGCAGAGGTGCGCTATGCAAGTTTCCCGGCGGAGCGTTAAGGCCGCCTCACGCCGACCCGCGCGCCGCCGTGACGCCCCATCAGTACCCGACGCGCCCATGTCCAGGCGCGCGGTTGAGGCGCGAGGTCTGCCAACGCGCGCGCCCCGCGCGCGAGGCCGGCCGCTCGCGACGACGGGGAACTTGCATAGCGCGCCTCTGCCCGCGACGCACTCAACCGGCCCCCGCCCGAGGCCCAATCTCAGCCCGCGCCCGCACCCGCGACGCACTCTCAAACCCGAACCAACCGCACACTTTCACCAATCCGCGGTCGCTGCCCGGTCTCAGCCTGAGCACCACTTCACGATCCAGTGCTCAATTCTGTGATGTCGCCCCTTCCCGACACTGGTCAGCCCCCCCATCAGCAGGTACCTTCCCCAGCTCATTTTTCCACTCCGAACGCAGGTGAACCTTATGGCACTTTGGAAGGACACGACTCCTGGAACGACTGGTACGACCGCAGTGCCGCCTGCCCGAGAGACGTTCTCGCCGCCGCCGGAGCGCACCAACGTCGCGCCGCTCAATCCGGGGACCCCCACGCGCCAAAGGGAGCGATCGGAAATGAAAGAATCGGTGCTCGCGTCCGACCTCACCATCGAAGGCAAGATCGTCGGCTCCGGCCATGTCCGCATCGCCGGCCGCTTCAAGGGCGACGTGCAGGTCGACGGCAATCTCACCATCGAGTCCGGCGCCAGCGTCGATGGTCAGGTGCGCGCGCAGGTCATCACGGTGGCCGGCGAGCTCAAGGGCAATATCGAGAACGGCAAGCGCGTCGAGCTCCTCGAGGGCGGCGTGATCATGGGCGATGTGAAGGCGGGCTCCCTCACGGTCGCGGCCGGCTCGCGCATGCGCGGTCAGGTCGAGTTCGGCTGGGATGAGGAGGCCAAGAAGGGCGCCCTCGAGACCAAAGGATTCGGCACGGCCCAATGAGCAGCGTTCGCCCGGTATCGCCGGGCAAGACGCGGACCTGTCCCCACTGCAAGGCGGTCATCCTCGAAAGCGCGAGCGTCTGCCCGGGCTGTCAGCACCACCTTCGTTTCGGCGGCGACGCCGGACCGAAGGTGGAAGCGCGCACGGCACTGCAGGTGGAGGGCAAGATTCGCCACCCGCCGCAGGAAGACCCGTGGGAATACACGGTCGTCGTCTTCGTCCGGAACGAGCGCGGTGAGGAGATCGCGCGCCACGTCATCAACGTGGGGGCGCTCGCCAATGCCGAGGAGCGCGTCGTCAGCCTGCAGGTGGATGTGATGCCGCCGCGGCCGGCGGTGCTGCCCGCGCCGAAGCCGGTCTTCGGCTCGCAGTCGCCACTGGTCTCATCGCGGCAGCCGCTCGTGACGCCGCCGCCTGCGGCAGCCAAGGCACCGGCGGCGACGCCACCGAACCAGCCGCTGCGACCCGCGAAAGAGACACTGAACCCGCCCAAGCCGGGCGATCCCTATCCCTCAACGTTCGGCCGCGGACCGAAACCGCGCTGAGCGCCGGACCTGGCGCGTCGCCGCGCCCCACATTTCACCGCGACCGAGACGCGCGCCGCATCGAAGTGCTGGCGCGCACCATGCGATTGCGGCAGGATTCGCGCCCAATGGGATCACGGCTCGTCGCCCTCGGGGACTTCTCGTTCAAGTATCGCGGCTATCTGCTGCCGATCGCCGTCATCCTGCTGATCCTGCCGAGCCCGCGTCTCTTCACCGATCCCGCGGTGGCCGGCACGATCGGGTTCGTGCTCGCGGTCATCGGGCAGGCGGTGCGGGTCGGGACCATCGGCCTCGACTACATCATTCGCGGCGGCAAGGATCACAAGGTCTACGCCGAGACGCTGGTCACCGGCGGCCTCTACTCCCATTGCCGCAACCCCATGTACGTGGGCAATTTCTTCCTGCTGCTCGGCCTCGCCGTGGCCGCGAATTCGTGGGTCTTCGCGCTCGTCGGCATCCCGCTCAGCCTGGGCATGCACAAGACGATCGTCGCGGCCGAGGAGAATTTCCTGCGCAACAAGTTCGGTGCCGAGTTCGAGGCCTACTGCGCTCGCGTGAATCGCTGGGTGCCGCGCCTCTCCGGGCTCGGCCAGACGCTGCGCGGCATGCAGTTCGACTGGCGCCGCGTCGTAATGAAGGAATACCGCGCCGGCTTCGACTGGTTCTCCGCGACGGCGGTCGTCGTTCTGATCCGCCTTGGGCAGGCGAGCCTGCTCGATGACAATCAGATCCTGACGGCGGTGATGGTGCTGGTCATCGCCGCGCGCTTCGTGCTGTGGTTTGCGTCCCGCCAGATGAACAAGCGGACGCCGCCTGCGACCGCCGGTGCCTAAGCGTTTCGAGGCAGAGCTGGCGGCCCTGCGCGAGCGTGTCGATGCCATCGATACGCAGCTGCTCGCGCTGCTGAACGCGCGCGCCGCCGTGGTCCGGGACATCTACATGCTGAAGGAACAGCAAGGCGTGCCGCGCTTCAACAAGGCGCGCACCGACGCGATCCTGCAGCGACTCGGGGCAGAGAGCTGCGGACCGCTCACTGTGCAGGAGGTGCACGCGCTCTTCAGGCCGATCCTGGAATTCTTCGTAAACGTCTATCAGAGCGCCGCACGCAGCGATCAAGCCGCCGACGGTGCCGATGATGCGGGGGTAAGCCCGCTGAGGTAATCACCATGGCACGGGACGTCATCTTTCGGGAAGACAGCGCCGCGCGTGACTTCACCTTCGATCAGAAGGTGGCCGCGGTATTCGACGACATGGTCTCGCGCAGCGTGCCGTTCTACGGCGAGCTGCAGCGCATGCTCTCGGATCTGTCCCTGCAGTTCCTGCCGGAGCAGGACGGCAAGGTGTGCGACCTCGGCTGCTCCACCGGCACGACCCTCGACCTCATTCTCTCGAACCCGGGCTGCCCGCCGACGGCGCACGCCTACGGCATCGACAACGCGCAGGCCATGCTGGATCAGGCGCGCGAGAAGCTCGCGACGCACGTCGGTGCGCAGCGCGTGACGCTCATCAAGGCGGACCTCGACGACGAGCTGCAGCTGCCGCCGGTGAACGTCGTGCTCATGAACTGGACGCTGCAGTTCGTGCGGCCGATTCATCGGGAGGGGTTGCTGAAGCGCATCCATGCCGCGCTACGTCCGGGCGGCGCGCTGCTCATGGCGGAGAAGGTGCTGGTCGAAGACTCTCTTCTGAACCGTCTCTATATCGAGCTGTACTACCGCTACAAGGCGCGCCAGGGCTACACGGCCGAGGAAATCCAGCGCAAGCGCGAGTCGCTCGAGAACGTGCTGGTGCCGTATCGCGTGGAAGAGAACGTGCAGCTGCTGCAACGCTGCGGGTTCTCGACCGTCGACACGTGCTTCCGCTGGTTCAACTGGGCCGCCTTCGTCGCGATCAAGCACTGAGTCGCGATCGGACGCACTGACCGCCGCGCTCTAGCACCGACGACGCTCCGGCACCGCTCTGCTCCTCGAAACGCTCGATCGGAGCGTCCTCCGGCATCTACTCGATGCCGAGCCACTGCAAGGCCATCGTGCACGAGCAGCCCCCGTCGAACCTGCGATCGTGAAGTGCGGCACGCGCCGAAGACTCGCTGCGCGAGACGATGCGGACCTGGCCGCGCGCGTGGCGAGCTGCATACGGGCCGTCACGTACGGTTGACCATCACCGTCGCGAGCGACCTGTGCCGCGGCTCGCGGTTCGACGTGTATTTCGCAGGTGGTGGACGGCGAAGTGACTGGCAAACACAACGAGCTCGTGGAGGCTCTGCACGGCAACGGCGAGCGCGTGCTGTTCCTCGATGACGAAGAGCCGCTCGTGCGGCTCGCGAGTCGCATGCTCGCTCGACTCGGCTACCGCGTGGACGCGTACACGCGCGCTGCCGAAGCGCTGGATGCGTTCCGCGAGCAGCCGGCGCGGTTCGATCTGGTGCTGACCGACCTCTCCATGCCCGGCGCGAGCGGCCTCGATTTCGCGAAGAGCGTGCTCGCGATCCGGCCGGACGTGCCGGTCGTTCTGGCGACGGGCTACATCGATGCCAACGACATGGAGCTCGTGCAGCAGATCGGCATCCGCGAAGTGATCCTGAAGCCCACGACCATCGAGGAGATGGGGCGGTCGTTCCGACGGCTGCTCGCGGCGCGCCCGGGTTGAGAACGCGCCTGCGCCCGCAGCGCCCGCGGCTCGATTCCGAGACCCGGCCTCGGCAGAATGCACATCATGAATCCAGAGACGCGAACAGGGACGGGGCGGTTGCTGGTGGTCGACGACGAGGAGCCGCAAATGCGGGCTCTGTGCGAGACGCTCAGCGCCGAAGGGTTCATCACCGCGGGATTCTCCGCGCCGCAAGCGGCGCTCGCAGAGCTCGAACGTTCCTCTTACGACTTGATGCTCACGGATCTGATGATGCCCGGCATGGACGGCATCTCGCTGCTTGCGGCCGCGCGCCGCATCGATCCGGAGCTCGTCGGCATCATGATGACGGGCCACGGCAGCATCGACTCGGCCGTGCGCGCGATGCAAGCGGGCGCGCTCGACTACATCCAGAAGCCGTTCCGGCTGAAGGTGATCCTGCCGGTGCTGCGACGGGGCATGGAAATTCGCCGGCTGCGCCTCGAGAACAGCGAGCTGCGCGCGGCGCAGGCGACCATCCAGCGCCTGAACGAAGAGCTGGAGGAACGCGTGCGCGCGCGGACGCGCGAGCTCGAGATCGCCAATCAAGAGCTGGCGCTCGCGAATCAGGATCTCGAGTCCTTCTCGTTCTCGGTGTCGCACGACTTGCGCGCGCCGTTGCGTACGATCCGCGAGCTCTCGCGCGTGTTCCTCGAGGATTTCGGCAACGTCGTGCCGGAGGAAGGCCGTGCGTTGCTCACGCGTGTGGAAGAGGGCGGCGCGCGCATGAGCCGGCTGATCGAGGACCTGCTGGCGTTCTCGCGTTTCAGCCGGCAGCCGCTCGAGAAGAGACCCGTCGTGCTCGGCGATCTCGCGCGGCGTCTCGCGAGAGATCTGCGGCCCAAGGAGGGGGCAGTCGAGGTCGTCATCGGCGATCTGCCGGACTGCCACGGAGATGCCTCGCTTCTCGAACAAGTGCTGTCGAACTTGTTGTCGAATGCGTTCAAGTTCAGCCGCAAGACGGCCGCGCCGCGTGTCGAAGTCGGAAGCCTCCGGGAAGGAAACGAGACCGTCTACTTCGTGCGGGACAACGGAGCCGGGTTCGACATGCGACGGGCGGACAAGCTGTTCGGCGTGTTCCAGCGCCTGCATCCGGCCTCGGAATTCGAGGGGACGGGGGTCGGTCTCTCCATCGTCCAGCGCATCGTGCAGCGGCACGGCGGGCGCATCTGGGCGGAAAGTGCGCCGGGGCGCGGCGCGACGTTCTATTTCACGCTGGAACGTACGGCGGCCGCATCGGACGGCGCCGCGGAGTCTTCCCGCTCGGCCTGATGCTTTACCGTAGCAGGGCGTTCGAGGTACAAGACGCCGCGGGTCAGGACTGGAGCCGATACTGCAGCGATGCGAGTGATCCTGGTCATCTTCGGGGCGCTGCTCGGCATGTCGCTGGCGAGCGGGGCGCGCGAGCTGTTCGGGGCGGCCGTCGGTGCGCTCCTCGGGGTCGGGATCGCCGAGACCATGGCGATGCGTGCGCGCATGCGGGACCTCGAGCGCGAGCTGACATCGCTGCGCAAACAGTCCGCCGCGCGCGGCACCCCCTCGGCCGATAGCTCACAGCGTGTCACGCCACCGCCGCGTGAGGCGGCGCGCGATGCAGCTCCGGCATGGGGGTCTTCGGCGCCGCGCGAAGCCGCGCCGGATTCAACGCCTAGCTGGCCCTCTTCAGCGCCGCGCGAGGCCCCATCGCAAGCTGCCGCGCGTCCCCCCGGCGCTCCTGCACCCGCAACCGAAGCGCGTTCTCACAGCAACTCCGCGGCCCCACCACGCGACCTCAACCCCATCGTCAGTTTCATCCGCGACTTCTTCACGGGTGGCAACACGCTCGTTCGCGTCGGCGTCGTCATCCTCTTCATCGGCGTCGCCTTCCTGCTCCGCTACATCGCCGAGCACACCCACGTGCCGATTCAGCTGCGCCTGACAGGCGTGGCCCTCGGCGCCATCGTCCTGCTCGTCATCGGTTGGCGCCTGCGTCACAAGCGCCCCGGCTACGCGCTGGCCGTGCAAGGCGGCGCGATCGGCATCCTGTATCTCACCGTCTTCGCGTCATTACGCCTGTTCCACGTTCTCGCGCCCGGCCCCGCATTCCTGGTCCTGGTGCTGCTGGCCGCCTTCTCGGCGGCGCTTGCCATCCTGCAGAGCTCGATGGCGTTCGCATTGCTTGCGATCGGCTGCGGCTTCCTCGCGCCCGTTCTCGCCTCCACGGGAGAGGGCAATCACGTCGTGCTGTTCAGCTACTACGGCGTGCTCAACCTCGGCATCCTCGCGATCGCCTGGTTCAAGGCCTGGCGCCCGCTGAACGTCGTCGGCTTCCTGTTCACGTTCGTGATCGGCACGGCGTGGGGCGTGCTCAAGTACAAGCCGAGCCTGTTCGCGAGCACGGAGCCGTTCCTGATCGCGTTCTTCCTGCTCTACATCGCCATCGCGATCCTGTTCTCGCTGCGCCAACGACCCATCCTGCGCGGCTACGTGGACGGCACGCTCGTGTTCGGCGTGCCGGTCGTCGCGTTCGGGCTGCAATCCGCGATGGTTCACAACTGGCCGTTCTATGCGGCCTACAGCGCGGTTGCAGTGAGCGCGTTGTATCTCGCGCTCGCATGGCTTCTCTACGTCGGCAAGCGCGAAACGCAGCGCCTGCTCGTCGAGGCGTTCATGGCGCTCGGCGTCGCGTTTCTCACGCTCGCTGTGCCGCTCGCGCTCGACGGTCGCTGGAGCGCGGCGACATGGGCGCTCGAAGGCGCGGCGCTCGTGTGGGTCGGATGCCGACAGCAACGGCGGCTTCCGCGCGCCGCAGGCACTCTGCTGCAAATCGCCAGCGGCATCATCTTCATGGCCGACCTCGACGCGCCCCATAGCGCCGTGCCGGTGCTGAACAGCGCATGTCTCGGCGGCATCATGATCGCGTTCGCATCGGTGTTCGCGTCGCGCATGTTCGAGCGCATTCGGGGTGATCTGCAGCCGTACGAGCGCCCGTTCCCCTCTTTGCTCTTCATCTGGGGATTGCTGTGGTGGCTCTTCAGCGGCACTACGGAGATCGACCGGCACGTTCCGAACGTTTACGAGCTGGCCAGCGTTCTCGTCTTTCTCACCGTGACCGCACTGCTGTCCAGCGAGATCGCACGGCGTCTGGCGATTCGTGCCGCACGCATCCCGCCCGCTGCACTGTTGCCTGTAATGCTGATCTTTGCGGCTGCGCGCGTCGGCGGCGGCGCACATCCGCTGGTTGGGGGTGGGTGGGCTGCATGGCCGATCGCGTTCGCAGCCTTCTATTTCCTGAGCCGCCGGCACGAGCTGTCCGATAGCGATCTTTGGAAGCCGCGCATCCATCACACCGCTTCCGCTCTGCTGCTGATCGCGCTTGTCGCATGGGAGCTCGTGTGGCAGGTAGATCGCGCAGTGAAGGGCGGCGGCTCGTGGCCCGCCATCGCATGGGTGCTGGTGCCCGCGGTCGCGTTGTATGTGATACCCAAGCTGGCGCGCCGCGTGCCCTGGCCGTTCGGCGCGCACGAAGAGACGTACGTTGGGATCGTTGGCACCGCTCTGAGTGTTTATTTGATGTTGTGGAGTGTGGCCACGAACCTGACGTTGCCGGGGGATCCGTATCCGCTGCCATACGTGCCTGTGCTGAACCCGCTCGATCTCGCACAGGCCTTTGCGCTGCTGGTGCTCGTGCGGCATGGACTGTATTTGCACCGGACACGACCTGCGTTCCTCGAGGGCAGCGTCGAGATGTCGCAGCTTGCGTGGTTCCTCGTGGCGCTCGTGTTCATCTGGCTGAATGCGATCTTGCTTCGAACGCTGCACTACTGGGCGGGTATCCCCTACGAGCCGGAAGCGCTGTTCCGCTCGACGCTGGTGCAAACGTCGCTGACGATCTTCTGGGCCGTGCTCGCGCTCGTGACGATGTTCGTGGCCACGCACCGCGCGGTGCGCTTCGCGTGGATCGCGGGAGCGACGTTGATGGGCGTCGTGATCGGCAAGCTGTTCTTGATCGATCTGTCGCGTGTCGGGACGGTTGAGCGGATCGTGTCGTTTGTCGGAGTGGGATTGCTGATGCTGATAGTCGGCTACTTCTCGCCGTTGCCGCCGGCGCGGAAGGAAGCGGCGTGAGGCCGCGCGGCCTGCGGGCTCGCCACGGCGTGGGGTCGAGGGCGATCGCGTTTGTGCTGGGCATTGCTCTCGCCGCGAACGTCGCACGCGCGGACGATGCGGCCGATGTTCCTTTGACGCCGAACGACTTCGCGTACGGCGTGCGAGTGCCTTCGCCGGGCGATGCGGCGGCGTATCGCGCGGCCTTGCCGCTCGCGGTGTATCAGAAGGTGCTCCGTGGTGATCTCGGCGACGTGCGCATGTTCAACGAGCGCGACGAGCTCGTGCCGTATCGGATCGAGCGGCCGAATGCGCAAGAGGCGGTGCAGGCCACGGCGGTTTCGCTGCCGGTGTTCAAGCTCCGCGACAACTCGCGCCGTTCTCTCGATGCCGTTCGCGTCACGATCGAAGCCGGCGGTGCGCGCGTAGGCGTGCAGGCGCCCGATGCGGGCACGACGACCCCGCGCGCCGACTCGAAGGGCAGTGCGGCGCCGGCCGTCGCCAGCTACGTTCTGGACGGACGCGCGATCGAATCGCCGATCTCCAGGTTCGAGCTCAGCTGGCCCGACGATGCGCCCGATTTCGCCGGCCGGCTGCGCGTGGAGGCCAGCGACGATCTCGGGACGTGGCGAACGGTCGTGACCGGCGCGCCCATCGCCAATCTGCGCGCGGGCGATGCGCGCATCGTCGAGCGGCGCGTCGATCTGGCAGGCGTCGGTGCCAAGTTCTGGCGGCTCTCGTGGGCCGATAGCCCCGCGCCGTTCGAGATCACCGGCGTGAACGCAGAGCCGACACGCGATCACGTCGACGTGCCTCGTCAGACGCTCTCGGCCCCCGGCACGCCGGGAAAGCCGGGAGAATTCGAGTTCGATCTTGGTGCGCGCGTGCCCGCGGACCGCGTGACGCTCGAGCTCCCGGAGCAAAACAGCATCATCGAGGCAGAGCTGCTCTCCCGCGCGAGCCCCACGCAAGCGTGGCGCCACATTGCGCGCGGCGGGTTCTATCGACTGAAGGCAACGCGTCCGGTCCCGACTGGAGACTCGAAGACGGTTGAAGCGGATGCGGACCTCACGAACGGGTCCATCACCATCGAGCCGAACACCGATCGCTATTGGCTCGCGCGCGTCGCAATGGACAACGGCGGGCTGGGGCGCGGCGCGCCGCGGCTGCGGGTTGGATGGATTGCAGACAACATTGTCTTTCTCGCGCGCGGCAATGGTCCGTTCACGCTTGCCTACGGCAGCAGCAAAGCGCGACCGACGACTGCGCTGGGGGCGATCCCTGCGACCGTGAGCGTCGTCGACGCGGAGTTTTCGGCGCCGGTCACGTTGGGCGGCGATGCTCGGTTGCTGCCGGAGCCGCCGGGGCCGTTCTGGACGAAGTCCGTCATACTCTGGACCGTGCTCGGGGTGGGCGTCGCGGTGCTTGCGTTCATGGCCTATCGGTTGTCGCGGGAGCTGAAGAAATGAGCATCCACAGCACACACGCAGCACGATTCATGCGCCGCGTCGCCTTGGGCATCGTCGCGGCGATCGCACTGGTCGCGGCGCTGGCGAGCACGCAGACAGCGCGGGCGGCGACGCCCGCAAGCGAGCACCCCATGAAAATCGGCATCATCGGCGCCGGTCACATCGGCGGCACCTTGGCGCGGCTCTGGTCGCACGCCGGGCACGAAGTGATGATCTCCTCCCGTCACCCAGAAAATCTCAAAGAGCTTGCGCAATCGCTCGGCCCGCAGGCCAGAGTCGGCACGCCGCACGAGGCGGCGCTCTTCGGCGATGTCGTCGTGGTGTCCGTTCCGTATGCCGCCACTCCGCAGCTCGGCAAGGATCTCGCGAAGGAGCTCGCGGGCAAGATCGTGCTCGACACCGGCAATCCCTATCCCTCGCGCGACGGCCCGATGGCGGAGGACGCGCGCAAGCGCGGCACGGGCGTGACGTCCGCGGAGTTCCTGCCCGGCACGCGACTCGTGCGGGCGTTCAACGCGATCAATGCCGGACCGCTCGCCACGGAAGCGCATCGGAAAGGCGAGAAGATCGGCATCCCGCTCGCGAGCAACGACCCGGAGGCGCTGCAGGTTGCGGAGCAGCTCGTGCGCGATGCGGGGTTCGACCCAGTGGTCGTCGGCGGGCTCGATCGCGCGCGCGAATTCGACGTGGGCTCGCCGGTGTACGTGAAGTCGCTGACGGCCCGCGAGCTGCGCAAGGCGCTGAATCTGCCGAATCCCTGAGGGCGCGCCGAAGCTTCCCGCGAGGTGGGCGCCCGATGAACCTGCACGGGCATCCACCCGTTCGGCGCGCTCATCGAGCAGTGGACGCAAAACCATCGCCGCACGCAGAGCTAGCGTTTTCTCTCTATTCCGGCGGATGTTCCGGCCGCGTGCGTTGGTGAGACGATGTCGTCGTTCCCCGCAGATTCCAGGAGACGACCATGGCCAAAGTGTGGTTCATCACCGGCGCCAGCCGCGGGCTTGGCGTTGAATTCGCGAAAGCGGCGATGCGTGCAGGCGATCGCGTGGTCGCGACGGGTCGCAAGGCGTCCGCCGTGAACGATGCGCTCGGGCCGAACAACGCTCAGCTTCTGGCGATCGACCTCGATGTGACGCATCGGGCGCAGGTCCGGCGCGCAGTGGATACCGCCGTGTCGAAGCTCGGCACGATCGACGTCCTCGTGAACAACGCGGGCTACGGGCACCTGGGATTCTTCGAAGAGGCGACCGACGCGGATGTGCGCGCGCAGTTCGAGACGAACTTCTTCGGCGCCTTGGACGTCACGCGCGCGGTGCTGCCGGTGATGCGCGCGGCGCGCAAGGGGCGCATTTTCAACCTGTCCTCGCTCGCGGGCATTCGCGGCGTCGAGTTCGCCTCGCTCTACAACGCGAGCAAGTTCGCGCTCGAGGGATTTTCGGAGGCTCTCGCGGCGGAAGTCGCGCCGTTCGGCATCTTCGTGACGTTGATCGAGCCCGGCCCGTTCCGCACGGATTTCCTCTCACGCGAGTCGCTGCGCTTTGGCGGCAACGCGATCCCGGACTACGACGAACGCCGCGCGCGCGTACAGGCCACCTTCGAGGATCGCAGCGGCAAGCAGCCGGGCGACCCCGTGAAGCTCGCAGAGGCGGTGGTCCGGCTGGCGAACGAGGAGAAGCCGCCGATGCGCTTCATCGCCGGTGCGTTTGCGGTGGCGACCGCGGAGAAGAAGCTCGCGGACATGAAGGCGGAGCTCGATCAGTGGCGCGAGGCGTCGATCGCGACGGACTACTGAGGGACGCGTCTCATGCCCATCACGATCTACGGCATCAAGAACTGCGACACGATGAAGAAAGCCCGCGCGTGGCTGGATGAACATGGCGTGGGCTACCACTTCCACGACTACAAGGTGGCCGGCATCGACGCCGAGCGGCTGCAGCGCTGGGCCGCGAAGGCCGGGTGGGAGGCCTTGTTGAATCGCAGCGGCACCACGTTTCGCAAGCTGGCGGATGAGCAGAAGGCGGACCTGAGCGAGCGCAAGGCCATCGCCCTCATGGTCGAGCAGCCCTCGCTCATCAAGCGGCCGGTGCTCGAGCTGGAAAACGCGCTGCTCGTCGGGTTCAAGCCGGACGTCTACGAAGCGGCCGTCGGAGCGAGGCGCTGAGATTCCCGGTTCGCCGCTTCGCGATGCCGTAGAGGCGGCGACCGTTCGACAAACGCCTGCGACTATGGTCGCAAGTCGCCTTGTCGCTGCAGCTTACAAGCCCTGTCGGCGGCCGCACCTCACTACGTGAGAACAACGACTTAAACGCGTGGCGCGAACCTTGCAATCCCCGTCGCTGGAAGAAGAACGACGATCGGGGAACGAAGGGAACATGGACGCGAAGAAGTTGACCGGGGTGTTGATGGGGACTGTTATCGCCGTACCGATGATCGCCAGCGCGCCGCCAACGTTGCTGGCGTTGGTCGAAGTCGCGCTGATCGGCGCGCTGTATGTGATCCGGCGACGGCGGCTCGCCCGCGCGTAAGCAAGCCAGTCGGCGGCGTGTGCGTTCAACAGCACACGCCGCC
>DASTRY010000016.1:0-47592 GCA_035760965.1 Steroidobacteraceae bacterium | reverse complement strand
GAGATTGGCCAGCGACGCGACTCGTTTGCTGCGGGGGCAATAGGCAGATACCACGAAGAATGCGCGACCGAAGATGTCACGAAGGGAGTCGATTTCCGCGGGGTGCTTGAGTGAACGAATGATGTAAGCAGTTCGTGGCAGGGGAGTCCGCGGTCGATCGGATTCGGGCCCTTGTCCGTGCTCGCGGCGAAGCAAGCGAATGTGCGATACGGACATGAGCGCAAGAACATCTCCTGCGCCGACCTCTGCGCGCAGATTGGAGCCCGCCTTCATGTGAGCTTTGATGCGCTCGTACTCGGACGAACTGGATGGAGACGCCAGGGAGCCATAGCGATCGAGCGAGTGGAGAAGCGAGCTGACCCGGATCTCGTAGGTGATGTAGTTGACTCTTCGGAGCTGCTCCGAAAGCATCCGGCTGACCTCGGCCAGATCAGTTCCGACCGCGCCGATTAGCCCGAATACGAGCTCCGGTCCGGGAAGCGCCAAAAGCGCAGGGACATCGATTCTGGTACTTTCCTTGGAACCCACAACGACCTCACATCGACCGCCACGACAGTCTCTGACGAGCGGCGAAGCAAGTTCCGTGATTCAGAATCGAGCGGGCACGCGAGGAGTCGCGCCGGACTTCAATGCGCCAAGCGGCCCTCGAGCGCAGCGCGTCAGTTCCTCAGGTGCTGTTCCAACAGTCGCGCGGGCTCGCGTTCTTTGATCGCCGACGTGAGCCATGCATTCACTTCGTCGACGAGCGAGGTGTCCCCCTTCGGCAGTAGCACCGCCTTGTCGGAATGAGTGAGCGTCGCCGACATGGCTCGACACAACTCCGGGTGCCGATGCGTCTGCAGCTCGACTTCGACGTCATCCGTGATCATGACATCCGCTCGTCGCGCACGAAGCTCATCGAAGATCGCGCGGTTGTCGGGGAACACCGTAACCGTCGCACGATGCACGTTGGCGCGCACGTACTGTTCGTTCGTGCCGCCGGGATTCACGATCACGCGCACGCCGCGTCGATCGACTGCTGCGAGCGTGCCGAATCGCTTCGCGTCCTCACAGCGCGAGAGAATCGTCTTGCCGCCGCTCGAGTAGGGCACCGAAAACACGGCGACCGCCGCGCGAGCAGGTGTCA
Organism: Steroidobacteraceae bacterium; assembly: GCA_035760965.1. GTDB lineage: Bacteria > Pseudomonadota > Gammaproteobacteria > Steroidobacterales > Steroidobacteraceae > JADGHX01. Next base: position 46,466 of record DASTRY010000016.1, on the reverse strand, counting down.
CCGAGACACCACCCAGCGCGAGATCGAACTGATCTGCTTGCAAGTCGTCGAGCATCGATCCCCAGGTCGTGCGCACGAACAGCGGGGTCACACCGAGCCGCTTGGCGAGCGACTCGGCGAGATCGATATCCGCTCCGCTCAACACACCGTCCTGCTCGATGCTGAACGGCGCATAGTCGCCCGTCGTGCCCATCCGCAGGACGCCCGCGGCTTTGATTCGCTCGAGGCGCGTCGGTGAGCCCGCGCCGAAGGGGAGGCGGTGAACTCGGGCGAGGGCGGCAAGCAACTCACGCTTGTCGTCCTCGGTCCAGCCGGGCGCCCGCAGCCTATCGATAGGCGCGGTGGCCACTGTCGCGAAATTGGTACGCTCGAGATCCGGTGCCGCCCGGTACAGGGCACGCAGGAAATCCACCGTGAAGCGGTCCAGCGTGGGGCGTACATCCCGCGCGAGGTCCGGAATGGGGCCGGGAAAATCGTAGCCGCGCGTGCGCCAGGCCTCGTGAAGGCGAATCTGCGACTCGCGCGCCGCGCGCACCTGCACGTCGAAGAGCGCCTGTATCCCCTCCGGTGCAAGTCCCATCGTGCGCGCCACCTCGACGGCGTGCGTCGTCACGGCGCGTTCGCGCTCCGGATCGGTGACCGGTGCCTTCCTTTGCCATTTGTACGCCGCGACGCCAGGCATGAGCGCCATGCGTTCGTCCGCGAGACGGAACACTTCGTCCACACGCTCGCGCGCACTGCTGAAGTGCTCGTCGGCGCGCGCGCTCGAGATGAGTGCGAGCAGAAAAAATAGCGTCGATGCGACAAACGAAAGGCTGGACTCGGCGGTAGCCCACGAGCAAACTGCGAGTTGTCGCCGTCGGGGACTGAGTCGCAATGGGCGACGTACCATCACAACAGGAAGAGGCGCTTCAAGCACGCGCCCTCGATCGCATCGAGCAGGGTTTGCTGCCGCGAGAGAAGCCGACACGCATGTGGGGCGGCCGCGGCGCGGGATTGCCGTGCAGTCTGTGTGACGAACCGATCTCCGCGTCCGAGCCGGAGATGGAGCTCGAGTACGACGAGCCGGCGCCCACTGTCCGTTTTCACCTACGGTGTCAGTCGATCTGGGATCGCGCGCGTCAGGTGCCCGATGCATCTCAGTGGGTCTCCGTCGAACGGGAAATGCCGCCGCTGTATACGGTGGTGGAAGCGCGCATCAGTCTTGGCAATGGAGCGCGCTCGCTGATACTCAACGTCATGCGTGTATGTGATGGAGAGACCGGCCCTGTCGTGTGGCTGAACGCTACCACGAACAGCGCGCTTCCCGAGTCCTGGCGACCTGTCCAGTGGCGCCGGTGGCGCACCGAGCCGCCGGCCGAATCCGCCGCGAGCCGCGACGCCGTCCCAGTGCCTGGACGCCATCGTCGCGCGTGACATCCGCGCGGTCGTCCGATCGCGCGTGCCGAGCCGCTGCGACTGACGGCGACGGCTAGGCGACCCATCTTTGCGCCCCAAGCGCTGCGCCGCCGCCGCCGGGAAACCTGTGCCGCCGAGAGCGGTACGCGCGTTGCTTGCCCTGCGCACCGCGCCATCCTCGCGTTGGCCGAGACTTTGGTCGCAGTCGTGTCGGACCCGTCCTACGGCGAGTCCCGGGAACCGCTGACCCATCGGCCAAGCTGCTTCGAGGATGATGCGGTTCGGCTTCAGGAGGGCACTTCATGTTCCGCGAAACGAGTCTGGTAGCGTTCGTCGCCGTACTGCTGACGCTCGGCATTGTGTCCTGTGAGCGGGAAGGTCCCGCGGAGCGGGCCGGCGAGAAAGTCGATCACGCCGTGGACACCTTGAAGAACGGCGGCGAGGAGCCGGCGTCGGACAAGCTCGATGACGCGGCCGACAATGCGCGCGATGCCGCGGCGGACGCGGCCGACGCCGCAAAAGACGCCGCCAACGACGCCAGGAAGTAGGCGCGAGAAAGCGGGCGCCAAGAAGCGACGCGAGAAGTGGGCGGCAGGAAGCCGCGCGAGATGTGGGGCCAGAAGCGGCGCGATGCAGTTGGGCGAGTACGCAGGCGCGAGGAAATGAGCGCCAGGCAGCAAGCGCCATACAGTAAGCGTCAGCCAGTAAGCGCCAGTCAGTAGTCGCCTGGCAGTACCGCTTCAGATATTCCGCGCCGCCATCTCCCGGCTGATGAACTCCGCTTGGCGCAACGCCAGCGCCACGATCGTCAGTGTCGGATTCGCGGAGCTGGGCGTTGTCATCGCGCTGCCATCGGAGATGAATAGATTCTTGATGTCGTGCGTCTGTCCGTGCGCGTTCGTTACGCCATCGCGCGGGTCCTTGCTCATGCGCGCCGTGCACATGTTGTGAGTCGAAGGCGTCTGGCGTGTATGCACGACACGCTTCGCGCCAACCGCCTCGTATAGCGCCTTCGCCTGTTTCTGCGCGTGCGCGCGCATCGCGCCGTTGTTCTCGTGCTCGTCGATGTGGATGTTCGGAACGGGCAGCCCGTACGCATCCTTCACATCGCGATTGAGCGTAATGCGATTCGTCGCGCGCGGAATGTCTTCGCCGTTGATGAAGATGCCGGCCATGCTCCGGTAGTGCTCCATGATGGACGCGAAGTCGCGCCCCCAGTTGTAGGGTAGCCCGGCCAGCGGCAGGCTCGGCAGATCGAGCGCGGCCATCTCGAGGTGATACCCGCCGACGAAGCCGCGCTTCGGATCGTTGATGGTCTCGTCCTCGACGATGCCGGCGAGGGTCGTGCCCCGCCACATGTGAATCGGCTTGTCGAAGATGCCCCACACGAATCCGCCGACGTGATGCGAATAGTGTCGGCCCACCTGATCGTGCGAGTTCGCGAGCCCCTGCGGAAACTTCCCCGACTCCGACATCAGCAGCAACCGAGGCGTCTCTACAGCGTTGCACGCCACGCACACGATGCGCGCCTTCTGCCGCTGCTCCTTGCCCTGACTGTCCCGGTAGACCACGCCGTTGACGAGCCCGTCGGGACCGTGCTCGATACGCGTGGCCATGCATTCGGTGCGCAGATCGAGCTTGCCGGTCGCTTCGGCGCGCGGAATCTCCGTGTAGAGCGTGCTCCACTTCGCGCCGGTCTTGCACCCTTGCACGCAAAACCCTTGCTGGATGCAGAACGCGCGCCCATCGGCGGGCCGCGTGTTGATAGCCATGTAGTTGGTGTGCACACGCTTGTAGCCGATCTTCTTCGCGCCGTTGTACAGCACCTTGAAGTGATTCGACGCCGGCAGCCCGGGGTTGCCGTTGCGGCGCGTGACGACCATGCGCTTTTCCGCGAGTTGGTAGTAGCGCTTCAGCTCCTCGAACTCGATCGGCCAGTCGAGACACGACGCGCCCTTCAGCTCGCCGTAGGTCGTGCGCGTCTTCATCTCCCAGGGGCGAACGCGCGGCGTCGCGCCGGTCCAGTGAACCGTCGTGCCGCCGACCGTCTTCGCGGTCCAGGAGGGCAACGTCGGATAGTCCTGGAACACGGTGGCTGTGCCGGAAGTCGTGCGCGGATCGAGCCACGTGAGCTGCGCGAACGCGACGTTCGGGTCCTGCGAGAACGTCGCGAGCGACTGGCGTTTGCCCGCTTCGAGCAGCACCACCTTGATTCCTCGCCGCGTCAGCTCGTGCGCCAGTGTGCCGCCGCCTGCGCCCGAGCCGACGATCACGACGACCCCATCATCGTTCAGATCGAATTTCGCCATGACGCGCGCCTCACGCTTTCGCCGGGACCGGCCCGCTGTCCGCGAGCGGCACTTCGGGCAACCAGCGCAGATCGTTGAACCCGCGGAACAGATAGCCACCCTTCGAGTACGCCTCGCCTTCGTAGCCGAAGTAGCGATAGGCCATCTCGGTGGCGTAGAGGACGCTCAGCGTCTTCACGCGCATCGTCTGGAAGAAGGGCGTCTGCTCGATCTTCTTCAGCTGCGCGACGCGCGTCTCTTCGGGCGCCGTCGCGAACCCCGTCCCGAGCGTCGCGATGCCTTCGGTGAGCAGCTTGCGAAGGGCCGGGTCGGCGGCCACATCGGAATCCGCGGATTGCACGACAATGGCGTACGCCGCGTCCTCGAGCTTGTCGTGCGGCGCGATGGTGCGCGTCATCGCCATGAGCGCCGCGCCCTCGGCGGTCGAAAACACTTTGAGATCCGCGGCCCACACGCGCGACGGTGCGATGAGCGCAAGCGGGCTGCCGAGCGCGAGCACGCCGGTGATGACACCGGTGGCGCTCTTCAGGAACTCACGACGTTCGGGCTGTTCGGTCGAAGCGTGTGCGTCCACAAGAACCCCCACTGCATCTCGTGTGCCGCGCTGAATAGCATGAATCGGGGAGAGCGGCTATGCCGCGACAGAAGCGCTTCCGCTGCGCGCTCATCAGGGAGCGTGCCATTGCGTTCGGAGGCGGCCGCCATTGCGTCGGCAGACGCCGCCGGCGGCTCAGGACGCGGCGGTCTCGCGCGGCGCCGCCGACTCGCGGGCCATATGCGCCTCGAAGAACGCGAACCGGTCCTTGCCGGAGGCCTTCGCGTGATACAGAGCGGAGTCGGCTTCGCGGTACATCCGATCAAAGCCCGCGGTCGCGTAGCTCTGCACCGTGATGCCGATGGATACCGTGAACCCACCGCCGGCGAGCTCGGCCCGCGGCTTTGCGACGCCGTTGAGAATGCGCCGCGCGATCTCCGCGGCGCCATGCCGATCGCAATCGGGCGCGAAGATCATGAACTCGTCGCCGCCGAGCCGCGCGCAATCATCACCGTCCCGGATGCTCTCGCGGATGGCCGTCGCGACGCAGCCGATCGTCGCATCGCCGTGCGCGTGGCCGTGCGTGTCGTTCATCGTCTTCAGGTTGTCGATGTCGACGAGCAGCGTCGCGTAGCTCGCGCTGCGCCGGGCGAGCGACTTGCCGATCGCGTCCATGGCGCCGCGCCGATTCAGCAGGCCCGTGAGCCCATCCCGAATCGAGCTGAGATAGTGCTCTTCGAGGCGATGGTTCAAGTCGTAGTGATAGCGCGCGACGAGATAGCCGATCAGCACCGAGACGATGAGCGCCGCCGCGAGGCTCCAAGTGCCGATCGCGCGGAAGCGGGCCTCCTGCGCAAGGTAGTACGCGAGATCGAAGTCGACGCCGACGAAGCCGCTGTAGCGCTTCTGACTGTCGTAGATCGGCGTGTGCGCAGTGAGGAAATCCCCGTAGTCGTCCTGCTGGAACGTCGGGGTAACCCACGTGTTGCCGGAGGCGATCTGCTCGAGCCAATCGCTCTCGTATTCCGGCCGCAGCTTGAAGTGCTCCATGTATGCGGAGGCACGCAGATGGTGCGGGGTCTTCAGGTCCGGTGAGGCGGCGGTGTCGAGCACGAAGAAGGTCTCGCCGCCCTGATCGACCATCGTGTACACGTAGAAGATGTCGGGGTTGGCGGAGTGAAAGCGCACGAGCGGCGCGAGCGCGCGGTCGTACAGCTCCTGCGAGAAATTCTTCGGATCGAGGAGCTCGCGGTGCAGGTCGCCGTCGACGACGCTCGCCGCGAGCCGCGCGATCTGCGCCACGTGCGAGCGCTGCACCTCGAGCCGCGCCTGCTTCGAGAGCCACTGCGGAACGGCCACGATGGTCACGAGTATCGCCGCTGCCGCGAGCGTGGCGAACACGAAGACGCGTGGTGTGAAGTGGCCTTTGCGGGCGCTCATGACGTGAGTCAGGGATTGATCCGCGGCCAGAGACCCCGGTTGTGGCGAAAGCATACCCAACGTCTGCCCTTCGTGTGCGTGCATGGTGCGCAGAAGAAGGGCGCGCGGCGGCTAGGCGCCGGCGTCCGCGCGAAGCGGAATGGGTTCGACGGTCGTGCGAGCCGCCCGCATCTAGTGCGCCCCGACGTCGACCAGAATTTTCAGACCGTCCTGGCGGCGCAGCCGCTCGAAGCCATCGACCAGCAGGCGTTCGAAGGGCACCGTCTCGACCCACCCCTCCATCGGATACGTGCCGGCGGACATCTCGGCGATCACTTTCGGGAACGTATTGTTCGAGAGCGCGATGCCGCTCACGCGCACTTCCGTCATCAGCATGTCCATTGGCGCGATCTGCAGGGGCTGCGTGTGAATGGCCACGACGATGAGCTGGCCGCCGACCGCCGTGCTGAGCAGAGCGGTCTTGAACGCCGCCGGCACCCCCGCCGCGTCCACCGACGTGTCGGCGCCACGCCCGCTCGTGAAGTCCTTGATGGCGGAGATGATGTCGCCGTCCCGCGGATCGAGCACGACCGGCACGCCGAGCTTCACGAGCGCGGCGCGCCGCTGCGGCGAGGGGTCCACCATGATCACGCGCACGCCGCGCTTGGCGAGCGTGAAGAAGATGCCGATGCCGATCGGCCCGCCGCCGTGAATCGCCACCGTCTGCCCCGCCTCGACTTCACAGCGCTCCGCGGTGCGATACGAGATGGCCATGGGCTCGATCAGCGCACCCTGCTGGCCGGTCAGGGTCTTCGGCAGCTTGTGCGCCATCGAGCGTTTCACCACGGAGAATTGCGCGAGACCGCCGCTCGCGCGGTTGTATCCGTGAAAGGCCAGGAGCCCGCAGTGGTTGTACGCGCCGGACGTGCAGTACATGCAGGTGCCGCACGTTTCCACCGGCTCGACGGCGACGCGATCGCCGACCTCGAGGTCCTCGACGCCAGCGCCGACCTCGACGACCTCTCCGCTCAGCTCGTGGCCGAGAATCACGGGATTCTTGATGCCGGTCAGCGGGTGCGGCGTGGTGCGCGTGGTGATCGGGCCGTCGTAGACCTCGTGCAGGTCGCTGCCGCAGATGCCGTTGTAGAGGACGCGGAGCTTCACTTCGCCGGGGCCCGCGGCGGGCTCCGGCACGTCTTCGAGTCTCAGATCGGAACGGCCATGGAATACGGCTGCGCGCATATCGTGTCGCCTCTCTGGGGAAGCGACACTATCACGGTCCGCTGGTCAGGTCTTTCTGGGACAGCAGCCGGATCGGCACCGCCGGGGCGCGCCAGATCTCGTCCAGGTACTCGCGGATGGTGCGGTCGGAGGAAAACTTGCCCGAGCGCGCGACGTTCAGGATCGACATTGCCGTCCAGCGTTCGGTGTCGGCGTACGCGCGGCCGACCTGCGCCTGACACTCCGCATACGCCTGAAAATCCGCGAACACGAGGTAGGGGTCCCAGTTCATCAGACAGTCGATGAGCGGGCGGAAGAGGTTCACGTCGCCGCGCGAGAAGAAGCCTTCTGCGATGAGGTCGACCGCCGCGCGCAAGTCGGCGTTCGTCTCGTAATAGGACCGAGGTGAATAGCCTTGCGCCTTGAGCGCGTGCACCTCGGCGGCGGTCAGACCGAACATGAAGAAGTTCTCGGCGCCGACTTCATTGCGGATCTCGATGTTCGCGCCGTCCGAGGTGCCGATGGTCAACGCCCCGTTCATGCAGAACTTCATGTTGCCCGTGCCGGAGGCTTCCTTGCCGGCGGTCGAGATCTGTTCGGACAAGTCGGCGGCCGGGTAGATGCGCTGGGCGTTCGTGACGTTGAAGTTCGGCACGAACACGACCTTCAGCCAGTTGCGCACCTGCGCGTCGCGGTTCACGACTTCGCCCACCGAGGTGATGAGCTTGATGATCAGTTTCGCGAGGTGATAGCCGGGCGCTGCCTTGCCACCGAACACGAACGTGCGCGGCTGCATCTCGAACGACGAGTCCGACTTCAGCCGGTGATAGAGCGCGACGACGTGCAGGATGGCGAGGTGCTGGCGCTTGTACTCGTGGATGCGCTTCACCTGCACGTCGAACATCGAGTCCGGATCGATCGCGATGCCCGTGCGCTCGCGCGCGAACATCGCGAACTCGCGCTTGTTGCGGCGCTTGATCTCGCGCCAGCGCATGCGGAAGCTCGCATCGTCGTGAAACGCTTCGATCTCCCGCAGCCGCTCGAGATTCGTGAGCCAGCCTTCGCCGATGGCTTCAGTGATGAGCGCGGCAAGCCGCGGGTTCGCGAGCGCGAGCCAGCGGCGCGGCGTGACGCCGTTCGTCTTGTTCGAGAACTTGTGCGGCCAGAGCGCCGCGAAATCGTGCATCACGTCCTGCTTCAGCAGCTCCGAGTGCAGCTCCGCGACGCCGTTGATGGCGAAGCTGCCGACGGCCGCGAGGTTCGCCATGCGCACGTAGCGCTCGCCGTGCTCGTCGATGAGCGAGAGCCGTGCGATGCGCGCATCGTCGCCGAAGAACCGCAAGCGCGCCTCGTCCAGGAAGCGCGCATTGATCTCGTACACGATCTCGAGGTGCCGCGGCAGCACTTTGCTGAACACCGAGATGGGCCACCGCTCGAGCGCTTCCGGCAGCAAGGTGTGATTCGTGTACGCAAACGTTCGGCACACGATGCTCCACGCGTTGTGCCACTCGAGGCCGCGTTCGTCGACCAGCAGCCGCATGAGCTCGGCGACGGCGATCGCGGGGTGCGTGTCGTTCAACTGCACGCAGAACTTCTCGTGCAGCCGTTCGAGCGGAATGTGCTGGACGTGCAGGATGCGCAGCATGTCCTGCAGCGAGCAGCACACGAAGAAGTACTGCTGCTCGAGCCGCAGCTCTTTGCCTTTGACCGCTTCGTCGTTCGGGTAGAGAACCTTGCTCAGGTTCTCCGAGATGACCTTCGCGTTGACCGCGCCGTAGTAGTCGCCGCGATTGAAGACGGCGAAATCGAACGATTCGGGCGCTTCGGCTTTCCACAGCCGCAGGGTGTTCGCGGTATTCACGCGGTACCCGAGGATCGGCGTGTCGTAAGGCACGCCGTTCACCACGCGATGTGGCACCCAGCGAACGTGGGTACGGCCGCGTTCGTCGGTGTAGCGCTCCGTGTGGCCGCCGAGCTTCACTTCCACGGCCCACTCGGGTCGCGCGATCTCCCATGGATTGCCGAAGCGCAGCCACTTGTCCGTCTTCTCCATCTGCCAGCCGTCCACGATGTCTTGGTGGAAGATGCCGAACTCGTAGCGGATGCCGTAGCCGATGGAGGGGATTTCGAGCGTCGCGAGCGAATCGAGGAAGCAGGCGGCGAGCCTCCCGAGGCCGCCGTTGCCGAGGCCCGGCTCGTCTTCGTGCGCGAGCAGCTCCTCGAAATTCAGGCCGATCTCCGTGACCGCGGCGCGCACTTCGTCGTAGATGCCGAGGTTCACGAGATTGTTGCCGAGGTGCGGACCCATCAGGAACTCGGCGGACATGTAGATGACCGTGCGCGAGCCCTGCTGGGTGTAGGTGGCCGCCGTGCTGATCCAGCGATGCAGCATGCGATCGCGCACGGTGTACGCGAGCGCCATGTAGTAGTCGGTCTTCGTCGCGAGTGCGGGCGTCTTGCCTTGCACGTAGAACAGATTGTCGAGGAAGGCGTGCTTGAACGCCTCCTTGTTCAAGGAGACGCGTTCATGAGCAACGCGCTCGGATTCGATGAGGGCATTCACGGTGCGCGAGTGGGGTGCAATTTCCATGCAGGCGCGCCGGCAGTGTTGGAACGCCAGCGCACCTTGCTGTTTCAATGAGTTGTAATGGTCGAAAGAGACGGTAACAGCTGCGCGCGCACCAACACGGTACGCGCGTCACATTGCACGCACGGTGAAAGTGCGTCAGCGCGGTGTCGTACTCTCGACTCGAAGCACGGGGTAGAGATTCAAGCGCTCGTCCCACGAGGGGTGGAGACGATAGAAGAACTCGAGTCGTGCGTCGGGATCCTTCGCGAACTCGGGATCGCTCGCAAGCCGTTCGCGAAACGCGCGCGCCACTTCGGGACGCGAGGCCAGCATCTCCTTCGCGACCTGCTCGGCAACGTACGGTTCCATGTATTCCTTCGGCTCGAACGAGTTGTTGAAGAAACCCCACGCCGCGTACGAATCCGAGTGCTGCGGCTCGAGGAGCGCCATGATCAAGCGCGCCTTCGGCTGCGCGATCGGCACGAGGAGCGAGCCCGCGGGGATGTCGCGCTTCTCCTGTCCCCATGCGCCTTCGATCTTCGCGGTGGTGCGGCCCTCGAAAGTCGCCGGCGCGAGCGTGACTTTCGTCGCGCGGAACGCTTCGACGGTCGCGTCGGGCACGGCCTTGTCGAGGCGCTCGAAGCGAATGCCATGGATCGACAGGCGCTCGCCGAGCCACGCGGCGTATGCGGCCGGAACGACGTAGCCGCCGCGCGGCGCACGCACCGTCAATTTCGGCACGACCGTGTCGCGATAGGGAACGTGCCACACCTGCGGCTTGCTCGGGTCGTACTTCGTGACGAGCGCACCGGAGATCGCCGAAGGCTCGCGCGTGTAGGCGTAGCCGGGGAAGTCGATCGTGACGGTGTGCGGGCCGACATCGTACTCGATCGTGACGTCCTGTCCGCCAAGTCGAGCGGCGCGTGCGTCCGCGTCGCGCATGGCGTCTCGCCATTGCTTGCCTTGCTTCGCCATCATCTCGGCGAGCGCGACGATCGTGTCGTGCGTGATCTTCACGCGTCGCGGATAGTCCTTCCACGAGTGGGTCTCGACGAGGAGCGAGAACCGATTACGCAGCGCCCAGTAGCCGGTCGAGAAGCGCGGCGGATAGCTGCTCGCATCGAAGCCCGACATCGGATCGTCGGAGACGCGGAACGACGGATAGAAATCGAGCGCGATGAAGCCGTGCGACTTCAGCGTGCCATTGAGATCCGCGACCAGCGCGCGGCCGAGCGTCTGCAGCTCGCTGTCGCCGGTGTGCAGCGGCTCGAGATTGTTCGAGGTGTCCGCCTGGAACTGCGCGCCGTCGGTGACGTGCAGATCGACATACAGCACGGGGTCCCAGGCGTCGAGCAGCCGGAGCATCGATTGCATCTCCGGCGTGTCCGCTTTCATGTAGTCGCGATTGAGATTGAAGTTCTGCGCGGTGACGCGCCAGCCCATCTCTTCGGGACCGTTCTGATTCGGCCGATTCCAGCGGCCGAAGCGCTCGTGACCGTCGACGTTGAACACGGGAACGAACACGAGCACGAAGCGGTCGAGCGCGCCGCGCGCGAGCTTGCCCTGGAGCAGCTCGCGGAGCGCAAGAAAGCCGGCGTCTTTGCCGTCGATCTCGCCTGCGTGGATGCCGCCTTGCCAGAGCATCACCGGGATGCCGCGCTCGCGCGCATCCTCCGGCGTGAGCGCGCCGCTGCGCGATGCCACGAGCGCCAGCATCGGGCGTCCCTCCGGCGTGCGGCCGAACTCGGTACACCGTACGGCGTCGGGCCATGCCTTCGCGAACTCAGGGCACAGACGCTCGACTTCCTCGTAGCGACCGGTGATGCGAAAGCCGGAGCGTTCCGCGACGGTTGTCAGCGGGTCCGCTTTGCCGGATGCGGCCGGCGCAGGCACCGAGAAGGCAGCGGCAGCCATTGCGAGCAAACCGATCGCGAATCGGGCGTAGAGCTCGCCGGTGCGGCGCGGATTGCGGGCGGGTTCGCCGCCGCGCGCCTTGGGTCCTGAAGGGCTGGCGGCCGGCGCGCAGCTGTCGGGCGAAGGGGTCGCAATCGTCGATGCGAGCGAGCGAACGCTACGGATCATGCAGGCAATCTCCAACTGCGCCCGCAACGGGGCGCCGGAAGCCCGCAATCTTAGTTGTATCGCGTGTCCCCGGAGGCTCGTTTGAACGCGGAGTTGCGACTGGTCAACCCGACGAGGCTCGCGATGCCGGCCACGAACTCCTGCGGCTCGACCGGCTTGGAGATGTGCATCTGATAGCCCGCCAGCAGCAGCCGCCGACGATCGTCGGCCCGCGCGTACGCGGTGACCGCAACCGCCGGAATGGACGCGATGCGCTCATCCTGGAGCGAGCGCACTTGCTGAATGAGCTGATAGCCGTCGGCGCCTGCCATGCCGATGTCGCTCACCATGATGTCGACGGACTCCGAGCGCAGCATGTCCATCGCCTGCTCGGCGTCCACGGCGAGCAGCACGTGCGCGCCGCACTCTTCGAGCAGCCGCCCGAAGAAGAGAAGCGAGTCCGCCTCGTCGTCCACCACCAGCACGGAGACCTTGGAAAGCCGCGGCAAGGCGTCGAGGTCCTGCGCCACCGGCGCACGCGAGTCCACGTGCCCGTCCTCGGCGTGGCTCGTCACGATCGGCAGCGCCACGCGGAACGTCGCGCCCTGGCCCTCGCCGGGACTGTCCGCCCGCACCGTGCCGCCGTGCAGCTCGACGAGGCTCTTCACGATCGAGAGCCCGAGACCGAGCCCGCCATGGCGCCGGGTGGTGGAGCCATCGGCCTGACGGAAGCGCTCGAACACGTGCGGCAGGAAGCTCGGCGCGATCCCGACGCCGGTGTCCTGGATCAGGATTTCCGCGTGCGAGTTCACGCGCTCCAAGCCGACGTGGATGCGCCCGCCCGGCGGCGTGAATTTCACGGCGTTCACGAGCAGGTTCCACAGCACTTGTTGCAGCCGGGCTGGATCGACGCGCGTCCAGCCGATGTTGCTCTCGAGCGATTTCTCGAGGCGCACGCGTTTCGCCTCGGCTGCGGGCCGTACGGCCTCGACCGCGTTCCAGATGGCCTCGCGCAGATCCACCGTCTGCATATCGAGTCGTACCTGGCCGGTCATGATGCGGCTCATGTCGAGCAGGTCGTTCACGATCTGCGTCTGCGCGCGGACGTTGCGCTCGATCGTATCGAGACTGCGCGCGAGCTCCGGATTGTCCCCGGCATGCCGGCGCGCAATGTGCACCCAGCCGACGATGGCATTCAGCGGCGAGCGCAGCTCGTGAGAGAGTGTCGCGAGGAACTCGTCCTTCAGACGGCTCGCCTGCTCGGCATCCTGGCGTACCTTGCGCTCGCTTTCGAGAATCGCCTCGCGCTCTTCTTCCGCGCGCTTCCACTCGGTGCGATCCTGCAGAGCGACGTTGAATCCAACGACGTGCCCCGAAGCGTCGATCGCGCGGCTGATGACGAAGCTCGCGTAGAACGGCGTGCCGTCCTTCTGATACAGCCAGAGTTGATTGGTCGAGCTGCCTTGCTCGGCGGCGACGTGCAGCTCGTTGCGATGAACGCCGCGCGCCACATCCTCGGGCGCGAACAGCTTCTCCGTCGGCAATCCGATGAATTCCTCACGTGGCCAGCCGAGGAGGCGTTCTACGCTCTCGTTCCACGTGGTCGCGAAGCCCTTCAGGTCCACCTGAAAGATCGCGAACTCATCGAGGGCACGGACGACGTCCTGCATGGCCTGGCTCTAGGTTGGTTCCGGACCTGTCCGCCCTGAGAGCAAGTTCTGTTCCGCAACGCAGGCGTGGGCTAAAGTGGCAGTGACATAAGATCACTTCGCTGACGGACGCAGACCTTCGAGACCGAGGTGTGGCCGTGCTCGCCGCGCTAGTTCTGGTGCTCTTCGTCATTCCGCAGGCCGCAGAGGCGCAGGGAGCAGGCGCGCCGATGGCGGTGTGGGCACACGATGCGCTGACGCGCGCGTTGTCGGCGTGCGATGACATCACCGATCCGTTTCATCGCGCGCAGGCGCTCGCAGAAATTGCCGAAGCGCAGGCCGCCGCGGGTGAAGCAAATGCTGCCCGCGGCACGCTCGTGCGGGCGCTGCCGATTGCGCGGCAGATCGAAGAGGAGCCGCTGCGGAACTGGGCGACGCACGACATCGCGCTGGCGTACGTCAAGGCCGACGATCTCGATGCCGCCGAAGCAGCCGCCGAAACCATTCGCGACGCACGACTGCACGACGCCGTACTGGCGGCGGTGGTGGATGCTCGGCGCGGCGAGCGCGACGTGCAGGGCGCATTGAGCACGGCGCGGCGGATGAAAGACGTCGCCCGTCAGGGATTCAGCCTGCGCAACATTGCCATCCAGCAGGCCGTGGCAAACGATTTTGACGGCGCGATCGCGACAGCGCGGAGCATCCAATACGGCCGCGCGAACGCGCTGGCGATGGGCGATGTTGCCGCGGCGATCGCGCGGGACGGTGGTTTCGCGGAGGCCCGCTCGCTCGCCGCGCGAATCCGCGATGGTTCCAGCCGCTCGCGCGCGTTCGTCGAGGTGGCGGTTGCGCAAGCGGGCGTCGGAGATATCCACGGTGCGCTCGCCACACTGGCGCAAGTGAGCGACGCGCTGGATCGCGCCGAGGGCACCGCGCGCATCGCCGCCATCCGCGCCTCGTCGGCGCCGGCCGCGGCCCGCGAGATGTTCGCGCAGGCGCTCGGCGCGGCCGAGAAGGCGCGCGCCGGGGCGAATCGACGCGGCGACGTCCTGGTCGAGATTGCGCGGGCACGGCTCGCAGCCGGCGAAGTGACCGGTGCAGCGGCAACCCTGAAGCGCGCCTTCGCCGTCATCCCTCAAATCAAGGCGGACAGAGAGCGGTTGAATCTGCTGAGCCGCATTGCCCCCTTGCAGGCGCGCGCGGGGGACTTCGCGGGCGCCTTCGCGACGGCAATGCGGGCCGACGATGCGAGTCTGCGGCCGCTACTCGTGCGCGACATCGCGGCGGCTCAAGCCGAGACGGGGGATGTGTCCGGCGCGATTGCCATGGCGCGCGGCCTGGAAGATCGAGCCGCCACGGCGGCAGCGCTCTTCGGCATCCTGCGCGTACAGTCGCAGGCTCACGATGTGCCCGGGTTGCGGCAGACGATCGCGGCGACACTGGAGGCGGTGCGCGTGATCGGCAACGCCGAGCTGCGCGCCGGCGCCCTCGGGTCCCTGGCCGCCGCGCACGTGCGGGAAGGCGACGTGGAGGGTGCGCAAGCCGTCTTCGCGGAGGCGATGAACACGGCGGCGGCGGCCGATACCGGGTTGCAGCGCGCAGCCGTGTACGCGCGCATCGCGGATTCCCTGGCGGACCGGCATCGGCCGCTCAACGACTAGCATCCTGCGAGCGGCTAGCCGTTAAACTCGCACTTGCATGGCCCGCAAGACGATCGATGATGTGGCGAAGGCGGCCGGGGTCGCCATCAAGACCGTGTCCCGGGTGCTCAACGACGAGCCCAACGTGCGCGAGGAAACGCGCGCGCGCGTGCAGGCCGTCGTCAAGGCGCTGAACTATCACCCGAGCATCTCGGCGCGCAGCCTCGCGGGGCGGCGTTCGTATCTGGTCGGGCTGGTCTACGGCAATCCGAGCGCGAACTACATCGTGGACGTGCAGCACGGCGCGATGGCCCGCTGCCGCCAGCAGCGCTTTCAGTTGTTCTCTCATCAGTGCAACAGCACGCAGGGCGAGGAGCTCGCGAAGGAAGTGCTGGGTCTCGTGGACCAGACGCACGTCGACGGCATCGTCGTCACGCCGCCGTTGAGTGAATCCACCGAGCTGATCAAGGCGCTGGACCGCCGCGGCGTGCCCTTCGTGCGGATCGCACCGAACGACGTGCGCCACTCATCGCCCTACGTCGACATGGACGATGAGGGCGCGGCGCGCGAGATGACGGAGTACCTGATCGGCCTCGGTCACCGCCGCATCGGCTTCATCATCGGCCACCCGGAGCACTACGCGAGCGGCCGGCGGCTGCAGGGCTACAAGGCGGCACTGCGGGCGCATCGCTTGCCGTATCAACCGGAGTACGTGAAGCAAGGGTATTTCGTCTTCGACTCCGGCATGGAGCTGGGCCGGCAGCTGCTCATGCTGCCGCAGCGGCCCACCGCGATTTTCGCGAGCAACGACGACATGGCGGCGGGCGTCGTGATGGCGGCGCACGAGATGGGAATCGCCGTGCCGGCGCAGCTCTCCATCACGGGCTTCGACGATACGTACATCGCGCGCACCATCTGGCCCCGACTGACGACGGTGCACCAGCCGAGCTACGACCTGGCGTATCACGCCACCGGGCTGCTGTTGCAGATGCTGAAGACGCGCAAGGCACCTGCACCGGTGCGCTTGCCTCACGAGCTGGTTTGCCGCGAGTCAGCCGGCCCCGCTCCGGCGGAGCGGTAGGCGTCGCGTCGAGCGACGATGCCGGCATCGCGGGCGGTCGCACGAGACTGCGGTTTACTCGCTGGCGGCCGCTCCCACTGCAACCCACGCGATCTCGGCATTCGACACCGACCCGGTATCGAACTTCTTCGCCGCCGCCGCCATGCGGGTCAACGCCTGCGCGATCGGCATCGGCGGCGTCGTGTCCCCTTTCTTCGCCTTGTGGAAGCGCACGGGGTTGATGCGAGCGACCACGTAGTTGCGCAGATACGGCGACTTGAACCCCTTCTTCGTCAGCTCGGCAACGATCCGCTTCACCTGCGCATCGATTTCGAGGAGCCGGGCCGCGTAGTCGTCCCGCTCGCGCAAGCTCGCCGTGAGCGGCCGCTCGCTGAAGCGATCCACCTTCTTCAGAAACGCGCTGTAGGCACCGCCCGCAAACCGCGGCGCTTTCTCGTACACCGCCCCGAGCGTCAGGAACTCGGGGGCTTCGAACTCCGCGGCCAGATCGACTTCACGCGTATCACCCTGCTTCTTTGCGAGGTTGCGCGCCATGCGAATCACCTCGAGGCTGCGATCCTTCAGGTTGTGCGCCTTCTCGGTGTTCAGCGCGAGAATGCGATACGCCAGCGCCTCGTTCGGCGAGATGAGCGCGGTCACCTGCTTGAGCCCGAGCACTTTCGCGGCGGCGAGCCGATGTCGGCCGTTGGGTGTCCACAGCCGTCCGTCCTCGCCGCGCACCACGATCAGCGGATCGAGAAACGCGCCGGTCTCTTCAATCTTCTGCGCCAGGCGCTTCACGTGGGTGGGCGACAGGTCCCGCTGAAACGGCGTGGGCTGCACGGCCGCGAGCGGAATGGAGGCGAGCATGATCGGGCGCCCGCCGAGCGGCTCGCGGTACGCGCCGAGCGGCGCGCCGCCGGCTTGCTTCACGAGCGCTGCGACGTCGGCGATTTCCGGGTCGTCCGGAGCGATCGGCACATCGGCGGCCGACAAGCCGCGACTGGTCTTGCCGGGGGAGAGCTTGCCGCGGCTCCGCTTTGCGCCCTTCGACGCGGCGCGCGTGGTTTTCTTGGATGCCATGTCCGTACGTTGCCGTGCGCGGCCCCACTTCGTAAAGCGCTCTGTGCGAGAATCCAGCCCGCCCGTCGGCGACGGGTCACCCATTCCCGACTTCGATGGATACCCGAGCCGCACGCCCACCGCTGGCAGGGCCCTTGCCTGCGCAACGCATCGACGCCGCCGGCCGCGCGCACGTGGATTTGCGTGCGGTGCTGGCCCTCGCGCTGCCCCTGGTGGCGAACAGCGCGGTCCAGATGGTGCTGAATCTCACGGACGTCTGGTTCATCGGCCACATCTCGACCCTCGCCCTGGCGGGCGTGGCCGCCGTGCAATGGCTCGTGCTCGTCGTGGTGATGATTCTCGGCAGCATCGGCATGGCGGTGCAGACCGTGGTCGCCCAGAACTATGGCGCGCGCCGCTTCACGCGCGCGTCGCAGGCGCTCTGGATCGCGTTGTGGGGGACGCTCTGCACGACGCCGCTATTCGTGCTCGTGGGCAGCGGCGGGCACGTGATGCTCGCGCCGTTCGGCTTCGAGCCGCAGATCGAGCAACTCGCCACCGACTTTTGGTTTCCGCGTGTCGCGGGCGCCTGTTTCGGCGCGGCCGTGTGGGCCGTGCTGGGTTTCTTCAACGGGATCGGCAGACCGCGTCTGACGGTGCTGATCACGAGCATCGGCGTGATCGCGAACGTCGTGCTCAACGACATCTTCATATTCCGCTTCGGCTGGGGTGTCGCCGGCTCCGGCTGGGCGACGACGGTCGCGCAGGCCATCGCGCTGGTGTTCGGCATCGTGCTCGTGCTGAGGAAACGATATCGCCGCGAGTACCGGTTTCACCTGACGTGGCGCCCGCGTCTCGCGCCCCTCTGGCGGCAGTTTCGGCTCGGGTTCCCGATGGGTCTGCTGTACGCGGCGGACCTCGTTGGCATTGCCATCTTCCAGATGATGCAGGTGCGCCTCGGGACGGCCGATGGTGCCGCGACGCAAGTGGTGATGATGCTGACCTCCGTCGCCTACATGCCGGGCTTCGGCATCGCGCTCGCCGGCACGACGCTCGTCGGGCAATCGATCGGCGCCGGCGATCGCGACTGGGCGATGCGCGTGGGAACACGAGTCACGTGGTTCGCGGCCACCTACATGGGCAGCGCCGGAATCCTGCTGGCGCTCGCCGGCCCCTGGATTCTGCCGCTGTTCACGACGAACGACGCAGAAGCGGCCGCAATGCTCGTCGTCGGCACGCAGATTCTCTGGCTCGCCGCCGTGTATCAGTTCTTCGACGGTATGAATCTCGGGAGCGGCTTGTGCTTGCGCGGCGCCGGCGATGCATTCGTGCCGGCCGTGCTGGTCATCGCGCTGTCATGGCTGTTCTTCGTGCCGCTCGCGCACGCACTGACGTTCGCGCCGGGCCAGGGGTGGTTCGACTTCCTACCGCAGCTGGGATGGGGTGCGGTGGGCGGCTGGACGGCGCTCGTGATCTACGTCTGCCTGCTCGGCCTCACGCTGTTCGTGCGCTGGCGCTCGGGCGCGTGGAAGAAGATCCGGATCTGAGCGGAGAACCGGGCCGATTCGTCAGCTCCGGCCCGCGCGGTCCGCGGCGCGCGATTTCCAGGTGAACTCGATGGGAATGCGGGCGGTTGCAACGCGCGCGACGCCATTCTCGATGTACGGCTTGAACAGCGCCCGTTCGACCGCCGCGCGCGCCGCCGCGTCGAGCCGCGCATAGCCGCTCGAGCGCTCCACTTCGATCTGCGCCGCGCGCCCGGCCTCGTTGATGACGACGCGCAGAACGACGAGCCCTTCCTCACCCGTCCGTCGCGACTCCGGCGGATATTTCGGCGCAGGGGGCTGGATGTACGCCACGTCGGTGATCTCGTGCGGCGTGGCCGTTGCCGGCTGCGGCGCCGGTGCGGGCTGCTGCTCCACCTTCGCGACGGTGATGGCGTTCGGCGCGGGTTCCTCAGCGATCGAGACCAGCGGCGGCTCGATCGCGGGCACGTGCACCGACATCATCTGCGGCGGCGGGGGAGGCACTTCCTCGGGGGCCACGACGGGCGCATCGATGATGCTCGCCTCGATCGGCACTTCATGGAACACCGCGCGGATCGGCTGCCAGCTGCAGAGCGCGTAGATCAGCGCGACATGCAACGCCACGATTGCGGCTCCAATGCCGCCGCGCCCCGAAATGCGCGAAAGAATCGCCGCCGACATGCCTCGCCCGACTCGCACGGTGAAGAGAAAGCGGCGGGCAGTATAAAGCGAATCGTTCCTAAATGTGAATGGTTCGCATCTGGGCACGCATATCGCAGGGGCGACGTCAGTGCAGAGAGCTCGGCGCAGAGCAGATCAGCCGGGCGCGGACTCAGCGGGCTCCATCGCCAGGGGCGGGGAAGTCAGGAGCCGAGGCCCATCCAGCGCTCGAGCTGCTCGACGCGGTTCCGGCTGACGCTCAGCTGCACGCCGCTGCGCAGCCGTACGCCGTAGTCGCCGCCTGGGTCGCGCAGCAGCGTTTCGATCTGATCCAGCCTCACGATGGCCGAGCGGTGGATGCGGAAGAACTTCGCCGGGTCCAGGCGCTCTTCGAGCATCTGCATCCGCTCGCGAATGACGTGCGCCCGCCCGCCGGCATGCAGCTCCGCGTAGGGCCCGCTCGCGGTGATGTATTCGATGTCGTCGACGGGCACGACTCGCACCTGACCGCGCGTTTCCACCGCGATGCGCTCGAGATACTCGGGCTTACCGCTCGCGGCTGGGGCCGCGGCCGAGCCGCTGCCTTGGAGCACGGCCCGCAGCTGCTCCGTCAACCGTCCGACTTCCTTCAGCTCGATCAGCCGCCGCGCCCGCGCGAACGCCTGTTCGAAGCGCTCGTCGTCGAAGGGCTTCACGAGATAGTCGATGGCCGCCAGATCGAAGGCCTTCAGCGCGTACTGGTCGTACGCGGTGACGAACACGGTTGCGGGCATCTCGTCCGGGCCGATCGCACGGATGACGTCGAGCCCCGTCTTGCCGGGCATCTGCACGTCGAGAAACACGAGGTCCGGGCGCAGCATGCGAATGGCCGTGACGGCCGCTTCGCCATTGTCCGCGGTGCCGACGATCTCGACGTTTTCCTGATGCTTCAGCAAGTCCTCGAGCCGCTGGCGCGCAAGCGCCTCATCGTCGACGAGCAGGACTCGCAGGGGTTTCGGGGTCGCCACGAGAGAATCCCGTCAGCCGGTGGCGGCGATGCCCGCGCAACGCAGATCCGTGCGTTTGTGGAACGGGACGGTCACTTCGGCGACCACGCCTTCGTCGCCGGCCGCGCGCAGCGTCAGGCTCTGCTCGGTGCCGTACAGCTCGGAGAGCCGCTCGCGCGTGTTGCGCAGGCCCACGCCTTCGCCCGCGCGCAGCTCCGAATCGTCGATGGCCGGGCCGTTGTCGCGCACCGTCATGACGAGCCGCTCGCCGGCGCGGTATGCACGGATCTCGATGCGACCCGCCTCGTCGATCTTGCTGACGCCGTGCTTGATGGCGTTCTCCACCAAGGGCTGCAGGATGAGGTTGGGCACGAGCGCATCCATCGCGCCCGGCTCGATGTGCGACTCGATCGCGAGCCGGCCCTGAAATCGAATCTGCATGATCTCGAGATAGCGATGCGTGAACTGGAGCTCCTGCGAGAGCGGGACTTCCTGCTCTTCCGCGCCGTCCAGCGTCGTGCGGAGCAGCTCCGAAAGCCGCGCGATCATGCGGCGCACGCCGCGCGGATCGCGCTCCACGAGCGCGGACACCGCATGCAGCGTGTTGAACAGGAAGTGCGGATTCAGCTGAGTGCGCAGCGCGGCGAGTCGCGCATCGGCGAGCTGCGCCTGCAACTGCGCGGCTTGCGCCTGCAGGCGGATCGTCTGCTCGCGCCGTGAGCGATAGCGAAGGAAGTAGTCGCGCGCCACGCCGCCCGCGAGGATCGCGATGTACACGAGGAACTCGTTCATGAACCACAGATGCCGCAGGCGCCACATCGGCCCGGCATCCGCAAACCGTCCGCGCGCGATGTGGAACACGTCGAAGCGGAGGAAACCGGTGATCACATCGACGCCAACGGCAATGATCATGCCCACCACGAAGAACAGCGCGATTCGCGACGGCAGCCGACCCCGCTCCAGCGGATAGTGCGTCGTCAGCGCGAACACCAGCGGCGTGAGCGCGGCCCAGATGTACGACTCGATGAACGCCAGCGAGACGGGCGCAGTTGGCATCACGGGGAAGTTGCGGCCGCCGGGATCGACCAGCGTGTTGGCCGAGGTCAACAGCGCGATGAAGGTCCAGAACCCGAGGATGAACAGCAGGTCGATCGGACGCAGCGGCACCCGCTCCGAGACGGTGTCGGAGAGCACGGGCGGGAGCAGCGAAGGCGACGGCGGAGAGACGAGCCGATCCACGTTCCGGGATCTTCCTCGAGGTAACGGGCTCGGGAGGATAGAAGAGTCACTTGACGGCCGCAAAGCCGGCGTTTCGAGGTGCACCTGCGGTTCCGCGAGGTGCACGCCGGCCGATCGGAAAAGCCGGGCCGGGGTCGGCTCAATTATTCGGCAGCGTGCGCGGCGCCGGCGCGCCGGGGTCATACACCCGTGTGAATTCGAGCTTCGGCCAGCCCTCTTCGGTGAGGGTGAATTTCTCGACCAAGCGGCGGCCGTCCGCGGAGAGGCCATACCGCTCGATGACGCGGGGGCCGACCTGCGGGCGCACCTCGATCACATATTCCCGCCCGGACCAGCCGGAGTGCTGATCGGCGACGCCTTGGGCCACGGACACCACGCTGTCGCCGCCGGGAGTGAAGCTGCGCTTGCTGTCGCCGCGGATGATCACGAATCGCGTCGGGCTCTGCTCGATCTGCAGCGAATCGGAGGTGAGTGCGGGGCCAAGCGCTTCCTCGTAAGGCACCCGCGAGAACCGTCCGTGCCGCATGCCCGCGTGTTCCGGACCGCCGCCGTCGCGTTCACGCGTGCCTCGTTCGGCACCACCATGCGGCGCGCGGTGCGGACCCGTGGCGCTGCCGCCCACATCGAGATCGGGGTCGTCCTCACCCACCTCGCGCATGTAGCGGCGCATGCGCTTCAACTCGTCCTGGCGCATGCGCTCGATCAACGGTTGCGGGTCCTGACTCGCCTGGCGATTGAGGCGCCACGTACCGGCGAGATCGACGCCAGCAGGGGCGTCGGGTTTCAGCCGGCCCGCGCCGCCGGCGCACGCGCCGAGCGCGAGGCCGACGAGCGCCAGTGCCGTGGCCCTGATCACTGTGTGCCGCGCGTGGGTGCGACGCTCGCGACTCGCGCCTCCTTCGGATACTTGGCGAAGATCGCGCCGACCGCATCGTCGATCGCAGGCTGCGGCTGGTCCAGCGCCTTCTTCGTGAGGCGCCCCTGGGCCACGCCCTGCCACACGAGCTCGTTCTTGCGGCGATCCACCACGTCGATCGTCAACGAGCCTTCGGTGACCGTGCGTACGTCGCTGCCACCGTACCCGACACCCCAACCCCAGTTGCGCCATCCCCATCTGCCGTAGCCTACACCGACTGCAGGTCCGGGATAGCTCTCGATCTTGTCCTTGCTCGCCACCCGGAAGTTGATGAGGAGATCGGGCTCGGCGCTCTCGGTATAGCCGCGCGCGAGCATCTCGCGCGTCACCGCATCCTTCAGGTAGCGGGTGACGAGCGTGGTGTACTTCTCGGTGTCGGTATCGGGATGGTCGACGAAACCGAAGGTCCGGTACTGGAGCGCATTCAGCTCCGGCGCGCTCTGCGTGCGGATCTCGGGCCGCGTCTGACACGCAGCGAGGAAGAGCGCGGCGCTCGCCGCGAGGGCAACAGGAAGCCACGGCCGGCGTGCGCCGGCAAGGCGATGTACGGGGATCATGTGAAGCACCTTGGAGTCTGTCAGGTCGCCCAATTCGACTCGCACCGCGATAGCGAGTTCAGCGCGCTTTCCACGGGAAAAAGTCGGCAAAATGCGGCTGCAACAGCGCTGCAACGAGCGCTCGCAATCCAGTGCGGGCGGGGTGCAATTCGTAACACTTCGGGAACGCCGGAGCGGAGCGGTTGACTAAAATCGCGGCGCGCCGAGAGCGGGGTCTGCCTCGAAAGCCGTGGAGTCATGAACAGAAAACCGATAGTAGTGGCGGTGCTGGTGCTCGCCGTAGCCGCGGTCGCCTTCTGGGCGTGGAAAAAAGCCGCCGGCGACGACGCGCCGGCGTATCGCTTCGCGACGATCGAACGCGGCAGCCTCGAGGCGGCAGTGTCCGCCACGGGCACGCTGAGCGCCGTGACGACGGTGCAAGTCGGCACGCAGGTGTCGGGCAAGATCGTGGAGATCAAGGCGGACTTCAACGATCGCGTGAAGAAGGGGCAGCTCGTCGCCCGGATCGACCCGACCATTCTCGAGCAGCAGGTGCGCGATGCCCAGGCGGGTCTCGAGCGCAGTCAGGCGGAGCTCGAGCAGGCGGAGCTCGAATTCAAGCGCAACGAGGGGCTCTTCCAACGCAAGGTGCTCACGGAGATCGAGTTCAACAACGCGAAGTATGCGCTCGCCGTCGCGCGCGCCAACGTGAAGTCGGCGCAAGTGGCGCTGGATCGCGCCAAGCAGAATCTCGCGTACACGCAAATCTACGCGCCGATCGACGGCATCGTGGTCGAGCGCAACGTCGACGTCGGGCAGACCGTCGTCGCGAGCATGTCGACGCCGCAGCTGTTCCTCATCGCGCAGGACCTCTCGCAGATGCAGATCCTCGCGTCGGTGGACGAGAGCGACATCGGCGCGATCCACGAAGGGCAGGATGTCCGTTTTTCGGTGCAGGCCTATCCGAACCGCAAATTCACCGGCAAGGTGAAGCAGGTGCGCCTGCAGTCGAAGACGACGGAGAACGTCGTCAATTACACGGTGGTCGTGCTGGTCGCGAACAACGACGGCAAGCTGCTGCCGGGGATGACCGCGACCCTCGAATTCCTCACCGGGACGGCCACCGACGCGCTGCTCGTCGCGAACTCCGCGTTGCGCTTCCGTCCGACGGACGAGATGCGCGCCGAGGTGATGAAGCGCCTCCGCGAGGAGCGCGTGGCCAATCGCGCCGGCGACGCAAACGGCGCGCCGGAGGCAGCGGCGCCGACCTTCGGTGGGGCTGACGCAGCCGGGTCGGCGAGCGGCAGCGAAGAGCGCTTTCGCAACCGCGCAGGCGGCGAGAATGGCGCTCGCGCCCGCGAGCTCGGTGGTCCGAACGGCTCTGCCAGCTTCGCCGGCGGACCGGCCGGCGCGGGCCGCTTCCGCAATGGCCAGCCGCCACCGACGCTGTGGTATCTCGACGAGGCGGGCCGGCTCACGATGACGCGGGTGCATGCGGGGCTCACGGACGGCCAGAAGACCGTCATCGAAAGCCCGCGCATCAAGGAAGGCATGCAGGTGATCATCGGCGTCAACCAGTCGACGGCCGCGCGAACCGGTGCCAGTCCTTTCGGGGGGCCACCCGGCGGCGGGCAATTCCGGCGGCCGGGTTTCTGAGCGTGCAAAGTGTCGCAGCGCGGGTGAGTGCGCGATGAACGCTGTCGCCGAGAACAGCGCGGCACCGGCACTGGAGGCTCCCGTCGTCATTCGCGTCGATGGCGTCACCAAGGTCTATCAGATGGGCCGCAACGAGGTGCACGCATTGCGCGGGATCACGCTCACCGTCCGCCGCGGCGAGATGATCGCGATCATGGGGCACTCGGGCTCCGGCAAGTCGACGCTGATGAACGTGCTCGGCTGCCTGGATACGCCGACCGCGGGCACGTACGACCTCGACGGCGTGCGCGTGAACGGGCTGTCGAAGAACGAGCTCGCCGACCTGCGCAATCAGAAGCTCGGATTCGTGTTCCAGGGATTCAATCTGCTCGCGCGCACGAGCGCGCTCGAGAACGTCGAGCTGCCAATGCTGTACGACCGCTCGGGGCGCCGTCGCGATACGCGCGCGCTCGCGCGCAAGTCGCTCGAGCGCGTCGGCCTCGGCGAGCGTCTTGATCACCATCCGAGCGAGCTCTCGGGCGGGCAGCAGCAGCGCGTCGCGATTGCGCGCGCGCTCGTCACCGAGCCGACCGTGCTGCTGGCGGACGAGCCGACGGGCAACCTCGACAGCCGCACGTCCCTCGAGATCATGGCGCTCTTCCAGGAGCTGAACGAGCAGGGCATCACGATTCTCGTCGTCACGCACGAGCCGGACATCGCGTGTTACGCGCGGCGCATCGTCGAAGTGCGCGACGGCCGCATTCTGCGCGACGAGCCGCTGGCCAAGCGCCGCAATGCCGCGGACGATCTGCGCGCCCTCGAAGCGGAGGCGACATGAGACAGTCGGTGCTGTTGAAGGTGGCCACGCAGAGCATCCTCAAGAACAAGATGCGCACGTTCCTCACGATGCTCGGCATCGTCATCGGCGTGGCCGCGGTGATCGTGATGGTGGCGGTCGGCTACGGCGCGCAGGAGAGCATTCAGAAGCAGATCGGCTCGCTCGGCACCAACATGATCATGATCATGCCGGGCGCGAGCACGGCGGGCGGCGTCAATCAGGGTGCGGCGACGTTCAATCGGCTCACGCCTGCGGACTACGAAAAGCTCCAGCGGGAGAGCCTGCTGCTCTCCGCGGTCTCGCCCGTCGTGTTCACGACGGCACAGGCGATCAGCGGGCAGGGCAACTGGCGCACGCGCATCAACGGCGTCTCCACGCAGTATCAGCAGATTCGCGACTGGCCGGTCGACCAGGGCACGTTCTTCACCGAAGCGGACGTGCGCAGCGCGCGCAAGGTGGCGGTGCTCGGCGCGACGGTGGCGAAGAACCTGTACCCGAACGGCGATGCGGTCGGCCAGCAGATCCAAATTCGGGACGTCCCCTTCACGGTCGCGGGCATCCTGCGGCCGAAGGGGCAGAACGCGGGCGGCATGGACGCGGACGACATCATCCTCGTCCCGTACACGACGGCGCAGAGCCGGCTCAGCGGCCGCCAGCGCGTCGGGCAGATCATCGGCAGCGCATCTTCCCCGCAGGACGTGCCGGCGGCGCAGGAGGAAATTCGCGGCATCCTGCGCGAGGCGCACAAGCTCGGCGAGAACGACGAGGACGACTTCACGATTCGCAATCAGGATGAGATCGCCGCCGCCGCCTCGAGCGCCACGGAAGTCATGACGTTGCTGCTCGCGGCGATCGCGTCGATCTCGCTGCTGGTCGGCGGCATCGGCATCATGAACATCATGCTCGTCTCGGTGACGGAGCGAACGCGCGAGATCGGCATTCGCATGGCCATCGGCGCGCGCGGCTCGGACGTGCTGACGCAGTTCCTCGTCGAGAGCGTCGCGATCAGCATGATCGGCGGCATCATCGGCGTGCTGCTCGGGCTCGCGGGCGCGGCCTTGCTCGGCCACTTCACCGGCTGGACCACCGTGACGCCGCCCGAGGCCATCGTCATCGCGGTCGGCTTCTCCGCCGCCGTCGGCGTGTTCTTCGGCTTCTATCCGGCGCGCCAGGCCGCCGCGCTCAATCCGATTCAGGCTTTGCGATACGAATAGCCGCCATGCGCAGAACCGCCATCGCACTCGTGACCGCTCTCGTGACGCTCGCCGCCGCACCGCGCGCGCCGGCGCAGGGGAACGCGCGCATCATCACGTTCCAGGATGCCATCGGCATCGCGCTCGAGCAGAACACCACGGTGCGTGCGGCACAGAATGCCGCCTCGCTGAGCAAGGTCGAGGTCGACGCGGCGCAGAGCCAGTTCCTGCCGGATTTGCGCCTCAGCACGACCGGTTCGCGCAACTACGGGCGCAGCTTCGATCAGACCGAAGGGCAGATCGTCGATCGGACGACGAAGTCGGCGAGCCTCGGCCTGAATACGGGCGTGACGCTTTTCGACGGCTTCAGCAACACCGCCACCCTGAAGGGCGCGCGCCTGAGCGACGAAGCGGCGGAGCACGAGCTGCATCGGACACGCGAGACGGTTGCGTTCACCGTGGCGTCGAACTTCCTCACGCTCATCCAGCGGCAAGAGCAGCTGCGCGTGCAGCGGGAGAATCTTCAGGCGGCGACGGCGCTCGAGAGGCAGATTCAACAGTACGTCGATGCGGGCGCGCGCACGATCGCGGACTTGTATCAGCAGCAAGCCAACGTGGCGAGCGCGCGCTTCGCGGTGGTGGACGCCGAGCGTGCGGCGGAGCTGGCGCGCGTCGATCTGATCGAGACGCTGCAACTCGATCCGACCGGGGTGTACGAGTTCCAGGCGCCGCCCGACACGCTGGCGACCGCGCAGTCCGATCAGTTCGATCTCGGCGATCTGCAGATGCGCGCCGCCGCGCAGCGTGTCGATCTGCGCGCGGAAGAAGCGCGCGTCGACGCCGCCGAGCAGAACGTGCGCGTCGCGCGCTCGAACCGCTGGCCCACCGTGTCCTTGAATGGCGGCTACAGCTCCGCCTATTCGAGCGCGTCGCCGTTCAGCTTCAGCGATCAGCTCGATCAACGCCGCGGCGGCTCGGTGAGCATCGGCATCTCGGTGCCCCTCTTCGATCGGGGTGCGACGAGCAACGCCACGCGGCGTGCGGAGATCCAGGCGGACAACGAGCGGCTGCAGCTCGAGAGCTTGCAGCAGGACGTGGCACTCCAGGTCCGGCGGTCGTTCCTGGATTTCCAGACCGCGAAAGAGCAGCTCGTGAACGCGCAAGCGCAGCTGCGCGCGGCGGAGCTGTCCCTGGAGGCCTCGCAGGATCGGTACGAGGCCGGCGCCGCGACGCTCGTCGAGCTGACACAGGCCCGCGCGGTGCAGGTGCAGGCGGCGAGCGCGCTCGTCACCGCGCGGTACAACCTGCAGTTCCAGCGCATCCTGCTCGATTACTACGTCGGGGACCTCGACCCCAAGAAGCTCGCGGGCACCTGAAGGGCTTCGCTCAGCGCCATGAAGAGTGCGCCGACGCCCTTCGGATCGTTCATGACGACGGGCTCGGAGAGATAGTACTCGTAGGAACCGTCGCGATACGGCACGTTGCCCAGGCCGGCGACGCCGCAGATGCCGTGCAGATATTCCTTCGTGAGAAAGCGATCGATGCACGCCTGAAGTGATTCGAGGCCGGTCGCGCCGAGCGCCGGCGGCAGGATGCCGTGTCGTGCGCCTTTCATGAACGCATACGCGATCATCAGGGTCGCGGAGGTTTCTTCGTAGTCGTCCGGGCGGCAGCCCTGATCGAGCACTTGATACCAGAGCCCGCGAGTGCTCCGCACGCGCAGCAGCGCTTCGCTCGTCTCGCGCAGCATCTCGGCGAGCATCGCGTGCGTGGCCGGCGAGGCGGCCGCGCTGAGCTCGCAGCAGTCGACGAGTGCCATCACGAACCAGCCCATCGCGCGGCCCCAGAAACAGGGTGAGCAGCCCGTCTCGGGATTGCTCCAGCGCTCGGTGCGGCTCTCGTCCCAACCGTGGTAGTACAGCCCCGTGTTCGCGTCGCGCATCGCTTCGCGCACGTGCGCGAACTGTCGTCTCACGTCGTCGAAAATCTCGGGTCGCGCAGCAAGCTGCGCATACGCGCAGCGGAACGGCTGAGCCATGTATAGCCCGTCGAGCCACACCTGATGCGGATAGATCTTCTTGTGCCAGAAGTTGCCGGATTGCGTGCGCGGATGGCGCTCGAGCTGCGCGTGCTGGTTGTCGATCGCCTTGCGGAAGCGCGCCTCGCCGGTGCGCGCGAACAACGGGAACAAGGCTTTCCCGGCGTTGACGTTGTCGATGTTGAATTCGTTCGGGTCGAAACCGGTGATCGTGCCGTCCGCGGCCACGCGTTCGGACACGGCGCGCAGAACGAAGTCATCGAAGCGGGTGTCGCCGGTCGCCACGGCGAGATCGAGGCAGCCCTTGTAGATGCAGCCGTCCTCGTAGTTCCAGAAGGGGCGATACGGCTGCCAGGATGCGAGATAGCGCGCCACGAAAGGGGGCACCTGCGCGCCGAAACGGGCGAGCGGTGAGTCAGCCATCGTTCATGCCTCGCTGCGCAGCCTGCGCCGGCACGGCATGAGCGCCCGCCGCCTTGCCGCCGCTTCTCAACGAAGCGGCGGGCGCGGGTATCGCGTTGTCCACCGGCTTGCGGATCACGCGCTCGAGCACCCGGTTGATGTCCGTGTACATGCGCCTTCCCGATTCCGCTGCGTCGATCTGGCCGAAACCCTGCGCTTCGAGAATGTCGAAAAAGGCGTCGCGTACGCGTGGGTGCTCGAAGTAGCCGCTCTCGCCGGTTTGGTGCGGCAGCAACTCGATCTGTTCGTTGCCTTCCCATCCGAGCGTGCGCGGCGTGCCCTGCGCCTTCAACAACGCCACCGCCGACTTGCTGACCGGCAGCCCGCGCAGCAAGCCAAACGTCTGCACCGCGTACGGATCGTTGAAGATGAAGTCGATGAGCAGCGCCGCCTCGCGCGGGTGCTCGGTCTTCGCGTTCATGGCGATCATCATGCCGGGCCGATAGTTCAGGCCCGCATCGCGGGCGCCGGGCCGCATGAAATAGGGCGCGAGCACGATCCGCTGGCCGGGCTCGAGCGTCTCGACCAGCTTGCCCACGGCGCTCGTCCAGTAGTACAGGCCCGCGTACTTGCCGGTGATCCACGGACGGAGCTCCTGTTCCGGCACGTTGCCGTAAGAGGCGCGTTCGGGCGCAGGCGCGATGACGTGCTCGCGTACGAGTCGCGCATAGAGCGCCGCCATGTCTGCGGTGTCTTCGGGATCGGCATTGAGTCGGCGCGCGCTTTCGTTCACCAGCGGCTCGCCGGTCTTCTGCACGACCCAGCTGCGGCACAGTGCGAGCAGATCGAGGAAATTCAGCGCGAGCGGGTAGTAATCCGGGCCCAGGCGCTCGCGGAAGATCTTGCCCGCCGCGAAGAGCTCGTCCCAGGACGTGGGCACTTCGAGCCCCGCCT
Source organism: Steroidobacteraceae bacterium (assembly GCA_035760965.1). Classification (GTDB taxonomy): domain Bacteria; phylum Pseudomonadota; class Gammaproteobacteria; order Steroidobacterales; family Steroidobacteraceae; genus JADGHX01. The sequence continues at coordinate 16,620 of DASTRY010000016.1, read as the reverse complement.
TCGCAAAGGTCGTTGCGTTGAAATAGAAGACACGCGCGGTCATCGTCACGGGCAGCGCATTGAGGTGGCCGTGCACGGTGCCGATGGCGCGCGCGTCGGCGTCGAACTGCGTCAGATCGAGCACGTCGCCGACGCGGTTCAGGTCGTAGAACCCGCGGCCATCCGCCGAGAACAGGACGAGCCAGTTCCAGTTCACCTGCATCACGTCCGGCGCGGTGCCGCCGGCGATCTGGGTGGTGAGCCGCTCGAGATGCCCGACCCAGCCGGTGTACTCGGCCTTCACCTTGATATGCGGATACTTCTCTTCGAAGCGGCGTATCGATGCGAGGTAGGCGCGATGCACGTCGTTGCCGCCCCACCAGGACATGCGTAACTGTACGTCCTGCTGTTGCGCGAAGGCGCTCGTCGCAAGGCAGCAGCAGAGCAGAAACAGATATCTCATCCCTTGACCGATCCGACGGTGATGCCTTCGACAAAGTACTTCTGCGCGGCGAAGAAGAGTATCAGCGACGGCGCGAGCGCGATCGTCGACATCGCGAGGATCTGGTTCCACGAAGTGGCTTCGGTGACGTCGATCGAGAGCTTCAGCGCCAGCGCTACCGGATATTTCTCCACGCTGGAGAGGTAGATCAGCGGGCTCAGGAAGTCGTTCATGCTCCACATGAATTGGAACAGCGCGACCGAGATGATCGCGGGCAGGATCACCGGCACGACCACGTGCCACAGCACCTGCAGGCTGTTGCAGCCGTCCATCACCGCCGCTTCCTCCATATCGGCCGGAAAGCTGCGCATGAACTGGATGATCATGAAGACGAAGAAGCCCTCGGTCGCAAACGCCGAGGGCACGTAGAGCGGCAGGAACGTGTCGAGCCAGCCGAATTCGCGAAACATCAGGTACTGCGGCACGAGCAGCACGCTCTTTGGCAGCAGAATCGTCGCGATCAGCAAGCCGAACAGCACGCGTTGGCCGGGCACGTTGAAGCGCGCGAATCCGAACGCGACCAGCACCGACGACACGACGGTGACGATCACCTTCGGCACGATGATCGCGAACGTGTTCAGCAGATAGCGCGCGAACGTGTACTCGGTGCTCGTTTGCCATCCCTTCGCGAACCCTTCGAGCGTCGGATGCTGCGGAATGAAGCCGATGGAGTTGAAGATCTCGTGATTGGGCCGGAATGCGCCGCCCGCCATCCACAGAAGCGGATACAGCATCAGAAAGCCGACGCCGATCAGCACGCCATAGCGGAGCGAAGTGTTCAGATGGCCTTTCACTTCTCGCCTGCGTAGAAGACCCAGTGCTTCGAGGAGCGAAACGCAATCGCCGTGAAGATCGCGACGAGCACGAACAGGCACCACGACAGTGCGCTCGCGTACCCGACCTCGAAGTACTTGAACGCTTCTTCGTAGATCATGAGCGGCAGCAGGTACGTCGCCTTCAGTGGGCCGCCGCCGGTGATGACGTACGGGCCGTTGAACTCCTGAAAGGCCTGGATCACCTGCATGATGAAGTTGAAGAAGATCACCGGCGTCAAAAGCGGCAGCGTGATGCGGCGGAACACCTGCCAGGGGCTCGCGCCGTCGAGACGCGCGGCTTCGTACAGGTCCGACGGAATGCCCTGCAAGCCGGCGAGGAAGATCACCATCGCCGACCCGAACTGCCACAGACGCAGCAGCACGATCGAGAACATCGCGTAGGCCGGCTCACCCAGCCAGTTGATGGGCGACGCGCCGAGCCACGCGAGCGCCTGATTGATGAGCCCGTCGCCCGCGAACACGTACCGCCACACGACTGCGATGGCGACGCTACCCCCGAGAATCGACGGCAGGTAATACGCCGTGCGGAAGGCGCCGATCGCGCGCAGACGGAAATTCAGCACGAACGCGATGAACAGCGCGAACGCGAGTTTCAGCGGCACCGTGACGAACACGTAGATGAGCGTGACGATGAGCGACTTGCCGAACGTGCGGTCGTGCAGGATGGCGCGGTAGTTCTCCAGGCCGATGAGATGTGCGGTGCCGAGCGAATCCTGCAGCCGATAGTCGGAGAAGCTGAGGAGCAGCGACGCGACGAACGGGAACAGCGTGAACACCGCGAGTCCGATGAGATACGGCGAGAGGTAGAGCAGGCCGGAAGTGCGACTACCGTAGATCATGGGCGCGTCCGGATTCCTCAGCTCATCGGCTCGCTTCGTTCAGGGGCGCGCTGCTCGAGTCGGCAACGAATGGGCCGTTCACGGGCGTCTGGGTGTCGACGGCATTGCCCGTCGCATCGAAGACGTGGCAGCTGCTCGCAGCAGTCGTCAGCGTGACTTGCGCACCGGGCTCGAGGTGCAGATCGCCGGGAAGCTTCGCGACGAGGGTCTCGCCGCGCTCACCGTGCGAGCGGATGTGAGCCAGCGCTTCGCTCCCGAGCCGTTCGAGCAGGGTGACCTCGCCGCGAAGAGCAAGAACGTCTTGCGGGTCGGTGTCGTTCGGCGCTGGCGTGGCAGGGTGGGGCGCCATCGCCTGCAGCGACAGGCGCTCCGGCCGGATGCCCACCGTTACGAGATCGCCGACGCTCAGGCCGCTCGCGGCGGGCTGTGCGTGCCCGCGCGTCACGCGCATCGATCCGCCCGCGACGTCGAGCTCGAGAAAGCCCCTCTCGGCGCGCACGACGCGTGCCGCGAGAAAATTCATGCGAGGCGATCCCAGGAACCCCGCGACGAACAGGTTGGCCGGCCGGTGGTACAGCTCGAGCGGCGAGCCCACCTGCTCGATGCGTCCGCCGTTCAGCACGACGATGCGCGAAGCCAGTGTCATCGCTTCTACTTGATCGTGCGTCACGTAGATCATCGTCGCGCCGAGCCGCGCATGCAGTCGCGCGATCTCGACGCGCATCTGCCCGCGCAACGCGGCATCGAGATTCGACAGGGGCTCATCGAACAGGAACACGTCCGGCTCGCGCACGATTGCGCGGCCGATCGCCACGCGCTGCCGCTGCCCGCCCGAAAGCGCGCGCGGCTTGCGATCGAGCAGGGCCTCGAGTTGCAAAATCTCCGCGGCCCGCCGCACACGTGTCGCGATCTCTTCGCGTGGCGTGCCCTGAATCTTGAGGCCGAACCCCATGTTCTCCGCCACCGTCATGTGCGGGTAGAGCGCGTACGACTGGAACACCATGGCCACGCCGCGCTTCGAGGGGTGCGTGTGCGTGACGTCGCGACCGCTGATGTGAATCGAGCCGCGGCTCGGCTCTTCGAGCCCGGCGATGAGTCGCAGGAGCGTCGACTTGCCGCAGCCGGAGGGGCCGACGAATACGACCAGCTCGCCCGGCTCGATGCGCAGATTCACATCGTGAATGACGCGCGTGGAGCCGAATTGCTTGCTGACTCCGGCGAGCTGAACACTACGGCGCGTCAACGCTCCACACCCGAGCTCAATGCCGCCGGCGCAAGGCCGCGGCCTCGCGCGCGAGCGATTCGATGCGGTTCCAGTCGCGCGCGTTCAGCAGGTCGGCGGGCGCGAGCCACGACCCGCCGATGCACGGCACGTTCGGCAACTCGAGGAATGCCCCCGCGGTCTGCAACGTGATGCCGCCCGTCGGGCAGAAGCGCGCTTCCGGAAAGGGCCCGTGAAACGCCTTGAGCGCCTGCACTCCGCCCGCGACATTCGCTGGAAAAAGCTTGAAATACCGATATCCCGCAGCGAGCCCCGCCATCAGCTCCGACGCGGTCGCGACGGCCGGCAGGTACGGAATGCGAAAACCGACGCCCGCCGCCAGCAGCTCGCGGGTGGCGCCCGGCGAGATGGCGAACGCGGCGCCCGCGTCGGCCGCGCGCTCCAGATCATCCGGCGACATCACCGTGCCGGCGCCGACGCAAATGTCCGGCACCGCCGCTGCGATCTCGCGGATCGCGGCCAACGCCTGCGGCGTGCGCAGCGTGACTTCGATGACCTTGATGCCGCCGCGCACGAGCGCGCGTGCGAGGTCCGGTCCGGCGGACGAGTCCTCGATCGTGACGACCGGCATGACCGGCGATAGCTGCAGAATCTCTGCGATGGATGCCTTCGTGCTCATGCGCTCATCGTCTCACCGCGAAGCCGCGTCCGGCCAGCAGCTCTTCGACCTGCGCCACGCTCACGCGATTCACATCGCCGGGAATCGAATGCTTGAGGCACGCGGCGGCGAGCGCGAAATCGAGCGCCGCCTGGTCCTCCATCTTGGTGATGCAGCCGTGCAGGATGCCGGCCGCGAATGCATCGCCGGTGCCGATGCGGTCCACCACTGTCGGAATGGAGTAAGTCCGCGCCGCCGTGAAGCCCTGCCGCGTCATTTGTACGGCAGACAGGTCGTGATGATCCACGCTGTGCTCGGTGCGGACCGTGGTCGTGAGTCGCTGCAACCGAGGCAGCGCGTCGAACGCACGATTCGCCGCGTGCTGAAAGCGATCTGCGGGGGCGAGATCCGGCAGCGTGATACCCAGGATGAGCGCGATGGCCCGCTCGTCGGCGAACAGAAGGTCCGCCTCGTCCGCGAGCTCCCGCAGGATTCGCGCGGCGTCGCCGCGCCAGGCTTCCCAGAGCTTCGCGCGATAGTTGCAGTCGAAGGAGACCGCGACGCCGCGCTCGCGGGCCTTGCGCGCCGCCTTGAGCGTGGTGTCCGCGCAATGTGCGCCGAGCGCCGGCGTGATCCCTGAGAGGTGCAGCCACGATGCGCCGGCGAGCGCCTGATTCCAGTCGATGACGTCGCCGGCATTGCGGACGAAGGCCGAATCGGCACGGTCGTAGACGATTTCCGAAGGCCGATGGCCTGCGCCGGAGGTCATGAAATACAGGCCCAGGCGACCGGCCACCCGGTAGATATGCTCCGTGCGCACGCCGAACTTACGCAGCTCCGCAATGCACGCGCTGCCGAGCGGCGAGTCGGGAACGACGCTGACGACCGCGGTCTGATGCCCGAAATGCGCCAGCGACACGGCCACATTCGCCTCGGCGCCGCCGACATAGACGTCGAGCGCCGGCGACTGCAGTAGCAGCTCGCGCCGCGGCGCATTCAGCCGCAGTAGAAGCTCGCCAAAACAGACCACCGCCGATCCCATGTTTGTGTTGTCCCCGCTACAGCCGGCCCTCGGCCGGGGTGCATCTTGTCTCGTTCCGAGCGGGTTTGCTAATCTGATTGTCACCGGTGTCATTGCGGCTGACAACGCGCAGCCGCGCCGATACCGGAACTGCACACGCGAGCCGCCGCGCACAGGCGCGCGGCTGACGCGGAAAGGCCGCAAAGACAGCGGATTTCGCGGGTGCGCGGGCAGGGAGCCGGGTGGCCGGCCCGATTCCACGACCTCGAAGGCGTGGTGTCTGGCATAAAGTTGCTACCGGTGTCATTCGGGTAATGGTGGAATACGGGTCGATCCATCGGGCCGGCGTGCGACGCGTTCGCGCTGGCCCATGAGGGGGGCTTCATGACCAGGCTACGCATTGCGCGCGGGACCGCCGTTCCGATGGGCTCGCGCATGAGCACCGTCTCCATCGCCGTCGCGATGTTGCTCGGCACCGCCACGGCGGCCGCACAGGACGCCGCGGCCCCGCAGGGGCAGGCGAGCGCGGCGGATTCGCTCGAAGAGATCATCGTCACCGGCTACCGGCAGAGCTTGAACGCGGCGCTGAACACCAAGCGCGCCTCGATCGTCGCCGTCGACCAGATCGTCGCCGACGACATCGCCGCGTTCCCCGAGCTCAATCTCGCCGAATCCGTGCAGCGCATTCCCGGCATCTCGATCCAGCGCGACGCGGGCGAAGGCCGGCAGATTTCGGTGCGCGGGCTCGGTCCGCAGTTCACGCGCGTGCGCATCAACGGCATGGAGGCGCTCGCGACCATCGGCACCTCCGACGCGAACGGCGGCACCAATCGCGACCGCGCCTTCGACTTCAACGTGTTCGCCTCCGAGCTCTTCAACTCGATTACGGTGCGCAAGACCGCCTCGGCGGATGTCGAGGAGGGTGCGCTCGGCGCGACCGTCGATCTGCGCGTGGCGCGGCCGTTCGACTACAACGGCTTCACGTTCGTGACGGGCGGCAAGCTCGGCTACAACGACCTCGGCGACGACTTCAACCCGCGCGGCACCGTGCTCATCAGCGACACGTTCGGCGACGGCAAGTTCGGCGCGCTGTTCTCCGCGGCCTACAGCCACCGCAAGCTGCTCGACAACGGCAGCAGTACCGTGCGCTGGCAGCAGGGCGGCACTGCCGCGAGCAACTTCAACGCGACGCTCGGCTCGAACTACGCCGGCAGCGGTTCCACTGCGACCCTCGCGGAGATCAACAACGCGTTCCGCCCGCGCATTCCGCGCTACGACGTGTACGGCGACGATCAGAAGCGCCTCGGGCTCACCGGCTCGCTGCAATTTGCGCCGACCGACGGCACGCTCCTGACCCTCGACAACTTGTACGCGAAGTTCGATTCGCAGCGCACGGAGACGTATCTCGAATCGCCGATCTTCAGCTCGAACGGCGCCAACGGCATCAACAAGGTGCGCGTGCAGGCAGCCGAGGTCGATGAGCACAACTCGCTCGTCTACGGCGTGTTCGACAACGTCGACATCCGCACGGAAGATCGCTTCGACGACATGACGACCAAGTTCCGCCAGCACACGCTCACTCTCGAGCAGCGTCTGACGGACACCCTCTCGTTGAACGCCATCGCCGGGTATGCGAAGTCGGAGTTCGAGAACCCGATCCAGACGACGCTGATCTGGGATGCGAACAACGTGCAGGGATACACGTACGACTATCGCGCCAACTCGCGCCTGCCGGTTCTCGGATACGGCAACGCCAATGTGACGGACCCGAACGCCTGGCATCTCGTGCAGATCCGGCAGCGCCCGAACGGCGCGGACAACACGTTCACGAACTTCGGTGCGGATCTCGCGTGGAATGCCACCGACGCGCTGAAACTCACGGGCGGCGCGCAGTTCAAGAAGTACGAGTTCTCGACCACGTCCTTCCGTTTGCCGAGCGAAACGGCCGTGTCCGCTCAGGCGACCGTTCCGACCTCGAGTTACAGCCAGCTCGTGAAGCTGACCGGCGTCGGTGCGCCGGCCGGCACCGCGACCGTCTGGGCGACGCCGGATCTCGATGCGGCCGCCGGGCTCATGAACTTGTACGACCGCTCGCTGTTCCCGCTCAGCATCAATGCGGACCTGGGAAACAATCGCTCGGTGGAGGAGAAGGACACGGGCGGCTTCGTCGCGGCGCAGCTCTCGACGTCCCTGTTCGGCATTCCGGTGAAGGGCGATCTCGGTGTGCGCTACGTGCGCACCCAGCAGTCGTCGACGGGCTGGCAGCAGCTGAGCGGCGGCGCACAGCTCATCACCGTCGATCACTCGTACAACGACACACTGCCGTCGTTGAACATCGTGGCGAACCTCACCGACACGTTCCTGATGCGATTCGGCGCCGCGAAGGTGATGGCGCGCACCGGCCTCGGCAATCTCAACCCGGGCGGCGCGGTATCCATTTCGGGGCAGCTGAAGACCGTGACCGCGGGCAACCCGCTGCTCGATCCGACGCGCGCGACCGCGATCGATCTCGCGGGTGAGTGGTACTTTGCGAAGGAGTCGCTGCTGAGCGTCGCGCTGTTCTACAAGGACATCACGAGCTTCGTGCAGACGGTGCGCTCGACCAACCAGCCGTTCTCGAACAATCCGATCGGCTTGCCGGACAGCGTCGCGACCGCGGCGTGCGCGGCGCAGGGCGCCGATCCGGCGACGTGCCTCGTGGGCTGGGACTTCAACATTCCCGCCAACACGCCCGGCGGCGACCTGAAGGGCTTCGAGGTGAGCTACCAGCAGCCGTTCGCGTTCCTGCCGGCGCCGTTCAACAACTTCGGCACGATCCTCAACTACACGTACGTCGACTCGAAGGTGGCGTACCGCGATTCGACGGGTGCGATCGTGCGCCAGGCCACGCTGACCGGGCTCTCGAAGAACGGTGCGAATGCGACCGTGTACTACGACAACGGCAAGTGGAGCGCCCGCGTCTCTGCCGCGTATCGTGGGGACTATCTGACGACCGTACCGGGCCGCAATGGCAACGCGGAGGAAGGCACCAAGTCGACGCTGAATCTCGACTTCGCGGCGGCGTGGAACGTGACGGACGCCTTCCAGCTCTCGCTCGAAGGGTTGAACCTGACGAACGAGGCGCAGGATCAGTACGTCGACACGGCAGCGGACCGGCTCTCGTACTACCACCTGCAGGGCCGCGAGTACTTGCTGGGAGCCCGCTACAAGTTCTGATCACGTCGAGTAGGAGACGAGACGCTCGTCGGGTGAGCGCTGGGGCTCGCCCGGCGGGCGTCGTCGTCAGTCGAGTTGCTCGGTGCAAGAAGCGCGCGTGCGACGCGCAGGGGGGAAGGGCAATGCGAGTATCGAAGGGCGCCCGCGTCCGCGGATTGCGATTCCACCGGATCGGCGTTCTTTTGGTCGTGGGCGCGAGCAGCGCTCTGGCGCTTGCCGGTGACGGACACAAGCGCGATCTCGGACGCGAAGTCCTCGCATCGAACGATGGGTGGGCTGCCGCCGGTGCGGGAACGACGGGCGGTGCGCTCGCCGCGCCGGAGCAGGTCTACACCGTGCGCACGCGCGCCGAGCTGATCGCGGCGCTGAACAACGGCGTGCCCTCGTCGACCTCGCCCTCGAATCCGTCGAACGAGCCGAAGATCATCTACGTCGAGGGCACGCTCGACTTCAACGTCGACGACGCGAACAACCCGCTCACCTGCGAGGACTACTATCGCGACGGCTACACGCTCGAAGCGTTCCTCGCGACATACGATCCCGCGGTCTGGGGTCGTGTCGCGCCGAGCGGGCCGCTCGAATCCGCGCGCGTCGCGTCGCAAGCCGCGCAGCAAGCGCGCGTGCGCATCCGCATCGGCTCGAACACGACGATCGTCGGCGTCGGCAAGAAGGCGACGCTGCGCGGCGCGTGGCTCGACATCCGCGGCACGGCGGGCGTGGCGAACAGCCGCACCAACATCATCATTCGCAATCTCACGCTCGAGGACACGTACGACTGCTTCCCGCAGTGGGCGCCGACGGATGGTGCGCTCGGCTCGTGGAATTCCCTGTACGACTCGATCTCGCTACGCGATGCGAACAACGTCTGGATCGATCACAACATCTTCCGCGACAAGGCGACGCGCGACGAGACGCTGCCGCAGTACTTCGGTGTGCTCTATCAGGTGCACGACGGCTTGCTCGACATCACGAACGCGTCGGACCTGGTCACCGTGTCCTGGAACCGCTTCCTGGATCACGACAAGACCTCGCTGATCGGCTCGTCCGACAGCGCGAGCGCAGATCGCGGCAAGCTGCGCGTGACCTTCCATCACAACCTCTACGACGGCATTCAGCAGCGGGCGCCGCGCGTGCGGTTCGGGCAGGTTCACATCTACAACAACTACTACAAGATCGAGAAGCTGCCGCACTATCAGTACAGCTGGGGCGTCGGCGTCGAGTCCGCGATCTACGCGGAGAACAACTTCTTCAAGACCGACAAGAACGTCACGCCGGATCAGCTCATCGCTCGCTTCAACGGCACCGCGATCTTCGCCGCCGGCACGCACCTGAATGGCACGCCCAACAAGAACCTCATCGACCTCGTGGCCGTGTGGAACGCGGTGAACGACCCGGACCTCGTCCCCACCGTCAACTGGGCGCCGACGCTCTTCACGGAGATCGAGGAGACGCGGGACGTGCCCTCCTCGGTGCAGAACGACGCCGGGCCGTTCAACTGGTAGCGTTCATTTGCGCGTCATGAAGCGCAGGTCCCACGCCGACTCGTCGAACGGCGCGTGCGTCGGGACCTGCTCCGGATAGCCACCGACCTCCTGCTCGCTGTCGATGATCTTGCCGCGCGCCTCGATGGTATCCGCGAGGATGCGCGCGTCGTGATGATCGCGATCCCACGGGCGCGCGCCCACGTTCTTGATCACCGCATCCTGCACGTCGAGCGCGCGCATGGGCTTCCAGCCGTACGGCACGACGGGCGCTTTCTTCACGTTGCGAATGGTGGCGGGGCTCGTCGTATAGCGGCTCGTCAGCGGCAGCGGGCGGCCCAGGCGATCCACGACGATGTTGTCGTCCGCGTAGAGCTCCACGTCACCGGACCCGCCGAGCGCGAAGAGCGCCAGCTCGTTCGGTGTGGATGGCCCTGCGCGCATGACATTGCCGATGAACGCCATCCGGCCCACCTGTACCGGGTGATCGCCCCATTCCTCCGCGATGAGGTTGTAGTGCGCGGCCTTCTGGCCGGGGTCGTAGATGAGGTTGTTCGCCACGACGCCGCGCGCGCCGCCCTTGAAGAGCGGATTGCGCTCCATGTTGTGCGCGTACAGGTTGCCGACGATGAGGATGTCGGTGACGTTGTCGTGAATCAGGCTGCCCTTCGAGTGCTCGACCTTGCTGTGCGTCGCGTAGGCGAGCCCCTCCGCGATGATGTTGTTGCTGAACGTGATGCGATGAGAGGTGTGCTCGCGCCATTCGTCGGGCGTGCTGCCCGCGAAGCGCGGACCGGACGCGGAGAGGTTCTCGTCCGTGGCCCACGTGAACGTGCAGTGATCGATGATCACGTCGTGCGCGCCGCCCACCGTGGAGAGCGCATCGGTTTCCCAGCCGCTCATCTTCGGCAGGCCCGCTGTGCCCGGACGCACGCGAATGTGCTGGATGACGACGTCGTGCGTGGCGACGTCGATGCCGCCGCGGATGAACGTGATGCCCGGCGACGGCGCGGTCTGACCGGCAATGGTGAGGTACGGCTCGCGAATCACGATCTCCTTGCGACCGAGATCGACGATGCCGCCGACCTCGAACACGACAATGCGCGGACCGCTCGCGCGCACCGCCTCGGCGAAGGAGCCCGGGCCGTCCGCAGCGAGCGTGGTCACGCGAATGATCTTGCCGCCGCGACCGCCGGGCGTGTGCGCGGCCCAGCCGAGCGCACCGGGGAATGCGGGCAGATCATCCGATGCATCTGCGGCCGGCGCGGAGCGATCGCTTGCGGCGATGGCGCTCGCGCTGCCGGCGAGCGCGGCGAGAGCAACGGACAGACACAGCGCGAAGCGCAGACACGGAGCGAAACGATGCGATGATGACAAGGCGGGGTCCCCCTCGAAGCGGTCCGGATTCATTGTAAATGACACCGGTTTCCTATATACAAAAACGCAGAGTTTTCTGTCGATGAACACGCGCTCGGACATGACGCTCGGAGAGGCTCGGGACATTGCGGCCCGCTTCGTGCGCGCGCGCCTCGCAGGCCTGTCGCTGCCCGCCTTCCCCGGAGCGATCCCGACATCGGTCGAGGCCGCCTACGCCTGCCAGGACGCGGCGATAGCGATGTGGCCGGACCGCGTACAAGGCTGGAAGGTCGGGCGCATCGGCGAGCCCTGGCTCGGTCGCCTGGGCGAGGATCGGCTCGTCGGGCCCATCTTCGCGCGCAGTGTGCGGCGCGCGCGCCCCGACGAGGTCGTGGAGTTTCCTGTTTTCGACGGCGGGTTCGCGGCCGTGGAAGCGGAGTTCATCGTGCAGCTCCGCACCGATGCGACGCCGGGCAAGACCGACTGGGACGCCGCCACCGCGAGCGAGCTCGTCGGTGCGCTCCACGTCGGCATCGAGACCGCAGGCAGTCCGCTCGCGACGATCAACGAGCTCGGCGCGACCGTCGTGATCTCGGACTTCGGCAACAACGCCGGGCTGATTGTCGGTCCAGAGATTCCAAATTGGCGTGACATTCCGCCCGATCGACTCCTCAGTGAAACATTCGTGGACGGCCAGCGTGTTGGCAATGGGAGCGCCGCCTCCGTGCCGGGCGGGCCGTTGGCTGCTCTCGCGTTCGCGATGAACCGCTGCGCGCGCCGGGGCCTGCCGCTCGCGGCAGGGCAGCTCGTATCGACGGGCGCGACCACGGGCATTCACGACATTCGCATCGGGCAGAGCTCGCGCGTCGTCTTCGCCGGCATCGCGGAGATTCAGTGCCGCGCAGTACGCGCGCAGCCGGTCGAGGGGGCGTCGACGTGACTGCGGCCGATGTCGCGTACCGAAGCGCGTCCGGCGCGGACGAGCGCGCGCGTGTGTCCCGGCGCGCTGCGCTCGGCCTGCTCGGCTCCGCGGCGCTCGCGCGACTCGCGCCGGTGCGTGCGGCCGCATCCGCCGCGACGGGCGAACCGTCCACCGTGCTCACGGCCGCCGACGTCCACGTTGCCGACTATCCGACCGTCGAGGCGATTCGCTGGATGGGCGAGGTCCTGCAGCGCGAGACCGGCGGTCGACTCGGCATGCGCGTCTACCACTCGGGCCAGCTCGGTCGCGAGTCGGACGCCATCAATCTCGCCCGGTACGGCGCGCTCGACATCGCGCGCGTGAACGTCGCCGCGCTCAACAACGCGTTTCCGCTGACGGACATCCTCGCGCTGCCGTACGTCTTCGATGACACCGCGCACATGCGCCGCGCGCTCGATGGCGCACCGGGGCGCGCGATCTTGGAAGCGTTTCAAGCGCGCGGCCTGATCGGCCTTGCGTTCTACGACTCCGGCACGCGTTGCTTCTACAACCACCTGCATCCGATCGTCGAGCCGGCGCAGCTGCACGGCCTGAAGATCCGCGTGCCGCCGTCGGACATCTTCGTCGGTCTCATCCGCGCGCTCGGCGCGAACCCGACGCCGCTCTCGTACGGCGAAGTGTTCTCGGCATTGCAGACGCGCCTCATCGACGGCGCCGAGAACAACTGGACGACGTTCTTCACGAGCCGCCAGTTCGAAGTCGCGCACTACTGGTCGCAGTCCGAGCACTCGTACGCGCCGGAAGTGCTGTTGATGTCGAAGCGCAAATTCGACGCGCTGAGTAGCGCGGATCGCGAGCTCATCGTTGCAACCGCCGCACGCTCCGTGCCCTACATGCGCGAGCGCTGGGACCGCAGCGAAAGCGAGTCGCGCGCGGCCGTCGAGAAAGCAGGAACGAAAGTGACCGAGGTGGACCGCGCGGCGTTCCGCAAGGCCGCGGCACCGGTGCTCGAGCGCTATCTGCGGGATAGCGCGCTCGAGCGGCTGTATCGCGAGATTCGCGCGCTGGCGTGAGCGGCCGAGCCAGAGCGCACAGAGGCAGATCGAGGGTGGCAATGTCGGTTGAAGCGCGTCGGCTGAGCGAAGTGCATCCGCTCACGCGGATCATGGCAACGCTCGCGAGCATCGTCACGGCGGTCGCCTGCATCGCGCTCGTCGGCATGACGCTCGTCGAAGCATGGCAGGTGTACGCGCGCTACGTCCTCAACGACTCACCGAGCTGGACCGAGCCCGTCGTGCTGCTCCTCATGAGCTTCGCGATGATGTTCGGCGCGGCCGCAGGGGTGCGCTCCGAGTCGCACTTCGGTTTCTTCCTCGCGCTGCACGTCGCGCCGCCGAAGGTGCGGCTCGTGCTGCTGACCATCGCGCGGCTCGTGATCTTCGCCATCGGCTCGCTGCTCGCGTTCTGGGGCGCGCTGCTCATGGTCGACGATTGGCAGATCCCGATGGCGGCCGCGCCGCTGCCGCAGGGGCTCGTGTTCCTGCCCATCGGGCTCGGCGGCGCGTTGATCGCGCTCTTTGCGCTCGAACGGCTGTTCGCCGGCGCAACGCCACCCGCGCGCGAGCGCTGAGCCATGGCCGTCGCAATTCTGTTCGGGGTTTTCGGGGTGCTGCTGCTGATTGGCGTGCCCGTGGCGTTCGCGCTCGCCGCGTCCTCGCTCGCGACCGTGCTGTATCTCGGGTTGCCGACGCTCATCGTCGTCCAGCAAACCGCTGCAGGCGCGAGCGTCTCGACGCTGATCGCGATTCCGCTCTTCATCTTCGCGGGCGAGATGATGATGCGCGGCGGAATCTCGGATCGGCTGATCGCGCTCGCCTCCTCGCTCGTCGGCCGGTTGCGCGGCGGGCTCGGACAGATCAACGTGCTGTCCTCGCTCTTCTTCGGCGGCGTGTCGGGCTCTGCGATCGCGGACGTCTCGGCGATCGGCGGCACCATGATCCCGCAGATGATCCAGCGCGGCTTCGATCGCGACTTCGCGGTGAGCGTCACGGTGTCCGCGGCGGTCGTCGCGCTGCTCGTGCCGCCTTCGCACAACCTCATTCTGTATTCCGCATCGGCGGGCGGCGGCATTTCGATCGCGGACCTGTTCGCCGCCGGTATCGTGCCGGCGCTGCTCCTCACGGTGGTGCTGATGATCACCGGGGGCATCATGGCGCGGCGGCGGAACTACGGCACGGAGCCGTTTCCCGGCATGCGCGCCGTGCTGAGGCGCTTGGTCGCCGCGCTTCCCGGGCTGCTGCTCGTCGGTGTGATCTTCGGTGGCATTCGCGCCGGCGTGTTCACCGCGGTGGAGAGCGCATCCATCGCCGTCGTGTACGCCGTGCTCGTCACGGCCGTGGTCTATCGCAAGCTGACGTTCGCGAACTTCGTGGCTGCGTGCTCGGGCGCGGTGCGCACGACGGGCCTCATTCTGTTCGTGATCGGAGCGGCCGCCTCGTTCGGCTGGCTGCTCGCGTATCTCCAAGTGCCGGCCGCGGCGGTGCAGCTGCTGACGGGCATGGCGAGCGACAAGAACGTCGTGCTGCTCATGATGATCGTGATGCTGCTGATCCTCGGCACCTTCATGGATCTCGCGCCGCTCATCATCATCTGCACGCCGATCTTCCTGCCAGTGGCCAAGGCGATCGGCATCAATCCCGTGCACTTCGGCGTGATTCTGATCCTGAAAGGTGGGCTCGGGTTGATCACGCCGCCGATCGGGTCGGTGCTCTTCGTCGGCACCGCGATCGGCAAGATCAGTATCGGCGACACGCTCCGGACGATCTGGCCGTTCTATCTCGCGGTGCTCGTCGTGCTGCTCGTCGTGGCGTTCGTGCCGGAGCTCTCGTTGTGGCTGCCGTCGGTGCTGAAGTAGCCGGTGAAGTGGCGGACTGAGCCCGTCGAGTGGCACGTCGCCGCTGATGTCGTGCAGCCGCGAGCTCGCCTACACATGAAGGCCTGAAGTAGCCGGTGAGGTGGCGGACTGAGCCCGTCGAGTGGCAACGTCGCCGCTGAGGTCATGCAGCCGCGAGCTCGCCTACACATGAAAAATTGAAGTAGCCCGGCGCGTGCTGGGGAGAAGGGACGCTAGAGCTGGCTGTGGGAACGAATCACACTGCGTTAGCGCGGGCACCTCAGGTGCGCCAGCGCTCGTACGCCTGCGCCAACGCGCGTGTGAATCGCGAATCGCTGCGCAATTCCGCGGGAAAAACCGCCTCGAGCGCGAGGAATCGCGACGTGTCCGCCGCCGCGAGCCCGTCGCACGCCTGACCAATCTCGAACAACTGCGCGGCGAGCGGATCCTTGACACGTGTGCCGTTCAGCGCCGCGCGCCGCACGAAATGCATCCACGCGGCAAGCGGGACGCACAGCCGGTCGATCGGCCGTCCGGCGGCGAGCGCATCGCGCACCGTGCCCAAAATACGAAACGGCAGCTTCTGTGAGCCATCCCACGCGATCTGCGCGAGCTCATGGCGCATGTTCGGATTGCGAAAGCGCTTCAAGATCGCCTCGACATATGTACGCAGGTCGAGACCTTGCGGCGCCGTGAGCGTCGGCAAGATGTCCTCGAGCATGAGCGTCCGCACGAAGGCCTGCAGCTCCTCGTCCTTCATGGCCTCGGCGACGGTCACATAGCCGGCCAGCGACCCGACGTACGCGAGCGTCGAATGCGCTCCGTTCAGCAAACGCAGCTTCGCGCGATCGTAGCCGGCGACGTCGTTCGTCAGCGTGACGCCGGCGCGCTGCCAGTCCGGCGATTCGTGACGGAACACGTCTTCGATCACCCACTGCACGAAGGCTTCGCGCTGCACGGGCCACCGGTCGCGCACGCCGAGCGCGCTCGCCACGGAGTCCTTCAGCGCGTCGGTGGTCGCGGGGGTGATGCTGTCGACCATCGTTCGCGGGAAGCACACTTCGCCTTCGATCCAGCGCGCCAAGTCACGGTCGAAAGCGCTCGCGAGCTGCGCGGTGGCGCGCGCGAGGCGCGCGCCGTTGTCGACAAGGTTGTCGCAACTGATGACGGTGTACGGCGGCAGACCGCGTTCGCGGCGGCATCGCAAGCCTTCCACGAGAAAGCCGATGACGCTCGTTGGCGCGCGCGGGTTCTGCAGGTCGCGCCGGATGTCGGGATGGGCGAGATCGAGCGAGCCGTCCCACGCGAGGCAATAGCCCTTCTCGGTCACGGTGAGGGTGACGAGGTGCGTCGTCGGCGCGCAGAGCCGCGCCACCACCGCTCCCGGATCTTCCGGCGCGACGAGAATCTCGCGCAGCGCGCCGATCACCTGATACGAGATCACCTCGTCGCGAATGGCGATGGTGTAAAGGCAGTCCTGCGGCGCGAGCGCATCCCGCACGTCGCTGCTTCGGAGCGAGACGGCGCTGATACCCCACCGCGGATCGCCATGAAGCAGCGGCTCGAAGAACCAGGCCTGATGGGCTCGATGGAAAGCACCCGGCCCGAAGTGCACCACGCCGACGCCGCCGGCGTTGCGATCGTACGCGGGCCGCACGTCGTGCGGAGGCAGCCGTGCGAGGTGCTGCGGATTCA
>DASTRY010000015.1:0-9816 GCA_035760965.1 Steroidobacteraceae bacterium | reverse complement strand
GCATGGACCCGGCGGACTACGACAAGCCGGTGGCCGAAATCCGTCGCGACGTGCAGAAACACAAGCGCGCGAACGGCGCCGCGCAGGGCAAGGACTACTCGCGCCTGAACGACGATCAGCTCACCGATGACTACCACTATTTGATCTTTCCGAACCTCTCGCTCAACGTGCATGCGGACGATCTGTGGATCTTCCGCCATCGACCGCATCCGACCGATCCCGACAAGATGTTCTACGACATCCTGACCTTCGATCTCGTGCCGGACGGCAAGCCGTGGCCCGAGCGGCCGGAGCACAAGCACTTTCGCCATGGCGACAAGTCGATCGGCCTCGTGCTGGATCAGGACTCGCAGAATCTTCCAGGCGTGCAGGCCGGCATGCATTCGCGCGGCTTTCGCGGCATCTGGGCCGGACGCCAGGAGCTGCGCATCCACCACTTCCACAAAGTGCTGGACCAGTACGTGTACGGCCCCGGCGGTAAGCCGCGCGGAGCACTCTGATGAGCTACGACCGTGAGCTGCTGTTACGTGCCTACCGGCAAATGAAGACGATTCGCGAGTTCGAGGAGCGGCTGCACGTCGAAATCGCAACGGGCGCAATTCCCGGATTCACGCATCTCTACGCAGGTCAGGAAGCCGTCGCCGTAGGCGTGTGCGCGCGGCTCACGGATGCGGACTACATCGTGAGCACGCATCGAGGTCACGGCCATTGCATCGCCAAGGGATGTGATGTGGTCGGCATGATGAAGGAGATCTACGGCCGCGCCGACGGGCTGTGCAAAGGCAAGGGCGGCTCGATGCACATCGCCGACGTCACCAAGGGCATGCTCGGCGCAAATGCGATCGTGGGTGGCGGGCCGCCGCTCGCCGTCGGCGCCGCGATCGCGTGCAAGTTGCGCGGCAATCGCAACGTGAGCATCGCCTTCGGAGGTGACGGCAGCTCGAATCAAGGCACGGTGTTCGAGGCGATGAACCTGGCCGTGGTGCTCCAGGCACCGGCGATCTTCGTGTTCGAGAACAACGGCTATGCCGAACACACCGGTGCGGCGTATGCGGTGGGCTCGCACGACATCGCCGGCCGTGCGCGCGGCTTTGGTATGGCAGCCGAGCGGGTCGACGGCGCCGATTTCTTCGCGGTCTACGAGGCCACCGGTCGCGCCATCGAGCGCGCGCGTCGCGGCGCAGGCCCGAGCGCCATCGAAGCCACCATCACGCGCTACTACGGTCACTTCGAAGGCGATCCGCAGAACTATCGCGCCAAGGATGAAGTGCAGCGGCTGCGTGAATCCATGGACTGTCTCAAGCGGTTCCGCGCGCGCATGGAAGAGCAGCAGCAAGTGACGCTCGCGGAGCTCGATGCGATCGATGGCGATGTGCTCGCGCTGATCGAGCAGGCGGTGGTGCAGGCACAAGCCGCGCCGACTCCCGCCGAGTCGGAAGTCACCACGGACGTCTACATCAGCTACTGAACCGACGATACGGAAGACCCATGCCGCAGCTCTCCATGCGCGATGCGATCAATCAAGCGCTTCATCAGGAGATGGAGCGCGACGCACGCATCATCGTCCTGGGCGAAGACGTCTCGGGCGGCGCGGGCGGCACGTCGGGACAGCGCGAGGCCGCAGGCGGAATCTTCGGGGTGACCAAAGGGCTGCTGCCGAGATTCGGTGCGGACCGAGTGATCGATACGCCGATCTCGGAGTCCGCCATCGTCGGTGCGGCGGCCGGCGCCGCGCTCGCCGGCTTGCGTCCCGTGGCGGAGCTCATGTTCGCCGACTTCGTCGGCGTCTGCATGGACCAGATCTACAACCAGATCGCGAAGTTCCGCTACATGTTCGGCGGCAAGACCACGTGTCCCGTGGTCATCCGTGCGGCGATGGGCGCCGGCATGAACATGGGAGCGCAGCACTCGCAGACGATCTATCCATTCTTGACCGCCGTGCCGGGCTTGAAGGTCGCCGTGCCCTCGAACGCATACGATGCGAAGGGGCTGCTGATTCAGGCAATCCGTGACGACGATCCTGTCGTGTTCTTCGAGCACAAGGCGCTCTATCCGCGCAAAAGCGAAGTGCCCGAGGCCGCCTATACCATCCCATTCGGTGAAGCGAATCTCGTGAGGCAGGGCAACCGCGCCACCGTCGTCGCCATCGGGCGCATGGTGGCGTTCGCTGAAAAGGCACTCGATAGCCTGGCGAACGAGGGCATCACCTGCGACCTCATCGATCCGCGCACGACCTCGCCTCTGGATGAAGACACGATTTTCGAGAGCGTCGAAACGACGGGACGCCTCGTGATCGTCGACGAGTCGCCGCCTCGCTGCAGCGTGGCGGCGGACATCGCCGGCCGCGCAGCGTCGCAGGTATTTCATGCGCTCGACGCGCCGATTGTGCAGGTGACCGCGCCCCACGCACCCGTGCCGTTCGCACCGGCACTGGAGCGCGCTTACGTTCCGGGGCCGCAGAAGATCGAGGCTGCGATTCGGCGGGTGCTGCAAGGATGAGCGGCGCGATCGTTGCGCTCACGATGCCGAAGTGGGGCATCGAGATGACCGAGGGCACGATCAACGCCTGGCATGTCGCGACCGGGCAAGCGGTCACGAGGGGCGATCCGCTCATCGATGTCGAAACAGACAAGATCGTCAATTCCGTGGAAGCACCCGCGAGCGGCGTCCTGAGACGCACGATTGCCGAGGCAGGTGAGGTGCGCCCGGTCGGCGCGCTGCTCGGAGTGCTCGCCGCGGCGGATGTGAGCGAAGGCGAGATCGACGCATTCATCGCCTCCTTCCGGGCCGAGCGCGTCTCATTCGAGCCCGACGCTGAGCCGCGGCCGGATCGCAGCGCGGTCGCCGATACTGCTGCGGGCGCAGAAGCCGCGAAGCCGGAGAGTGAGGCTCGCGTGAGTCCTATCGCCCGGCGCCTTGCCGAGCAACTCGGCATCGACATCACGAAGGTGCGCGGCACCGGCCGCAATGGTCGCGTCTCGAAGGAGGACGTGGAGGCGTTTGCCGCCAGCATCACCGACGCGAATCCTGCTACCCGCAAGCGCCTGAGCGCCACGCGCGCGACCATCGCTGCGCGACTCCTGCAATCGACTCAGACAATCCCCCACTACCGACTGGCAATGACTGTCGACGCGGAACGCTTGCTGATGCGGCGCCGGGACTTCAAGTCCCGCGGCGTGGAGCTTTCGATCAACGACCTGCTGGTACGGGCGGCTGCGCTGAGCCTCGTGCGCCACCGTGTCTTGAACGCGCGGTTCGAAGAGCCCGAGGTCATCGAGTTCGAGCACGCCGACATCGCCATCGCCGTGGCAACGGACAACGGGCTCGTCACACCTGTGCTGCGGCGTGCGAATCTGAAGTCCCTGGAGGAGATCGCCGTGGCGACGCGCGATCTGACCGAGCGCGCACGCAAGGGAGGGCTCACGCGTGCCGACCTCGAGGGCGGGACGTTCACGGTCTCGAACCTGGGCATGTTCGGCATCGAGCGCTTCGACGCAATCATCAATCCGCCGCAAGTGGCGATCCTCGCCGCAGGCGCGGTGCAGCCGGCAGTCGTGGTGCGCGAGGGCGCTGCCACCATCGCACATTCGATGACGCTCACACTCTCCGCTGACCACCGCGTGATCGACGGGGCGATCGCGGCCCAGTTCCTCGCGACGTTACGCGGTCTCATCGAATCGGGGGACTTGTGAGAACGACACTCGCGCTATTCACGTCCGTGGGCTTGCTGCTGACACAGGCGGCTGCTGCTGCGGAGACCGCCAAGCAGAGCACGAGCACCTTGAAGGATGTCTCGGAGCTGCAGTCGCGCAAGCAGACCTCGAATCCCGAGACCTGGCCGGGCGCGGCCGTGTATCGCAAGAGCTGTTCGGCCTGCCACGAAGGGCAGGTGCCCAAGGCACCCCACAAAATGTTCCTGCAAATGATGGCACCGGGGAACATTCTCGGCGCCCTCGAGCACGGCTTGATGAAGCAGCAGGGTGATTCGCTGTCGCCAGCCGACCGCAAGCACGTTGCGGAATATCTCTCGGCAACGAGCTTCGCGTCGCTGTCGGCCGAGCGTCCGCCGCCCCGCTGCAGCGGCACAGCGGCAACGTTCGACGCTTCCAAGCCGGCCGCGGCGGTTGGCTGGGGCTACGACAATTCGCGCTTCGTGCCCGCAGCACTGGCCGGCATCAGCCGCGATGATGTTCCGCGGCTCAAATTGAAGTGGGCGTTTGCCTATCCCGATGCGATTCGCGCGCGCTCGCAACCTTTGATCGCTCACGGTGCCGTCTATACCGGCAGTCACGACGGGACCGTGTATGCATTCGACCTGCGCACGGGCTGCGTACGTTGGACCTATCGCGCATCGGCGGAAGTTCGTACGGCGATCGTCGGCGATCCCGACGCCGTCGGCGCACGGCGCTCGCTCTTGTACTTCGGCGACGTCATCGCGCGTGTTTATGCAATCGACGCTCGTACGGGCCAGCTCGTGTGGAGCGTCAAGGTCGACGAGCATCCGAACGCAACCATCACCGGATCTCCGGCTTTTCACGACGGCATCGTCTATGTACCCATCTCGTCTCTCGAGGTGACGAGCGCGGCCGACCCGAAGTACGAGTGCTGCAAGTTTCGCGGCGCAATCGCTGCTTTGGATGCGGCAAGCGGCGCGCTGAAGTGGAAGACATACTCGATCACGGAGGAGCCGAAGCCGGTCAGGACCACACGGCTCGGTACGCGCGTTTTCGCGCCCTCGGGCGCGCCGATCTGGAACAGTCCGACGATCGATGCAAGCCGGGGCCTGATATACGCCGGCACGGGCGAGAACTATAGCTCGCCAGCCAGCGTAACCAGCGATGCTGTGCTCGCATTCCGTATGAGCGACGGCAAGCTCATGTGGTCACGACAACTCACCAGCGGAGACGCGTGGAATGTCGGTTGCATGATGGCCGACAATCCGAACTGTCCGGCGGAGAACGGTCCGGACGTCGATGTCGCTGCCGGCACGATTCTCATGGCCTTGCCCGGCGGCAAGCGCGTGCTGATCGCGGGGCAGAAGAACGGTTTCGTTTATGCGCTCGACCCGGACGAGCAAGGCAAGCTGCTCTGGAAAACACGCGTCGGTCGTGGCGGCATTCAGGGCGGCATTCACTTCGGGCTCGCGCGTGAAGGCACACGCATCTACGTGCCGATCGTCGACATGAAAGACGGACACGACGGTCGCTCGTACGACTCGCCTCCCAAGCCGGGCCTCTACGCGCTCGATGCGGCGAATGGGCGTGTCCTTTGGTCCGCGCCTGCCGATGATGTCTGCAACGGTCGCCCGTTCTGCGATCCCGGAATCTCCGCGGCCGTCACCGCAATTCCCGGCGTCGTGTTCGCAGGCCACATGGATGGCCGACTGCGCGCGTACGACGGCGCGAATGGGCACGTGCTGTGGGAGATCGATTCGACGCGCGCCGTGCCGACCGTCTCCGGCGCGGCCGGAAAGGGTGGCTCTTTCGGCGGCGCCGGAGCGGCGATTCGCGACGGGTATCTCGCCGTGAATTCCGGGTACGGCCTCTACTTCCACATGCCGGGTGGGGTGCTGCTCGTTTTCACAGCGGGTTCGTGAGGGGCGCTCGCTCAGGCCCGCCAGTCGAGGAACTGCAAGTCCATATCCTGCGCGAGGCAGGCGAGGATCGGCGGTACGAGGCGATCGTGAAACGGCATCGTCTGATGCCGTTGAAACGCCGCTTCGTCGCGGAAGCGACCGTAGACGACGTAGGTGTGCGGCTGAGTGCGGTGCTTGAGCACATCGTAGACGAGCGTGTCGGGTTCCTGCGCATGCGTCAGCTGAGAGAGCTCGCGCTGCAAGTTCTCGAACGTGGCCTCCATGCCGGGCTTGACGACGAGCTTGGCGATGAACGTGGTTGACATGGGGGGACTACCTCTTGGGACAGGATGAATTCGTACGGGTCGCGACACTCGCGGAGCTGCCTGAAGGCCGCATGCACGCGTGCGCCGTGGGAGGGCGGGAGATCGTGATCTGCCGGGTGCAGGGTGGCGTGTATGCCGTGGACAATGTCTGCACGCATGCCTTTGCGCGCATGAGCGAAGGGCGTCTGCGCGGCGTGCGACTCATCTGCCCACTGCACGGCGCTTCCTTTGACGTGCGCGACGGGCGGGTGCTCGGCGCGCCAGCCACGCGACCGCTCGCCACGCACAAGGTGCGTGTCGTGGACGGCGAGCTGGAAGTCGCTATCGACCCCGCGGCGCCGCTGCCCGCGCACGGCTCGCTCTGACACGTCTGTACTCGCATGACCTCTCGCACCTCAGCGTCGCTGATCGAAGCGCCGCCCAACGAGGGCCGAAGCGATGTTGACCTTCTGAATGTCGATGGCGCCACCGGCGATACCCCAGCCCCAGGCGTCGCGCAAGCGGCGCTCCATGGGATACTCCTTCGAGTAGCCGTAACCGCCCATCAGCTGCACGGCGTGTCCGCAGACTTCGCGTGCGATCTCGTTGGCGAAGCATTTGGCGATAGACGAGTCGAGCACGCTCGGCAGCTCTTGCTCGTCGTTGCTCGCTGCGCGCCAGATGAGCAGCCGCGCAGCGTCGACTTTCATCTGCATCTCCGCAAGCCGCAGCTGCACGGCCTGGAAATCGATGAGCGGCTTGCCGAATTGCTCGCGCTCTTGCACGTACGTGAGAACATCCGTCAGCGCGCCGCTCGCTTGCGCGAGCGCCATGGTCGCATTGCCGCAGCGTTCCAGGTCGAACGCTTCCATGAGCTTGCGAAAGCCGCCTGCCGGCACGACCACGTTCGCAACCGGCACCGCGCAATCGTCGAAGTAGATGTCGGAGCTCGGCACGCCACGGAACCCCATGAGGTTCTCTTGCTTGCCGAAGGTCATGCCCGGCGTGCCGCGCTCGACGTACACCGCGCCAATACCCCTTGCGCCCGGATCATCGCTCAGCCGGCAGTACACGACGTATCCATCCGCATGCCCGCCTCCAGAGCACCAACGCTTCGTGCCGTTCAGCACGATGCGATCGCCGCGCCGCTCGCCCCGCGTGGTGAGGTCGGTCAGCGCCGAGCCGGCCTGCGGCTCCGACATCGAGACCGCCACCATCAGCTCGCCGCGACACACACGCGGCACGACGCGCGACTTCAGCTCTGCGGCGGCGAAGCGCTCGATGGCCCGCACCGGTCCGACGCACGACTCGAAGACCGGGAATGCCACGGCCGAGGAGCACTTGCCCAGCTCCTCGAGCACGATCAGCGCTTCGATGTTGCCGAGCCCGAGGCCGCCATATTCGGTGGGCACGTTGATGCCGAGAAAGCCCATCGTCGCGTATTCGCGTACCAGCTCGTGCGAGGGCGGGTTGCCGGTACGCTCGATTTCGTCGGCGACCGGGCGCAGCCGCTCGTGCACGTACTTGCGAGCGGCCGCTTGCAGGGCGAGTTGGTCTTCAGTCAGCCGGAAATCCATGTCGTCTCCTCATCGTGCACGTTAGGATGTGCGCCGTGACCAGCGTTCTCGCCGGCTTGCGAGTTCTCGATTTCGGTCGGTACGTGGCCGGCCCGTACTGTGCGACCCTCTTGGGTTGCCTCGGCGCGGATGTCATTCGCGTCGAGCGACGGGACGGCGGCGAAGATCGCTTCATTGCGCCCATCACTGCCGCGGGCGAAGGCGCCGTGTTCTTCCAGACCGCGTGCAACAAACGCTCGTTGACGCTCGATCTCGGCAAGCCCGCGAGCCGTGAGATCGTACGCCGACTGGCGGCGCGTGCCGATGTCGTCGTCGCGAACCTGCCGCCGGCGACTTTGCGCGCGCTGGGTCTCGATTACGAGTCGCTGCGCCAGGTGCGTCCCGACATCGTTCTCACGACGCAGACCGCGTTCGGCGACGCCGGCCCGTACCGGGATCGAGGCGGATTCGACGGAGTAGGGCAGGCGATGTCCGGCGCGATGTACATCACCGGAACGCCCGGCGCACCTGCGAAGGCGGCGGCGCCCTATGTGGACTACGCCACGGCAGTGCTCGCGGCCTTCGGGACGCTCGCCGCTCTCTTGCATCGGCAGCGAACCGGCGAAGGCCAGGAAGTGAAAGGGTCGCTGCTCGGCACTGCGCTCGCCGTCTTCAATTCGCATCTGATCGAGCAAGCCGTCAGCGGCAAGAATCGCGTGGGCACCGGCAATCGCGTGCAGACCTCCGCCCCGTCCGATGTATTCGCGACGCGCGATGGCCACATCCTGACGCACGTCGTCGGCCAAGGTCTGTTTGCGCGATGGGCTCGGCTGATGGGCGAGGAGGAGCGCTGGCTGCGCGATCCGCTCTATGCCACGGACCAGTTGCGCGGAGATCACAGTGAGAAGATTCTCGAGCGCATGCGAGCGTGGTGCGAGACACGTACGACCGCCGAAGCGCTTGCGGAGCTCGAGCGGGCGGGTCTGCCCGCCGGCCCCGTATACACACCCCAGCAGGCTCTCGACGATCCGCAGGTCGCGGCGATGCAGTTCTTCACCGCTGTGAGCGGGTATCCCGGGCTGCCCAAGCCCGCACCGGTGGTCGGGCTTCCGCTGACGCTCACCCGAACACCCGCGGCCATTCACCACCCGCCGCCGCAGCTCGGCGAGCACACCGACGCCATTTTGTCCGAGCTCGGTTACAGCGCCGCGCAGATCGCGGAGCTGCGAACACAAGAGGTGATCTGACCGCACGCTCATGCAGCGGCTCGCGACACGCGATAGCCCATTCGCGGAAAGTGGACGAACACGTCACCGCATGCCGGATCGCTCCGGCGCACGACAATCTCGCCGGCATCGAGGCGAACGAGCTCGCCGATCACCTCGCCGCGTCGCGTGTCCTCCGGCGCGACGACGATGCGCTCACCCGCCCGCAGAGCCTGCGGGTCGTTTGGATCGACCCACGATTGCTCCGCGCTCTCGGTGGCACGGGCAATCGCAAGGGCGTCGGCTGGTGGGATCGGCGTGCGCTTTCCTTCGCCCAGTGCGCCGACGCGTTCGTTCCACGCTTGCAGCCGCTCAAATCCTGCGAACAGCTGGCATGCGACCTCCGGAAAATACGCGAGCGCCATCCAGACGAACGGATGCGCGTGTGCGTCTGCAAGTCCGGGCGTATTCCCACACAGGAAAAGGCGACCGTCGGAGAGCTGCGCTTCGAGCAGCGCCGCGTGCGCGCGGAACTGCGCGCGCGCATGCGTCGAGTCTCGCAATGCGTTCTCCCAGTCGAAATCGGCGAACAGATGGCGCCGGTCCGTCATGAATGCTTCCGGCCACTGCGCGCCGTGCAGTTGCACCGAGATCGTCAGACCTGTGCGAAAGAACGCATCCGCCCATTTCACCATCATCAATGCGACGCCCCGGCCGCTTGCGCCGAACAAGCCCGGCTGCGGAAAGCGGCTTTCGAGCTCGACGGCAATGCGTTGCGAGTCGATGTACACGGCATTTCCCAGCTGCAGCACGGGGGTGCCGCGGTAGCCGCCGGTGAGTGCGACGAGCGCATCCTTGGGCGGCACCATCGGCGTTTCGACCCAGCCCCAGTCGAGATTCTTCATGCCGAGCACGCGCAAGGCGCGTTGCGTGAAAGGGGAGGCGTCGTAGCTCCAGAGTATGGGCGTGATCATGACTCACCTCGCGATGCCTCGCTCAGCGTGCGAGCCGTTTGGCCGTAGAGGAATTTCCGGGCCGCTTCATCGGCGGACACTTCCGGCTCGAGTGCGCACGCTGCACGCACGGCAGGACGTCGACCGACACTGTCGTACCAGCGCGCGATGTTTGGAAACTGCGCGAGATCTTGGCCTTGACGCCGGTGGGGGCCGATCCAG
>DASTRY010000014.1:0-165329 GCA_035760965.1 Steroidobacteraceae bacterium | reverse complement strand
GCCACGCTTCCACCGCGACTTCACCGTTGGTCTCGGGCGCGAGCGACAGGATCGTTTCGGCCGCGTCGATGTCCGTCTCGATCTTCGGGCGCCCGTGTGTGGGGCCTGCGTCGGTCACCGTGCGATTCAGCTCGGCGAGCTCGCGCACTTCGCGCGCGGCGCTCCACGCGATGCCCTTGCCCCCGTGCCCCAGCTTCTCCAGTAGCGGGCCGAGGGCCGTGAAGCGCTTGTAGGTATTCGGATAGTCCCGTTCGACCACCACGATCTGCGGTGCGGTCTTGCCCGGAATGAGATCACACTCGCCCTTCTTCCAGTCCTTCACGTCGACAGCCTGCGCCAGCTCTGCGGGGGTGTCGTGCATCAGCGGCACGAGCACGACGTCCTGCTCGACAGCGAGGTGACCCGGCGCGAGCTCGGAAAACTTCTTGGCGATGGCCTTGTAGATTTCCCAGTCGCTCTTCGTTTCCCACACCGGGTCGACGGCCGCCGACAGCGGATGAATGAATGGATGCATGTCGGACGTGTTGAGATCGTTCTTCTCGTACCAGCTCGCCGTCGGCAGCACGACGTCCGAGTAGAGGCAGGTCGTCGACATCCGGAAGTCGAGCGTCGCGAGGAGGTCCAGCCGCCCCTCGGGCGCCGGATCGCGCCAGCGCACCTCCTCGGGCTTCTGGCCTCCGGCCTCACCGAGGTCCTTGCCCTGCACGCCGTGCTGCGCACCGCAGAGGTGTTTGAGGAAGTACTCGTGTCCCTTGCCCGAGGAGCCGAGCAGGTTCGAGCGCCATACGAAGAGAACGCGCGGAAAGTTGCGTGGATTGTCGGGGTCCTCACACGCCAGCTCGAGCGTGCCGTTCTTCAGGCCGTCGACGACATATGCCTTTGCATCTTTGCCGGCGGCCGCCGCCGCCTTCGCCACTTCGAGCGGATTGGCCGTGAGCTGTGGTGCGCTCGGCAACCATCCCATTCGCTCTGCGCGCACGTTGAAGTCGATGAGCGTGCCGCTACCGACTGCGGGGTCCGCAAGCGGCGACAGAATCTCGGAGACTTTCAGTTGCTCGTATCGCCACTGATCGGTGTGGGCGTAGAAGAACGACGTGCCGTTCATCTGACGCGGTGGACGCACCCAGTCGAGGGCGAACGCGAGCGCGGTCCAGCCCGTCTGCGGACGGAGCTTCTCCTGGCCGACATAGTGCGCCCACCCACCGCCGGGCACACCAATGCAGCCGCACATCATCAGCATGTTGATGATGGAACGGTAGTTCATGTCCTGGTGATACCAGTGATTCATCGCGGCCCCGATGATCACCATCGATCGGCCACGCGTTTTCTCGGCATTTGCCGCGAACTCCCGCGCTAGCGCGATGACCTGGTCGGCCCGAACGCCTGTGATGGCTTCTTGCCACGCGGGTGTGTAAGGCACGTCGTCCGTGTAAGCGTGCGCGGCGGCTCCGCCGAGACCGCGATCGAGCCCGTAGTGCGCGCAGAGCAGATCGAACACGGTGGCGACGTATGCCTCGCCGTCCGCAAGGGCCACGCTGCGTACGGGAACCGTGCGTACGAGCACGCCGCCGTCTTGCGGGTTCGCGCGAAAGTGATCGTGTGGGATCCCTCCAAAGTAGGGAAACGCGACCGGCAGGACCGCATCGCGCCGATCGATCGACGACAGCGCGAGGCGCACTTCGTTGCCGGACGCGTCCTTCTGTTCGAGGTTCCACTTGCCGAGATCGGCACGAACCTCGGGCCCCCAACGGTAACCAATGGAGCCGTGCGGACACACCACTGCACCGGACGACTCCTCGCAAGCAACGGTCTTCCATTCGGGATGATTCGACTGGCCGAGATTGCCGGCGAAATCGCTCGCGCGCACGTATCGGTCGGGTACCCACCTATCACCGCGTTTCACGAGCTTCACGAGCATGGGCATGTCCGTGAAGCGCCGGCAGTAGTCGTCGAACCACGGCACCGTGCGATCGAGATGAAACTCTCGCAGGATCACGTGGCCCATGGCCATCGCGAGCGCGGCATCGGTGCCGGCCTTGGGATGGAGCCAGAGGTCGGAAAGCTTCGCGACCTCCGCGTAATCGGGCGTGATCGCCACGGTCTTCGTGCCGTTGTAGCGCGCCTCGACGAAGAAGTGCGCGTCGGGTGTGCGCGTCTGCGGTACGTTCGAACCCCAGGCGATGATGAATGTGGAGTTGTACCAGTCCGCGGATTCCGGCACGTCCGTCTGCTCGCCCCACGTCTGAGGGCTTGCGGGCGGCAGATCGCAATACCAGTCGTAGAAGCTCAGGCACACACCGCCGATGAGCGAGAGGTACCGCGAGCCGGCTGCGTAAGACACCATCGACATCGCGGGGATCGGCGAGAAGCCGGCCACGCGATCGGGTCCGTACTTGCGAATGGTATAGATGTTGGCTGCGGCGATGAGCTCCGTGACCTCGTCCCAGCTCGCGCGCACGAAACCGCCGCGACCGCGCACCGATTTGTACGCGCGTGCCTTGTGCTCATCCTCTACGATCGAGCACCACGCTTCCACGGGGCCCAGGCGCGCGCGGGCTTCGCGCCACATCCGCATGAGGCGCCCGCGAACCAGCGGATACTTGAGACGGTTAGCGCTGTAGAGATACCAGCTGTACGACGCGCCGCGCGCGCAACCCCGCGGCTCGTGGTTGGGCATGCCGGCGCGCGTGCGGGGGTAGTCGGTCTGCTGTGTTTCCCACGTGACGAGGCCGCTCTTCACGTAGATCTTCCAACTGCACGAGCCCGTGCAGTTCACGCCGTGCGTCGAGCGCACGATCTTGTCGTGCTGCCAGCGCTGCCGATACGACTCCTCCCATGTCCGGTCTTCACTACGAACCTCGCCGTGCCCGTCGGAGAAGGGCTCGCGTGTCTCGGTGAAGAACGTCAAGCGATCCAGGAAATGACTCATGTTTGCAACTCTCCGACACGCCGCGCGCTTGCCGTGCCGCGCCCGGGCTCTGCACCGGTCTTCGTGCGTCGCTCCATGAACTCGTAACCGCGGATTTCGGTGAAGTAGAGCAACACGAGCGAGACCCACACCACTCCGTAAAGCAACATGAAGCAGCTCGAGCGCACACGCAGGAGGTCGAGCAACGCGCCCCAAATCACCGGCAACAGAAATCCGGCGACGCCGCCCGCCAATCCTACGATGCCGGTCACGACGCCCATGCTATGGGGATAGTCCTGACCGACGTACTTGAAGGTGGAGGCCATGCCGAAGGCGAGCGAGACACCGAGCAGAAACAGCAGCAGCGTGAACGTCGCCGGCGCGAGCGCGATGCTGAACACGCGCGGTCCATCGATCGTCTTCACGACCAGCTCGGTCTGCGGGTAGGAGAGCAGAAACAGCGTGATCCATGCCGCCCAAAGCACCCACCACGTGACGCTCTGCGCGCCGAAGCGATCGGACATCCATCCACCGAGCGCACGCAGCGCGCCCGCCGGCAGCGAGAAGCATGCGGCCAACAGAGCGGCGCGTTTCAAATCGAAGCCGTACTCTTGGACGTAGTACTCGGGCATCCACAACGACAATGCCGTGAATCCGCCGAAAGCGAGCGAGTAGTACTGGCACAGCTTCCACACACGCCAGTCTTTCAGCACGGCGAAACGTTGCGCGAGCGGCACCACGTCTTGCGAGCCCACTCCAGGGTCCGGAGCGCTGAAGATCCAAAAGAGCGCCGCGGTCACGAGCAGAGCAAGCGCATACACACGCGGCACCGCCTGCCAGCCCCACACCGCAAGGATCTGCGGGGCGACGAACATATTGATGGCCGCCCCGACGGTTCCTGCGCCGAAAAAGCCCATCGCGAACCCGCGGCGCTGCGAGGGAAAGAATCGCGCCACATAGGGTGTGCCGACTGCAAAGGACGCGCCGACGACACCGAGAAGCAGGCCGATGGACAAGAACTGCCAGAGCGCGTGCGCGTAGCTCACGAGAAAGACCGGAATCGCGCACACCACCAGCAATGTCATGAACACTGCGCGTCCGCCGAAGCGATCGGTCCAGATGCCCAGCGGCAAGCGCATGACGGCACCCAGCAGCACTGGCGTCGAGGTCAGAAGCCCGAATTCAGTGTTGTTGAGCCCAAGCCGCTGCCGAATGGGGATGCCGATGACGCCGAACATCATCCAGACGGCGAAACAGATCGTGAATGCGAAGGTGCTTACGATGAGAACGGCGTACGCACGCCGTGCAGAGGTGGCGGCTGACTGTGCTCCTCGCATGACGCGCGAACTTTGACAGCCGTGAGGGTGCGCTCAGAACCGTAGGACTGCGGCGCGAAGTACGTAGTCGCCCCTAGCAGTGGCCCCACACCGACAGCTTTAGCGCCGATGAGTGGAGCTCTGCAGATCAAGCTATCGCCGCGAGCGGCAGCGAACCCAAGGGAGGGCGGCGAGCTCTGCCCCGCGATGGGGTACGTTGCGCAGCACCGGCGCCTGCACGGCCGCGAAGCCTCGCCGGCCCGTGCGAGGAGGCTTCTTTCGAGCGCAGCCATGGCAAGGAGGTTCGCTGTGCTGAAGGCGTGTTGAAGCGCGGGCTTCTGTTCGACGAGTCTTGTGGAGGCGGTGCGAGTGCGTGCCACTGAGCAAACCGCCAGAATTGTCTGATGTACGTACGATCGTACGAACCGCATCGCAGATCGAAAAAAAGCGACGACGACTTCAACACTCCTGTCGACACAAATCGCGCGGAGGCTTACAGTCTCGGTGTCGATTCAGGGAGAACGGATGCTCTCCCCTCATCCAAGGACCGGCTCATGACTCGCAATTCTTTTTTCGATTTCGATCTCGCCGCGCCAATGGCGCGGAGTCGACCGGCGGGAGCGGTGATGCAAGCCATCGCGTTTGATGGACCGCCCACCGCTCTGACCCGCGAGTGGCTTGCTCTTTCGCAGCGGCGGATGCGCCGAAATTCCGCGTGGAGCCATAGTCGGAACCACGGCGGTGATGGCCCGTCAATTCATCGCCTGGTGTGGCCCTTGATCGGGCATCTCATTTCATCTTTTCTTGTGTTCGTCACGCTTTTCGTACTGACCTGGGAACTGGAGGCTGTTTGATGTGGCTCAATAATCGCCGTCCGTTCTCAGATGAAGATTTGCACGTCATCTCGACGCTGAAGACTGCGATGCTGTACGTCGATGCGATTGTCTCCGCGTACGTCCTCATCTCAGGTGCGCTGACTGTTCTGAAGGGAGCACGACGATGAACGAATCCGCTTTCGCGCTTTTCATGCAGGGTTTCAAGCGAGGTCTCTGGCTTGCAGTTGCATTTCCGGTAGGCGTCGTCGCAGCGGTCGTGCGAACGGCCGTCACGCTCTGCTATGACGAAGGTCCGTTCGCGCCGCCGACCAAGAAGTCCCAACACTAGCGGACTGATTAGCGCGCCCACGCGCCCGCCGGGCAGTCCCCCGCCACCGGAGCCACCAAGCTGAGCCTCACCGCCGGATGATCTAGATGATCAGTTGCCCCTTGATCACGCACGACCGCCGGCAGCGGTTCGACAAGGGCTGAAGCGCGCTAAAGGACTGAGATGTGATGGCGGAGGGGGTGGGATTCGAACCCACGGTCCCCTTGCGAGGACGCCGGTTTTCAAGACCGGTGCATTCAACCGCTCTGCCACCCCTCCGCGGCGGGGCCGCATTGTATCAGCCGTTCGCGCTGGAGGCGGCCCAGATGTTCAGCTCGCCCTCGACAGCGTAGCGGTCGATCTCGGCGAGCTCGGCGGCGCTGAACTGCAGGTTTTTCAGCGCGCCGAGGCACTCGTCGATCTGCGACCAGCGGCTCGCGCCGATGAGCGCGCTCGTGACCGCGGGCTTGCGCAGCACCCACGCGATGGCCATCTGCGCGAGGCTTTGGCCGCGCCGCTGCGCGATCAGGTTCAGCGCACGCACGTTCGCGAGATTGCGCTCCGAGAGCATCGCCTTGCGAAACGAGCCGTCCTCGAGCGCGCGTCCGCTCTTCGGCAAGCCGTCGAGGTACTTCGTCGTGAGCAATCCCTGCGCGAGCGGCGAGAACGCGATGCAGCCGATGCCCTCTTGCTCGAGCACGCCGAGCAGCTCCTTCTCGATCCAGCGATTCAGCATCGAGTACGAGGGCTGATGAATGATGAACGGCGTCTTCAGCTCCCGCAGGATTGCCGCTGCCTCACGGGTTTTCTGCGGGCCGTAGGAAGAGATGCCGACGTACAGCGCGCGCCCGCTGCGCACCGCCGTGTCGAGTGCGCCCATCGTCTCTTCGAGCGGCGTGTGTGGATCGACGCGATGCGAATAAAAGATGTCGACGTACTCGAGCCCCATCCGCTTCAGACTCTGATCGAGGCTCGCGAGCAGATACTTGCGCGAGCCCCACTCGCCGTACGGTCCGGGCCACATGAGGTAGCCCGCTTTCGTCGAGATCACGAGCTCGTCGCGATACGCGCGCAAGTCGGCGCGCAGGATGCGTCCGAAGTTCTCCTCGGCGGAGCCCGGCGGCGGCCCGTAGTTGTTCGCGAGATCGAAGTGCGTGATGCCGCGATCGAACGACTTCAGCACCATCTCGCGCGCGTTCTCGAACGGCGCCGTGCCGCCAAAGTTCTGCCACAGCCCGAGCGAGATCCGCGGCAACTGCAGTCCGCTGCGCCCGCAGCGGGCATACGGAATCTGCTGATAACGATCTGCGGCGGGTTGGTACATTGCTAAGTCCTTTCAGGCAACCGTGCGGTGCAGGCAGCATTATGCCGGACCGGGTTCGCGGCTCGAGCAAGGAGCCGCCGCCTCGCGCTCACCGTTGCCGCGCCGAGCTGCTCGCGGAAACGCAGAAACGAGCTAGGCCGCCGGCGGCGGCTGTTTCGCGACTCGCGGCAGCGCTGGATCGATGCATGCCCACACAGGCGCTTGCGATGTCCAGATCGTCATGGAGGGTCTCGCGATCGCCGGATCGTCCAGTGTCCCTGCCCGAACGAAGATCAGATGTGGGCGCGCCTCCGCTTCGCTGAACATGGGTGTCCCGCAGATACCGCAGAACTTGCGATGCATGATGCTGCCGCTATCGGCAACGCTGCGATAGTCGGTGAGCTGCCCCTCGACGCTAAAGCTCTCCGTGGGGAAGCAAACGTTCACGGTGGCATTGCCGGAGCCGAGAAACTGGCACAGCCGGCACCAGCATAGCCGCGTGACGATGGGCGCCGCCGTCGCGCGATAGCGCACGGCTTTGCACAGGCAACCGCCCGTGATTTCCACGGACCCGCTCATTGTCATGCGATCCTCTCTATGCCGCCCATGTACGGCTTCAGCGCCGCCGGAACGGTGATCGAGCCGTCGGCGTTCTGGTAATTCTCGAGCACCGCGACGAGCGTGCGGCCGACTGCGAGCGCCGATCCGTTGAGCGTGTGCACCGGCTCGGGTTTGCCGGTGTCGGGATTGCGCCAGCGCGCCTGCATCCGCCGGGCCTGATACGCCTCGAAGTTGCTGCACGAAGAGATTTCGCGATAGCGGTTCTGCCCCGGAAGCCAGACTTCGAGGTCATAGGTCTTCGCACTGCCGTTCCCGATATCCCCCGCGCAGAGCGCCACCACACGGTAGGGCAGCTCGAGCCGCTTCAGCACTTCTTCGGCGTGACTCGTCAGCTGCTCGAGCGCGGCATACGAATCCGCGGGGCGCACGACGTGCACGATCTCGACCTTGTCGAACTGATGCTGGCGGATCATGCCGCGCGTGTCCTTGCCGGCTGCACCCGCTTCCGAGCGGAAGCACGGCGTGTGCGCGACGAACTTCAGCGGCAGGCTCTCCGCGCTCACAATCTGATCGCGCACGAGATTCGTCACCGGCACTTCGGCCGTCGGAATCAGATAGAAGTCGCCCTCGCCTTCGATGGCGAAGAGGTCTTGCTTGAACTTCGGCAGCTGGCCCGTGCCGAAGAGCGCCGGCGACTGCACGAGATACGGCACGTACACCTCGGTGTAGCCGTGCTCGCGCGTGTGCAGGTCGAGCATGAATTGCCCGAGCGCGCGGTGCAGTCGCGCGACCGCGGAGCGCATCACCACGAAGCGCGCGCCCGAGATGCGGCTTGCCGCCTCGAAGTCCAGTCCGCCGAGCTTCTCGCCGAGCGCGACGTGATCCTTCACTTCGAAGTCGAACTTGCGCGGCTCGCCCCAGCGGCGCACCTCGACGTTGGCGGTCTCATCGCGACCGTCCGGCACGGACTCGTGCAACAGGTTTGGCAGCCCCGCGAGCCAGCGATCGAGCTCGACTTGCAGGTCCGCGAGCTGCTGATCGACGCGGGCCAAGTCCTTCGTGAGCTGCTCGCCTTTCGCGAGCAACGGCGTGATGTCCTCCCCGCGTGCTTTCGCCATGCCGACGGCCTTCGCGTGCGCATTGCGCTCGGCGCGCAGCCGATCGTTCTCGATCTGCGCTTGTTTGCGCCGCTCATCGAGCGCTCTCAGCGCCGAGACATCCAGCACGAAACCGCGTCGCGCGAGATTGCGCGCGACGGCCTCAGGGTCGGTACGAAGCAGCTTGACGTCGATCATCGCCGTTCAGTGGGTGACTTGTCGGGCGGCTTCCCGGCGGGCGCAGCGTCCGAAGGCGGCGCCTTCGCCCGCAAGCGGGCCAGCGCTTCGCCGATCTTGATCTCGAGACCCCGGGGAGCCGGCCGATAGTATCGCCGATCCGGCATCTCGTCGGGCAAATAGCGCTCGCCGGCGACGTAGGCGTCGGGTTCGTCGTGTGCGTAACGGTAGCCGGCGCCGTGGCCGAGCTGCTTCATGAGGCGCGTGGGCGCGTTCCGGAAGCGCGCCGGCACGTCGAGCGTGCCGAAGCGCTCGACGTCTTCCTGCGCTTCGCCCATCGCGACGTAGACCGCGTTGCTCTTCGGCGCG
Source organism: Steroidobacteraceae bacterium (assembly GCA_035760965.1). Taxonomy (GTDB): domain Bacteria; phylum Pseudomonadota; class Gammaproteobacteria; order Steroidobacterales; family Steroidobacteraceae; genus JADGHX01. The sequence continues at coordinate 156,455 of DASTRY010000014.1, read as the reverse complement.
CACGCGAGGTAGACCACCGCGTTCGCGATCGCGAGCTCGCCCTCGGGGCTGCCGAGGCGATCGTAGGCTTCCCAGGCATCCAGTGTCAGAGCGAACGCACGCGGATCGGCGAGACCGATGTCCTCGATCGCCATGCGCACCACACGGCGCGCGATGTAGAGCGGATCGCAGCCGCCATCGAGCATGCGACAGAACCAGTAGAGCGCGGCGTCCGGATCGGTACCGCGCACGGCTTTGTGGAGCGCGGAGATCTGGTCGTAGAACTGGTCGCCGCCCTTGTCGAAGCGACGGCGCGTACCGCTCGCCACTTCCTGCGCGATGCGCAGGTCGATGAGCCGGGTGCCCGGCGCGCGCGGCGCGCCCGCGCTTGCGGATGCGCCTTCCGCCGCATCGTCCGGCGCGGCCGCCTCCGCGAGGCTCGCGGCGAGCTCGAGCATGTTGAGGCCGCGTCGCGCATCGCCGTCGGCGGCGCGCGCGATGAGCTCGAGCGCATCGGGAGCGATCTCGATGTGCTCCTTGCCGAGCCCGCGCTCTTCGTCCGTGAGCGCCTGCTTCAGCACCTCGATGATGTCCTCGACCTGCAGCGCTCGCAGCACGTACACGCGCGCCCGCGACAGCAACGCGCTCACCACTTCGAACGAGGGATTTTCGGTGGTGGCGCCGATGAAGATGAGCGTGCCGTCTTCGAGGTACGGCAGAAACGTGTCCTGCTGCGCCTTGTTGAAGCGATGCACCTCGTCGAGGAACAGCACCGTCGGCTTCCCGTACATCGCGCGCGCTTCCTTCGCCTGCTCGACGGCTGCACGGATGTCCTTCACGCCTGCCATCACGGCGGAAAGCGCGAGAAACTGCGCATTCGAGCGCTCGGCCATGAGGCGCGCGAGCGTCGTTTTGCCCGTGCCCGGAGGGCCCCAGAGAATGAGCGAATGGAGCTGCCCGCCTTCGAGCGCCTGCCGCAGCGGCTTGCCCGGCGCGAGGAGATGACGCTGACCGACGAATTCATCGAGCGACCGCGGCCGCATGCGATCGGAGAGCGGGCGCAGCGGAGCCGCAGCGCTTTGCGTGGATTTGGGTGGCATCGGCGGCAGTGTGCCCGAGCAAGCCGGCGAAAGGCGAGCGGCGCCTCGAGCCCTCAGCTGCGGGCGTCCCGTGATCTGTGCTCGCCCGCGGAACCTACTTCTGCAGGCCGAGCAGCCGCTCGATCCAGACCAGCCACTTGCCGAGGCCGAGCGAGGCGACGATCAGCGCGCTCGTCACGCCCAACGCGTTCGCCAGCAGATCGAGCCATTCGGCCTCCCGGCCGTTGTGCATGAGCCCCTGCGCGATTTCGAGCGCACCGCTGAACGCAATGAGCAGCACCCCGACGAGCCAGTAGCGCGAGCGCCGCGTCACCCCGCCGAACCAGGTTGCGAGCAGGAAATACCCGGTGAAATGCAGCACCTTGTCGCTCGCGAAGAGCCCGCCGAAGTCCGGCGGATGGCTCTCGAGGCTGTCGTTCACGGTCCAAGCGAGCAGCAGATAGCCGATGGCCCACCAGAGCCAGGCATAGCGCAGCTTCGGCTGCACATAAGCGGATTCGACGCTCACGATGCGGGCTTTCCGATGACATCCGCGCCCGGTGGCGGCGTGAAGCTCACCTCATCGGGCGAGACGCGCGCGTTGCGCTCCACCTTGTCGAACTGGATGGTCGCCGTCTGGCCGAGGCGGTCGTCGATGATCATGCGTTTCAGGGTTCCTTTGTCGAAGCCGAAGAGCGCGCGGCGAAAGTCCGCCTCGGCCTGCTTCGGCTCGACCAGCACCCACTCGAGCCCGTCGCGGGACCCGGCAGGCGTCACTGTGAAGCTCTCCCGCACATCCGATGCGCCCGAGAGAAGCATTGCCGGCGTCGAGGACAGGGCGGCATCGATCGGCTTCACCGTCACCTGCTCGAGGTCCCGATCGAAGAACCAGACGTTCTTGCCATCGGCGACGAGCAGCTGCCCTGCACTGTCGCTGCCCGCCTTCGGCTCCACTTCCCAGCGGAATTTGCCGGGCCGGGAGACGACGAGCGTGCCGCTCGAGCGCTCGACGTCCTTGCCGTGCGCATCCTTCACCGTCTGCGTGAAGCTCGCGCGCAGCGTGTTCAACCCGTCGAAATATTTGTCGAGCGGCGTGCTCGCGTCCGCCGCCCGCGTCACGGAAGCGGCGAATGCGAGCACCACTGCGATGACGCTCATCGCGAGAGCGCCGCGAAGATATTTCATGCGGTTCAGTCCCCGGCCGGCGCCGGCGCGAGCACTTCGCGCGAGCCGTTCGGCTGCAGCGGCCCGACGACGCCCGCCGACTCCATCTGCTCGAGCAGACGCGCGGCACGGTTGTAGCCGATTTTGAGACGGCGCTGCACGTAGGAAATAGACGGTTTGCGTTCCTGGGTCACGATCTTCACGGCTTCATCATAGAGCGGATCCTGCTCGGCGCCGGCCGAGACACCGCCGACGCCCTCATCGCCATCATCCGGCGTGATGCCCGGAATCGGCGTTCTGGGTCCAGACAGTACGTCCTCGATATAGTTCGGCGGCGTGTCCGTCTTGAGCGCGGCGACGACGCGGTGCACTTCCTGATCCGAGACGAACGCGCCGTGACAGCGCAGCGGCAAGGACGTGCCCGCAGGCAGATACAGCATGTCGCCGTGTCCGAGCAGCGTCTCCGCGCCCATCTGATCGAGAATGGTGCGCGAGTCGACGCGCGACGACACCTGGAACGCGATGCGTGTCGGAATGTTCGCCTTGATGAGACCCGTGATCACGTCCACCGACGGACGCTGCGTCGCGAGCACGAGGTGAATGCCCGACGCGCGCGCCTTCTGCGCGAGGCGCGCAATCAGCTCTTCGACCTTCTTGCCGACGATCATCATGAGATCGGCGAGCTCGTCGATGATGACGACGATGAACGGCAGCGGCACGAGCGTCGGAATCGTGCTCTGATCGAAGGTCGGATCGTTCGACGCCATCTCCATCATCACCGGATCGCGGATCGGCTTGCCCGCATCGTTTGCTTCCTTGACCTTGCGATTGAAGCCGACGATGTTGCGCACGCCGAGCGCCGCCATGAGCCGATAGCGGCGATCCATCTCCACCACGCACCAGCGCAGCGCGTTTGCCGCCTGCTTCATGTCCGTGACCACCGGCGCGAGCAGATGCGGAATGCCCTCGTACACCGAGAGCTCGAGCATCTTCGGATCGATCATGATCATGCGCACGTGCTCCGCGGTGCTCTTGTAGAGCAGCGACAGCACCATGGCATTGATCGCGACGGACTTGCCCGATCCGGTCGTGCCCGCGATCAGCAGGTGCGGCATCTTCGTGAGATCGGCAACAGCGGGCTGGCCACCGATGTCCTTGCCGAGTGCCAGTGCGAGCGGCGACTGCATCTCGTCGTACGCCTTCGAGCGCAGGATCTCGCCGAGCGTCACGATCTCGCGCTTCTCGTTCGCGATCTCGAGACCCATCACGTTCTTGCCCGGAATCACTTCGACGACGCGCACGCTCAGCACCGAGAGCGCACGCGCCAGGTCCTTCGAGAGACTCGTGATCGCGCTCGCCTTCACGCCGGGCGCCGGACGCAGCTCGAACCGGGTGACCACAGGCCCGGGCTGCACGGCGACGACTTCCGCCTCGATACCGAAATCCTTCAGCTTCATCTCGACGAGACGCGAGAGCGCCTGCAGCGCCTCGGCGGAATAGCTCGGCTCCGACGGCGGCGGATCGTCGAGCAGGTTGAGCGGCGGCAGCTCGCCCGACTTGGGCGCCTCGAAGAGCGGCACCTGCCGCTCCTTCTCGACGCGCTCGCTCTTCTCCACGAGCGGCGGCGGCTGCTCGATGCGCGGCGGCGGGCGCGTCGCGGACTTCTTCTGCTCCGTCTGCTGGACCACTTCGCGGCGCGCTTGCTTGCGCTCGCGGCCTTCGCTGACCTCGCGCTTCGTGGCGAGACGGTCGCGCACCCACGCAACGCCGGCCCACGTGTACGCGCCGAGCCGGTCCATCACGGTCAGCCACGACACGCCGAATGCGAGCGACAGCCCGGCCATCCACGCGGCGATCAGCAGCAGCGTGGCTCCGAGAAACTGCAGACCCGCTGCGAGCCCCTCGCCGACCAGTCTGCCGATGACCCCGCCGGCGGTATCGCGAAGCGGACCCGGGTCCCAGTGAAGCGTTGCCAGCCCGCAGCTCGAGACCAGCACGAGCGCGAAGCCGGCGACCTTCACTGCCGTGTTGGCGCGGGAGCCGGGCTCCTTTTCGCCCTTGCGATTGCGGAAGAGCGTCCAGCACCAGACGGCCAGCATCACCGGGAAGAGAAACGCCGGCCGGCCGAAGAGAAAGAACAGCGCGTCGGCAAACCATGCGCCCACCGGACCGATGCGATTGCGCACGCCTTCCGCATCACCGGCGAACGAGAAGCCGGTGTCGTTCGGACTGTAGGTCGCGAGCGCCACGAAAACGACGAGCGCGAGGACGGCGATCGCAATGGCGGCGCTCTCGCGCAAGCCGCGCGCGACGGCCGCAGTGAATTTCACGGAGTTCCGTGTGGCAGAAGATTCAGCCAATTCCTTGAGTTCCGTAAAGAATATGGAGAGTGCCTCAAATTATAGAGGCGATTCCCGCCGCATGGGCTGTGTACGGCTTGAACGCCAGCATAGTTGGTACCATTGCGGCTCGTTGGACCCGCGCAGGGTCGCGAAACAACCCGTATCCAAACGATAGGCCCCCATGAGGACACCTCGTCACAGCCGCCTGATCATTCTCGGCTCCGGCCCCGCTGGCTACAGCGCGGCAGTTTACGCCGCTCGCGCCAACCGCAATCCCCTGCTCATCACCGGCGTCGAGCAAGGCGGGCAGCTCATGACGACGACCGACGTCGACAACTGGCCGGGCGACGTCGAGGGTCTGCAGGGACCGGCACTGATGGAGCGCATGCGTGCCCACGCCGAGCGCTTCGCCACGCAGATCGTCAACGATCACATCAACAAGGTGGACCTGTCGCGGCGGCCGTTCGAGCTGATCGGCGACTCGGGAGTCTACACGGCCGATGCGGTCATCATCGCCACGGGGGCGCGCGCCAAGTATCTCGGCCTGCCCTCCGAAGAGCGCTTCCGCGGCCGCGGCGTCTCCGCGTGCGCGACTTGCGACGGGTTCTTCTTCCGGAACCAGGACGTCGCGGTCGTCGGCGGCGGCAACACGGCCGTCGAAGAGGCGCTCTATCTCTCGAACATCGCAGCTCACGTCACACTCATCCATCGGCGCGACAAGCTGCGCGCCGAGAAGATCCTGCAGGACCGTCTGTTCGAGCGCGTCCACGCCGGCAAGATGAAGGTCATCTGGAACCACACGGTCGAGGAGGTGCTCGGTGACGATGCGGGCGTCTCGGGCGTGCGCCTGAAAGATCGCATCGACGACAAGACGCAGGAGATTCGCGTGACGGGTCTCTTCATCGCCATCGGCCACGAGCCGAACACGGGCATCTTCAAGGGGCAGCTCGCCATGCGCGACGACGGCTACCTGAAGGTGAAGAGCGGGACCGACGGCGACGCCACCGCCACGAGCGTTCCCGGCGTGTTCGCTGCGGGCGACGTGGCGGATCACGTGTATCGTCAGGCCATCACGTCGGCAGGCAGCGGCTGCATGGCCGCGCTCGATGCCGACAAGTACCTCGAACGAATCGACGCAGGTCAATAGCCGCGGGAATGCGGATCGCCGTTCACAAACGCATCGCCGATCTCGACGCACGCCAGTGGAATGCGCTGAACGGGACGCACATCCCGTTTCTGCGCCACGAATTCCTCGCGGCGCTCGAGCGGACCGGGTGCGTGGGATCGCGTACGGGCTGGGAGCCCCGCTATCTCACGCTTTCCGACTCGCAAGGGCTCGCGGCCGCGGCACCGGCTTTCGCCAAGTCCCACTCTTACGGCGAATTCGTGTTCGACTTCGCGTGGGCGCAGGCCTATGCGCGCGTCGGGCGCAACTACTACCCGAAGCTGACGGTCGCCGTGCCGTTCACGCCGGCGAGCGGTCCGCGCCTCTTGATCCGCAAGGATCTCGACGCGGAGAGCACTGCGAAGCTGCTCATCGCTGCCATCGAGGAATACTCGGCCGAGCACGCCTTGTCCTCGGCGCACGCCCTGTTCCTCGACGAACCGGGTCGTGTCGCGTGCGAGCGCGCCGGCTGGCTGCTCCGGCGGGACTGCCAGTTCCACTGGAGCAATCGCGGCTACGCGAGCTTCGATGCGTTCCTCGAGACCTTCACGGCCGAGAAGCGCAAAAAGGCCAAGCGTGAGCGCCGGCGCGTCGCCGAGGCCGGTATCACCTTCGAAACGCGCTCGGGCGGCGAGCTCGACGGGCGGCTGCTCGATCGCGTGTACGCCTTCCATCGCGACACCTTCCTCAGGCACGGCCACGAGCCCTACCTGACGAAGACGTTCTTCGCGGAGATCGCCCGGACACTGGGCGACGCTCTGATGGTGAAGGTCGCCATGCACTCGGGGAAGCCGGTGGCCGCGGCAATCTTCTTCCGCAGCGACGACACTCTGTACGGCCGGTACTGGGGTTCGGCGGCCGACTACCACAGCCTGCACTTCGAAACGTGCTATCACCAGGGCATCGAGTTCTGCATCGAGAACGGCCTCGCCCGCTTCGAGCCCGGCACGCAGGGCGAGCACAAGGTCGCGCGCGGTTTCGAGCCGGTGCTCACCTGGTCGGCGCACTACATCGCCGATCGGCGCTTTCGCTCGGCGATCGACGACTATCTGGGCCGTGAAGGCGCGGCCATCGATGAGTATGCTGAGGAGGTGCGTGCCCACGTCCCCTTCCGCGGGACGCCTTGAAGTCGCCCTCCACTCCCAACATGGGTTAAAAGCCGATCCGTGAAGACGATCACCTGGCTGTCGCCGCAGGACGAGCCCGAGTGGTTCCCGCCACTCGAGCGCGCGCTCGACGAGCCGGACGGCCTGTTAGCGGCGGGCGGCGACCTGTCCGTTCCCCGGCTCCTGGCCGCGTACCGGCGCGGCATCTTTCCCTGGTACTCCGAGGGGCAACCGGTGCTCTGGTGGTCGCCGGACCCCAGGGCGGTGCTGTTCCCCGAGGAGTTTCGCTGCAGCCGCAGCCTCGCCAAGACGATCCGCAACGGCGGCTTCACGAGCGCCATCGACCGGGATTTCCGCGCCGTCATCGAGGGCTGCGCGGCCCCCCGCCCGGGAAGCGTGGGAACCTGGATCACCCCGGAGATGTTGGCCGCCTATGTGGAGTTGCATCAGCGGGGGTATGCCCACAGTTTCGAGACCTATCGCGGCGACCGGCTTGTCGGCGGTCTGTACGGCGTGCGGCTGGGTGGAGTCTTCTTCGGAGAATCCATGTTCAGCCGGGAGCGGGATGCGTCCAAGGTTGCGCTGGCGCGACTGGTGGAGAGCTGCATCGCCGAGGGCATCGTCGTCATCGATTGCCAGATGGCGTCGGCACACCTCGAGTCCCTGGGCAGCCGCCGGATCCCGCGGAAGCGATTCCAGGCCCTGCTACGGGAGCATGCGTCGCTTGCGCCACTGCCGATGAGCCTGCATGATTCGCCGCCCTTGGCACTTTAGGACGGTATGGCAAAAGAAGACGCTATTCAGATGGAAGGTGAGGTCGTCGAGACCCTGCCCAACACCACGTTCCGCGTGAAACTGAAGAACGGGCACGTGGTGAATGCGCACATCTCCGGGAAGATGCGCAAGAACTACATCCGCATCCTGACCGGCGATGCGGTCACCGTTGAGATGACCCCGTACGACCTGACCAAAGGCCGCATCATCTACCGCGGTAGATAGGGTTTTTGTTTTGGGGGCTTCGCCCCCGAGGCACCCTTCCACCCAGCGGGGACTCTTCGTGCCCGGCGGGCCGACCCTCACGTCCACGGGACAATCCTCTACCCCAAACTCACTGCCGAACGCCGCCGCCCGGCGGGCATTCGCCGCGAGCGAGTACCTTTACGTTGAGCGAGCACGCTTCGCCGGCAACGGGGTTGGCGCCCGCCCACTGACGAGGCTCACTCATCGCCGCGCCGGTCGGAGGGCCGCTCCCCGCCGAACGCCGCCCTGCTGAGCGCCGAGTCCCACTTGTCCGCCGACGGGCCCGCTGGTGACGAATCGCGCTCCCAAACGAAAACTGCCGCCGAGGTCGCCCACGGCGGCAGTTCTGTCCGTCTTGCAGGCCGATGTCAGACGGTCACTTCGGGCTGCGGCGCCGGCGTGCAATCCAGCTCGAGCTTCTGACCGTCCTTCGACACCGAAATCCGCACCGTTCCGCCATTCGTCAGCCGACCGAACAGCAGCTCCTCCGCGAGCGGCCGCTTGATGTGCTCCTGAATGACGCGGGCCATCGGGCGGGCTCCCATCTTCGGGTCGTAGCCCTTCTGCGCGATCCAGGCCCGGGCGGCATCGTCCAGCGCGACCTGCACGCCCTTCTGCTCGAGCTGCGATTCGACCTCGACGATGAGCTTGTCGACGACGCGCTCGATCGTTGCGGAGTCGAGGGAGTTGAACTGGATGACGGCATCCAGGCGATTGCGGAACTCGGGCGAGAACAGCCGGCGGATCGCCTCCATCCCATCGCTCGAATTGTCGGATTGCGTGAAGCCGATGGACGGCCGCGCCATCTCCTGCGCGCCCGCATTGGTCGTCATTACGATGATCACGTGCCGGAAGTCGGCCTTGCGGCCGTTGTTGTCCGTCAACGTGCCGTGGTCCATCACCTGCAGCAGCAGGTTGAACACGTCCGGATGCGCTTTCTCGATCTCATCCAGCAGCAACACGCAGTGTGGATGCTTGGTAATCGCCTCGGTCAGCAAGCCACCCTGGTCGAACCCGACGTATCCCGGTGGCGCGCCGATCAGACGCGACACGGTGTGCCGCTCCATGTATTCCGACATGTCGAAGCGCAGGAACTCGACGCCCATGACGAGCGCGAGCTGCCGCGTGACTTCCGTCTTGCCGACACCGGTCGGCCCCGCGAACAGGAAGCTGCCGACGGGCTTGCGGTTGTCGCCGAGCCCCGAGCGCGCCATCTTGATGGCGGAGGCGAGCGCTTCGATCGCCTTGTCCTGCCCGAAGATCGAGAGCTTCAGATTCCGCTCGAGATTCTTCAGCACTTCGCGGTCGGAGGTCGACACGCTCTTCGCCGGGATGCGGGCCATGCGCGCCACCACGTCCTCGATGTGGCGCACCTCGACCGTGGTCTCGCGCTCGGCGATGGGCTTCAGACGCAGCCGGGCACCCGCCTCGTCCACGACGTCGATGGCTTTGTCGGGCAAGTGCCGCTCGTTGATGTGCCGTTCGGCGAGCTCTGCGGCCGCTTTCAATGACTCGTCGGCGTACGTGACGCCGTGATGCTCCTCGAAGCGGCTCTTGAGCCCCATCAAGATCTCGACCGTCTCGGCGACGCTCGGCGCCACGACGTCGATCTTCTGGAAGCGCCGCGCGAGCGCGTGATCCTTCTCGAAGATGCCCCGGTATTCTTGATACGTCGTCGAGCCGATGCAGCGGATCTCGCCGTTCGTCAGCACGGGCTTGATGAGGTTCGAGGCGTCCATGACGCCGCCGGACGCGGCACCCGCGCCAATGACGGTGTGAATCTCGTCGATGAAGAGAATGGCGCCGGGCTGCTTCTTCAGCTCGGTGATCACGCCCTTCAGGCGTTTCTCGAAATCGCCGCGATACTTCGTGCCGGCGATGAGCGAGCCCATGTCGAGCGCGTAGATCGTGCAGTCGGCGAGCACCTCGGGCACCTTGCCTTCGACGATGAGCCGAGCGAGGCCTTCCGCGATCGCCGTCTTGCCGACGCCGGCTTCGCCCACGTACAGCGGATTGTTCTTGCGCCGCCGGCAGAGAATCTCGATCGTGCGCTCCACTTCGAGCTTGCGGCCGATCAACGGATCGATGCGGCCTTCCTGCGCCATGCGATTCAGGTTGGTCGTGTACTTCTCGAGCGCGCTGCCGCCGCCTTCGGGATCCCGCTCGCCATCGGCGGACGTCTCGTCCTTGTCGGAGGTCTTCTCCTCCGCGATCTTCGAGAGGCCGTGCGAGATGTAGTTGGTGACGTCGAGGCGCGTGACGTGCTGGCGATTGAGCAGATACACCGCGTGGCTCTGCTTCTCGCTGAAGATCGACACGAGGATGTTCGCGACGCCGACTTCCTTCTTGCCGCTCGACTGCACGTGGAACAGCGCCCGCTGCAGCACGCGCTGGAAACCGAGAGTGGGCTGCACCTCGCGCTCTTCGGATTCGTCGATGCGCGGGGTGGACTGATCGATGTGCTCCTTCACCTCTTGCTTGAGCTTCGCCAGATCGGCGCCGCAGGCGCGCAGGATCTCGCGCACCTTCGGGGTGTCGAGAATGGCGAGCAGCAGGTGCTCGACCGTCAGATACTCGTGACGGGCCTCGCGCGCCTGGTGAAACGCATCGTTGAGACAGTATTCAAGCTCGTTGGACAGCACTGTTTAAAACCTTCCGACCGTGTCTCAGGCCTCTTCGAGCGTGCACATCAGCGGATGCTGGTTGTCGCGCGCGTAGGTGGTCACCTGCGCTACCTTAGTTTCAGCAATCTCGTATGTGAAGACTCCACACACACCCTTACCTTTCGTGTGAACCTCCAACATGATGCGCGTCGCCGTCGGTCGATTGAGTGCAAAGAACTTTTCGAGCACGTCGACCACAAACTCCATCGGGGTGTAGTCGTCGTTCAAGAGAACGACCTGATAGAGCGGGGGCTGCTTGACCTGCGGGCGCGCTTCTTCAACGACAACACCATTGTCGGGACGTGCGATCTGCGGGTCAGACATGACGGTCTTTATAGGGGTCGCCATTCAGCAACACAAGCTACTAGAAGAGTGATCGAGTTTACCGAAAGAAAACAATTGCTTGAGAGCGTCGTGAGCACGCTCGTATGATGGCGCCCGCGCGTTCGGCGCAGGGCATCTTCGTTGCCGCCGGTGCCGTACATTCCAGGACTCCATCATCGAGGTTTCAACCCAGCCGATGAATGCCACCACCTTCCTCGCGAACCTGCCGCCGCCGGACCGCTGGCGCGCGCTCATGCTCCAACATGGGCCGCGCATCGCGACCTGGGTACTGGCGCTGGCGCTGGGGGTGCAGGCCGCGCTCATCGTGACCGACCTCACAGGAGGAAAGGCCAGCGGACGCTCCGCAAGTTCCGCGCCAATCCCGCCGCCCGCACCGTCCACACCGCGCGTGAACGCGGCGGCCATCGCCAACGCCGGACTATTCGGCGCGCCCAAGCCCACCGTCAATAGCAACGCTGCCGAGGCGCGCCCGACGAACATTCCGCTCGTGCTGACGGGGGTCATCGCCGCCGCCGACCCGCGCAACGGCCTCGCGATACTCGGCGAGAACGCCGCCGCGGCAAAAGTGTACGCGGTGGGCGACATTGTGCCGGGAGGCGTAAAGCTGCACTCTGTCTTCAGCGATCGCGTGATTCTCGATCGGGACGGCACTCTGGAATCTCTGGCACTGCCGCGGCAGAGCACGGGCATGGCGATGGCGCCGCCGCCCCAGCAGAACCTGCCCACCGAGAACCCCATTGCCGAGCGGATGCGCCAGCTCATTACCAGCGAGCCGAGCGTCATCACCGACATCATGCGGCCGCAGCCGGTGTTCGCGCAGGGCAAGCAGCGCGGCTACCGGGTCTACCCCGGACGCAACCGGCAGGCGTTTACACGGCTCGGCTTACGCCCCGGCGATCTGGTGACGGCCATCAACGGCACGCCGCTCGATGATCCCGCGCGGGGCCAGGAGATTTTTTCGACCCTGGGCTCCTCGAGCGAGGCGCACGTCACGGTCATGCGCAACGGCAAGCAGCAGGATTTGACTTTGAACATGGCGCAGCTCGGCCAAGAAGCCGAGCAGTTGATCAATGGCGGCGATGGCGCGCCGCCGCCCGGCGGCGAGGCGGCTTCCCCGCAGGACCTGCCGGGGCCCAACGGGCGTGACGATTGAGCCGGCGGCTCAGATGACCAACGAGGCACACGACACCGGCGGCCGCGCGCGCCGAGGGAATTTCGAGATGAAATGTTCCGGAACGATCGCAGCGAGCCGCACGCGGGTCCTCGCATGGGCCTGCGCCGCTGCGTGGCTGTTCGCCGGGTCGCTGGCCGTGCTGCCGGTGCCGGCCCTCGCGCAGCAGACTCAGCAGAAGATCACGCCGAACTTCAAGGACGCCGACATCACGATGATCGCCGAGGCGGTGAGCGCCGCCACCGGCAAGAACTTCATCATCGAGCCGCGGGTGCGCGCCCAGGTGACGATGCTCTCGTCGACGCCGATGTCGCCGGACGCCTTTTATCAGGCGTTCCTCTCGATCCTGCAGGTGCACGGCTTCGTGGCCATGCCGGCGGGCGACGTCGTGAAGATCGTGCCGGACGCGAATGCGCGCACCATGCCCGGCGACGACCTGCCGGACCGCGTCAGCCGCACCTCCGATGAGATCGTCACGCAGGTCATCCAGGTCAAGAACGTCAACGCCGCGCAGCTCGTGCCGATCCTGCGCTCGCTCATCCCGCAGAACGGCCACCTCGCGGCCTATCAGCCTTCCAACATCCTGATCATTTCGGACCGCGCCGCGAACGTGAACCGCATCCAGCGGATCATCGCGCGCATCGACCAGGCCGGCGACTCGGACGTCGAGATCGTGCCCCTGCAGAACGCCTCCGCCGCCGAGATCGTTCGCGTCATCACCACGCTCTTCCAGGCGCAGCAGGCGCAGGAAGGCGGCGCGAACCCGATGAAGCTGGTCGCCGACGAGCGCTCGAACAGCGTGCTCGTGAGCGGCGATCCGAGCCAGCGCCTGCGCATCAAGACGCTCATTGCTCACCTCGACACGCCTCTGCAGTCCGGCGGCGACACGCAAGTGCGCTACCTGCGCTATGCGGATGCCGAGAAGATCGCGCCGAAACTGAAGGAGCAGATCACCGGCATGGCGCAGGCCGCCGCACCGGCCGGTGCCGGCGGTGCCGCCACGCCGGCCGCCCAGGCTGACAAGGCGACGCAGATCTGGGCGGAGCCGGAGACCAACGCGCTCGTCATCACCGCGCCGCCGAAGACGATGCGCTCGATCATGGCGATCATCGACAAGCTCGACATCCGGCGCATGCAGGTGCTGGTCGAAGCGATCATCGTGGACGTGTCGCAGAGCAAGTCCGCGGCGCTCGGCGTCAACTGGGCCGCCTACTCGAACGAGAGCGGTACGAATATTCCGATCGGCACCTTCAATTCACCGATCGGCAGCCAGAACTCGGGCACGGTCTCGCTGACGGACGTCGCCAAGATCGCCGCGAACCCGACCGCCGCACTCGCCGCCGGCGCGACGCTGCCGACGGGAGCGCTCCTCGGCATCGGCCGCATCGTCGATAACGGCGTGAACTTTGCGGCCATCCTGCGCGCGGTGCGCAGCGATGCGGACTCGAACATCATCGCGACGCCCTCCGCCATCACGATGGACAACCAGGAGGCGCAGCTCAAAGTCGCGCAGGAAGTACCGTTCATCACCGGCCAGTTCACGAACACGGGCGCCGCCGCCGGTTCGGTGAATCCGTTCCAGACGGTGCAGCGTGAAGAGGTCGGCACGATTCTGAAGGTGACGCCGCAGTTGAACGGCGGCAGCACCGTGATCCTGAAGCTCGAGATCGAGAGCTCCTCTCTCGCGCAGAGCTCGGCGGGCGCCGTCGACCTGATCACGAACAAGCGCACGGTCAGCACGAACGTCATGATCGAGGATGGCGGTATCGTCGTGCTCGGCGGCCTGATCTCGGACAACTCGAGCCGCGGCGAGTCGCGCGTGCCCTTCCTCGGCCGTATTCCGCTCATCGGCCTCGCGTTCAAGACGCGCAACTCGGACCGGCAGAAGACGAATCTCATGATCTTCATCCGGCCGAAGATCCTGCGCGACGGTGTGCAGGCCGCGTACGAAACGGACGCCAAGTACAACTACATCGTCGATGAGCAGAAGAAGGCGGAGAAGCGCGAGCTACTGCCGCTGCTGCCCGGCCGTGGCCCGCAGCTGCCGCCGATGCCTCCGGCCCCCCAAGGCGAGGACGCGACCGAGACCGACCCGCGCGTCCAGCAAGAGATCGAGCGCCGTAAGCGCTTGAAGGAAGAGGCCGAGAAGCAGTCGCAGTCCCAGGGTGCGCAGCCCCAGGGCGCGCCCGCGCCGCAGGCCACCCCGGCGCCCACTCCGCCGCCGGCTGACGCGCCGCCTCAGGGCGAGCAAACTCCGCCAAGGCAGTGAGCCAGTGAGGGAATGACGTATGGATGACAGAGTCGCGCCCGAGCGCCGCTTGTCCTTCGCCTTCGCGAAGCGGCACGGCGTCGTTGTCACGCGCTTTGTCGACGGTGTCGCCGAGTGCGCGTGCCGCGCCGATACTTCTCCGCTCGCCATCGCGGAGGTGCGCCGCTATCTGCGCACGTCCATGAAGCTCGAGCGCGTCGAGGAGCCCGTGTTCGATGCGCTCCTGCGCACCACCTATGAGGGCGGCTCCGGCGCGATGCAGGCGTCCGCCGAAGGACTCGAGGAGTCCACCGACCTCGCCCATCTCGCCCAGGACCTGCCGGAGAACGCGGACCTGCTCGAGAGCGAGGACGATGCGCCCATCATTCGCCTCATCAATGCGGTGCTCACGCAGGCGGTGAAGGAGAACGCGTCCGATATCCACATCGAGACGTTCGAGAACCGTCTCGTCATCCGCTTCCGCGTCGACGGCGTGCTCCGCGAGGTGCTGCAGTCGAAGCGCGCGGTGGCGCCGCTCGTCGTCTCGCGCATCAAGGTGATGTCGAAGCTCGACATTGCCGAGAAGCGCTTGCCGCAGGACGGCCGCATCGGACTGAAGATTGCCGGCCGCGCGGTCGACGTGCGCGTCTCGACCATCCCCTCGGGACATGGCGAGCGCGTCGTGCTTCGTCTGCTCGATAAGCAGGCGGGCCGACTCGACCTCTCCGCGCTCGGCATGGAGGAGCAGACCGAGAAGCTGATCGACGAGCTGATCTTCAAGCCGCACGGCATCCTGCTCGTCACCGGCCCGACCGGCTCCGGCAAGACCACTTCGCTCTACGCCGCGCTCGAGCGGCTGAACGACAACACGCGCAACATCATGACGGTCGAGGATCCGATCGAGTACTACATCGACGGCATCGGCCAGACGCAGGTGAACACCAAGGTCGAGATGACCTTCGCGCGCGGCCTGCGCGCCATCCTGCGTCAGGACCCCGACGTCGTCATGATCGGTGAGATTCGCGACCTCGAGACGGCGCAGATCGCCGTGCAGGCCTCCCTCACGGGTCACCTCGTCCTCTCGACGCTGCACACGAACACGGCCGTCGGCGCCATCACGCGTCTGCGCGACATGGGCATCGAGCCCTTCCTGCTCTCCTCGAGCTTGATCGGCGTGATGGCGCAGCGCCTGGTGCGCGTGCTGAACCCCGAGACGAAGCAGCCCTTCACCGCGGGCGAATACGAGCGACGGCTGCTCAATCTCAAAGATGGCGAGCTCTCGCCCACGCTGTACCGGCCGGGCCGCGATCCGGCGGGCGGGTATCGAGGCCGCACGGGCATCTACGAGCTGGTGGTCGTCGACGACCAGTTCCGCACGATGATCCACGACGGCGCCGCCGAGCACGAGCTCGAGCGATACGCTCGCACCATGACCCCCTCGATCCGCGACGACGGACGCGTGAAGGTGATGAAGGGCGTGACCACCATCGAAGAGGTCCTGCGGGTCACGCGCGAAGACTAGCCAGCCTAGGGGATTCACACGGCGATGGGGGCATTCGAGTACACCGCGCTCGACACCGGCGGGCGCGAGCGCAAGGGCATTCTGGAAGGCGACACCGCGCGCCAGGTGCGCCAGCTCCTCCGGGAGAAGCAGCTGCTGCCGGTGACCGTCACCGAGGTCGCGCAGAAGGAAGCGGCGACCCAGCGGAAGACCAGCTTCCTCGGCAAGCGCGGCATCTCGGCCGCCGATCTCGCCCTGTTCACGCGTCAGCTCGCCACGCTGGTGCGCGCCGGGTTGCCGCTCGAAGAAGCCCTCCTCGCCGTCTCGCAGCAGACCGAGAAGCCGCGCGTGCAGAGCATCGTGCTCGGCGTGCGCTCGAAGGTCATGGAGGGCTACACGCTCGCGAACGGGCTCAGCGACTTCCCGCGCGTCTTCCCGGAGATCTATCGGGCGACGGTCTCGGCCGGCGAGCAGTCGGGCCACCTGGACACGATCCTGGAACGGCTCGCGGACTACACCGAGAACCGCGAGCAGATGCGGCAGAAAATCCTCGGCGCGATGCTCTATCCGATCGTGCTGACGATCATGTGCTTCGGCATCGTCTCGGGGCTCCTCGTGTACGTCGTACCGAAGGTCGTCGAGGTGTTCGAGTCGAGCAAGGCGAAGCTTCCGTTCATCACGCAGGCGCTGATCGGGTTCAGCGATTTCGCACGCGTCTGGGGCATCTACGTGGTGATCGCCGCCGTGCTCATCGGCATCGGGATCAACCGCTGGTTGCGCAACCCGGTCGCGCGGCGCCGTTACCATCGGTTACTGCTGCGCCTGCCCTTGATCGGCAAGCTCTCGCGCGGCTTCAACACCGCGCGCTTCACGCGCACGCTCAGCATTCTCTCGGGCAGCTCCGTGCCGGTGCTGGAAGCGCTGCGCATCTCCGGCGACGTCGTGACCAACCTGCCCATGCGGGATGCGGTGCTCGAAGCGGCGCAACGCGTGCGCGAGGGTGCACCGATCGGGCGCTCGCTCGGCCAGAGCAAGCTCTTCCCGCCGATGACGATCCATCTCATCTCGAGCGGCGAGTCGAGCGGGGAGCTCGAAGCGATGCTCGAGCGCGCCGCGCAGAGCCAGGAACGCGAGCTCGATGGTTTGCTCGCGGCCCTGGTCGGACTCTTGGGCCCGCTGCTCATCGTCACGATGGGCGTCTTCGTCATGGGCATCGTTTTTGCAATGTTGCTGCCCATCTTCGAGCTCAACGATCTGATCCACTGACTGTCGCTGAAAGAGTGCAAACGGGCCCGTTGCACCTGACCGGAAATCGAATTACTTTCCGGCCCGCTGAAGGTGTGTGGTGGTGACACCGTTCTCGTTCATCGAGCTATGAGCGAAAAGCCCGAATCCGACGAATTCGAAGACGAGGAAGACGACGTCCCGACCGTCGATGAGGATGTCGACCTCGACCAAGTCACGAAAGAGCTCGACCTCGCGAAACGTCGCGGCCAAAAGCTGGGCGATCCCGCGTGGCGCCGTCTCGAGCGCATCATCGAAGACAAGCGCACCGCCGAGCTGACCAGCGACTTCGATGACTACGATCTGGACGAGGAGCCGAGCCCGAAGCGGCGGCCGCCGCGCTTCTGATCAGATGATCTGATCAGATCAACGCGCGCGCGGCGCTCTGCTCGCGACCGCGAAGTTCGCGAGTCGCGCGGCGGCATTTGTGCACTCGATCTCGGGTGCGATCGATCTCGAGGGTTGTCGATCTCGCGCGGGCAGCGCGCCCCGGCGGAGTCTCGCGCGAGAGTGCGCGGCGGTCGTGCGTGGCAGATCGATCTCGCGCGGGCAGCGCGCGGCGGCGGGTCTCGCGCGAGAGTACGCAACCGTCGTGCGTGTCAGCACCGCACGCCGGCTCAGTGAAAGTCGCGCGAGCGCGCGAGGAGCTCGCCGATCAGGCTGGAGCGATCGATCAGCCGCTCGGCGATCACGTGCATCACCCCATGCTGATGCTGCAACTCGCCGTGCACCTCGAGCAGGCGCGATTCGAGTAGCGGGCGCCGCTGCGCATCGGCAACGCTCGACCACACGATGAGATTGATCGCGCCGGTCTCATCCTCGATGGTCACGAAGATGACGCCGTTGGCGCTCGAAGGATGCTGGCGCAAGAGCACGATGCCGGCGGTCTTCACCTTCCTGCCGTTCGGAGTCTCGCGCAGGTCCTGAGCGCGCAGGATGTTCTCTCGCGCCAATCGCTCACGCAGCAGCGCCAACGGATGAGGGCCGAGCGTGAGTCCCGTGGAGCCATAGTCGGCGAGCACCGTTTGCCACGGTGTCGGCGCGGTGAGCAGCGGACGGCCCTCCTCGTCATCCGCAGCGCGCTGGCCGCGCGGCGCAAGCGGCATCGGCTTCTCCGTGCCCGCCACCTCCCAGAAGGCCAGATGACGGTTGCCGCTCAAGGAGGCCAGCGCACCCGCGCCGGCGAGCGCCTCGAGATCCGCGCGATCGAGCGCCGCGCGCTCCGCGAGATCCTGCACGCTCGCGAACGGCCGCTGCGCGCGGGCCTTGACGATGCGCTTCGCGCCCTCCTCCGACAGTCCTTTGACGAGCTTCATCCCGAGCCGCAACGCCGGCTGCCCATCCTGCTCGCGCCGCTCGAGCGTGCTCTCCAGCTCGCTCGCTTCGATGCGCACCGGTCGCACCTCCACGCCATGCTCGCGCGCATCGCGCACGAGCTGCGCCGGCGCGTAGAACCCCATCGGCAGACTATTGAGCAGCGCGCACGTGAACGCCGCCGGCTCGTAGCACTTCAACCACGAGGAGTCGTAGACGAGCAGCGCGAAGCTCGCCGCATGGCTCTCCGGGAACCCGTACTCGCCGAAGCCGAGGATCTGATTGAAGATGCGTTCGGCGAATTCGCGGTCGTAGTTGCGCGCGACCATGCCGCTGATGAGCTTCTCCTTGAACGGCTCGAGGCCGCCGCGACGTTTCCAGGCGGCCATCGCGCGGCGCAGCGCGTCGGCTTCGCCGCCCGTGAAACCGGCCGCGACCATCGCGAGCTGCATCACCTGCTCCTGGAAGATGGGGACGCCGAGGGTGCGACCGAGCACCTTGCGCACCTCTTCGCTCGGAAACGTGACCGGCTCTTCACCGCAGCGGCGCCGCAGATAGGGGTGCACCATGTCGCCCTGGATCGGGCCTGGGCGCACGATCGCGACTTCGATGACGAGGTCGTAGTACTTGCGCGGCTGCAGCCGCGGCAGCATCGACATCTGCGCGCGCGATTCGATCTGGAACACGCCGACCGTATCGGCCCGCGAGATCATCTCGTAGACCCGCGGGTCTTCGGGCGGCAGCTCGCCGAGCGTCCAGCGCTTGTGATACTTGCCGGTGGGCGCCCAGTAGTCGTTCACGAGGTCGAACGCGCGGCGCAGCGCGGTGAGCATGCCGAGGCCGAGCAGATCGACCTTCATGAGACCGAGATCGTCCAGGTCGTCCTTGTCCCATTGCACGACCGTGCGGTCTTCCATCGCCGCGTTCTCGATCGGGACCAGCTCATCGAGCCGCCCCTCCGACATGACGAAACCGCCGACGTGCTGTGAGAGATGGCGCGGGAACCCGACGAGCTCATTCGCGATGGCGAGCACCCGCATGAGCACGGGGCTGCGTGGGTCGATGCCCGCTTCGCGCACCCGTTGATCGTCGATCGTGCTGCCGTCCCACCACTGCATCGTCTTGGCGAGGCGCGCGACCTGCAGCGGATCGAGACCGAACGCCTTGCCGACGTCCCGCAGCGCGCTGCGCGGGCGATACATGATGACGGTGGCCGCGAGCGCCGCGCGTTCCCGGCCGTACTTGCGGTAGACGTACTGAATCACCTCTTCGCGCCGCTCGTGCTCGAAATCGATGTCGATGTCGGGCGGCTCGTTGCGCTCGCGCGAGATGAAGCGCTCCATCAGCATGCACGCCTCGACTCGCTGCGGATCCAGCGAGGTGACGCCGAGGCAGTAGCACACGACCGAGTTCGCCGCCGAGCCGCGCCCCTGACAGAGGATGTGCTTCTCCTCCCGTGCATAGCGGACGATGTCGTGCACGGTCAGGAAGTACGGCTCGTACTTCAGCTCGGAGATGAGCGCCAGCTCGTGTTCGATGGTCGCGCGCGTCCGCTCGGTCACGCCTTGCGGCCAGCGCTTGCGCGCGCCCTCTTCTACGAGCTTGCGCAGATGGCTCTGCGGGGTTTCGCCGGAGGGCACGAGCTCGCGCGGATACTCGTAGCGCAGCTCTTCGAGGGAGAACGTGCAGCGCTCGGCAATGGCGAGCGTTTCCGCGAGCAGCTCCGGCGGATACAGCCGCCGCAGTCGCGCGAGCTCGCGCAGGTGGCGCTCGCCGTTCGGAAACAAACGCCAGCCGGCTTCTGCAAGCGGCACGGTGTGACGGATGGCGGTGAGCACATCCTGCAAGTGACGCCGGGAGCGAACGTGCATGTGAACGTCGCCACTGGCGACCAGCGGCAGGCCGAGCTCGCGACCGAGACGCTGCAGCCGTGCCAATCGCTCGCGATCGTCGCCATCGCAGAGCAGCTCGGTCGCGATCCAAACATCGCCCGGGAAGCGCTCGGCGAGCCAGCGCGCCTCGTCGGCGTTCGGCATCGCGCCGGGCAGCCATAGAATGAGGCATTGCTCGAGCAGCGCCTGCACGTCCATCCGCTCGAGCGTGTACGACCCTTTTTCGGCGACGCGCCGTCCGCGGGTGATGAGGCGGCACAGGCGGCCGTAACCCTGGCGATGCGGCACCAGGGCCACGAAGCGCATCCCGCAGGTGAGCCGAAACTCCGCGCCGACGATGAGCTTCAGGTGACGGCCGCGCTCTTTCTCGCGCTTGACTTGCAACAGGGCGCGCACGACGCCGGCGACGGAACATTCATCCGTCAGCGCGAGCGCGCCGTATCCGAGCTGACAGGCGCGCTCGACCAGTTCCTCGGGATGCGACGCCCCGCGCAGGAACGTAAAGTTGCTGAGGCAGTGCAGCTCCGCGTAGCCGCTCGATGGGTCATTCATGCTCGAGGTGTCATTCATGAATGAGGAGACTTCTCAGGCAGCGGATCTCCGGCTAGTGACGAGCACTAGGAACGGCCCCGGGAGGTTGTGCCAACCCTGTGCGCCACTTTCGTGTCGCCATCCGTGGCGCCACGCCCCGCGTGCCGGTGCGCCCGCCACGTCACCGGAGACCCGCTGCTTGAGACGTCTGCTCTTCCCATGAGTACTGAGCCGAACCCTGAGCCCTCACCCGAACACGCCGTGCAGAAACCAGCGATGCGGCGAGTGCCGTTCGCGGAAAATCCAAAGCCGCACGCCGTGGGCGTCGCGCGCCACGTAATAATCGCGTGCCACGTCGGCGCCGTCCCACCATCCCGTTTCGATACGCTCGGGTCCGCCGAGCAGCTCCAGAGCACCCCGACGGCGAGGCAATCCGTCTCGTTCGTTGAGACGCTTGGGCGTGCGCAGCAGCCAGATCGGACGCCGAAACGCGGGCCAGGGCGGTGGCGCCGACGCTTGCGTCGAGCGATGCGCGCCGAGATCGGTGGCCACCCAGGCCGACTCCGGGCGATGCGACGCTTGCACCTGCACGCCATACACCGCCTCGTGACCCAATCGTGCGCGCAAATGCTCGATCAGCTCGGTGGATTCGGCGGTGGTTTGACCTCCGTGCTCACCTGGCTGCCACAACGCATCCATCGCAGGCGCGCGCGACACGACCCAACCCGAACGCAACTCCACTGCGCGCACGGGCTCCGGGAGAGATAGCGCGGCGAGACGCTCGCCCAGCAGCTTCGTGAGATGGCCTGCGTTCGCTGCGGGCGCGGCGAGCTTCAATACGCAACGAGTGACGGGCGCGTGCCGATGTTGCAGCAGGCAGTCGAGTCGCGTGATGCCGCATTGGCGCGTTTTCAGGAACTCGCCGAGCTCTTCCAAGAGCGGCGTGAGCGTCACGAGAATCGACTCGTGGTGATCCAGCTCGTACAGCAGCTCGCGTCGCCGCGTGAAACGCTCGCGTTCCTGAAAGCTCGCGCGCAGGTCCGCGTCGCGACCCGTCAGGCGATCGAGCATGGCGAGCTGCGCCTTGCCGAAGCGGCGCGCGAACCCGCCGCGCGGCAACCGCAAAGCATCGCCGATGGTGTAGACGCCGATCTGCCGCAGACGATGCAGAACGTCCGCAGGCCAACGCAGCGTTGTCAGCGGTAACCGCGTGAGGTGTCCGACGAGGCGTGCCGGCTCAGTAATAATGAACGTCTTGCCGGCCCGCGCACCGGCGAGAGAGGCCAGCGGAAAAGGGGCCAAGGACAGCACGGCCTTCACGCCGATGGCGCGGCATTCTTCTTCGAGCGTTCGGCACAGCGCTTCTGCGCCGCCAAAGAGGTGCAAGCTTCCTTTCACTTCCAGCACGAGTCCGTCCGGCGGCACGAGGCTCACGCGTGGTGTGAAGCGTTGCGCGCGCGCCGCGAGGCGTTCGAGCAACTGGCGCTCGTGCTGCAGGTCGCGCGGCTTCGTCTCGAGATACGGTACGAGTGCCAAGGCCGCGGCGAGACTCATGCCGGGGCGGATGCCCCAGTGTTCCGCGCGTTCGCACATCGCGACGACATATTGCGTCTGCCCCTGCAGCTCGACGATGGCACGCGGGACTTCGGTGCGCGGTCCCAATGCTTCGATGGGAAGCCAGGGGAAATGCACTCCGATCCACAGCTCGCGCGCTTCGGTCGCAGCGCCGGCTTGCGGCGCGACGACGAAATCCCGAGTAACGGGAAAGAGCGGAATGGTCTCGGAGCGTTGCGGGCGAAGACGGGTGTCCGGCGCCCGAGCATGCTCGGTGCGGATGGAGCGGGAGCGCATCACGTGCTCCCGTGCGATCGAGCGTTACGATTGTTCCAGGTGAGATCGATCGAGCCGCGCTGGCCGCCGCGACTTTTCAGCAGTGCGATGCGAGCGCCCTGCTCTGCAGGCTCGACCGTTACGCGCAAGATGGCGCTCGACGATTCGCTCGCCGCGCTCTGCGGGCGAAACAACACGCCGAGTGCGCGGCCTTTCTCCGCAGCGAGCTGCAAGCGGCGAATGTCGCGCGGTTGAAGGCCCTTGGCCGCGCGCGTCCGCGCGGAGCGCTCGTTCTTGCGCACGCGACTGCTCACGGCAGAGCGGTTCCCTGCCCATCCGAGCACGACGTCGCACGCACCGGAGCTCAGTGCCTGCTCGAAGGCCCACTCGGGCGAATCCCCGCGCGTCACGAAGACAC
The DNA here is from genome assembly GCA_035760965.1 of Steroidobacteraceae bacterium. Classification (GTDB taxonomy): domain Bacteria; phylum Pseudomonadota; class Gammaproteobacteria; order Steroidobacterales; family Steroidobacteraceae; genus JADGHX01. The sequence continues at coordinate 133,403 of DASTRY010000014.1, read as the reverse complement.
GGTCGAGCACCACGCCATGCGCTGCCAGCGCGGGCGCAAACGGCTCGAAGGGCGGTGAGATCCAGGCACACCAGCGAGCCGAAGTTCGTTGGGTGAGCGACGCGAGCGCCGGCAGCAGGAGATACATCTCTCCCACGCCCAGCCGCGACACGAGAATCTCGATCAAACCGGCGCGCGGCCATCCTCGACCCGGCAATGCGCCATCCAGCGCGGCAAAGCCCGTCGCAACGGTCTCGACCTGCGCGACACTGCGTCCGCGCCAGATGGCGGGATGCTCGAGAAGCCGACCGAGACGATCCGGCGTGAATTCAGAATCGGCGGGAGACACTCCCGGTGATGCAGACGACGACAGGTGGGCATCCATGGATCGATCTCACGCAGCAATGCCACCTGTTACCGAACGTTCCGGCGAATCCCTTCGCGAAGGTCAGGCCATGCCGACCGTCTTGCCCCGGCGCAGAACGCCCACCACGATGCCTTCGATGAGCAGCTGCTGCTGCTTCAGGTCCACCCGCAAAGGCTCGAACTCCTCGTTCTCCGGCAGCAGCCACACGACCGACCCTTCCTGGCGATAGCGCTTCACGGTGACTTCGTTCTCGAGCCGCGCCACGACGATCTGCCGGCTGCGCACCTCGGGCGTGCGATGCACGGCGACGAGGTCGCCATCCAGGATGCCGGCGTTCTTCATGCTCATGCCGGTGACTTTCAGCAGATAGTGCGGCGCCGGCTGAAACAGCGCCGGATCGATTTGATACCGCGCCTCGATGTGCTCCTCGGACATGATGGGCCGACCCGCCGCCACGCGACCGATCAGCGGCAACCCGAGTTGCTCGCGCATCGTGTCCATGAGGCGAATGCCGCGCGAAGTCCCCGGCACCAGCGAGATCACACCCTTGCGTGCCAGCGCCCGCAGATGCTCTTCGGCAGCATTGGCCGACTTGAACCCGAGCTCGCGTGCGATTTCCACACGAGTGGGCGGCATGCCGGTCTCGCTGATGAAGCGTTGGATGAGCCTCAGAATTTGCGTCTGGCGCGGCGTCAGGTCTGACATGGCTGGCCTGTTCGTTTATACAGTAACTGTGATTATATCCAGATCGGCCGCCGGAGCAAGCTCGATTTTCGCGATTGGAATGATCCCTGCCGCGATGTCCGATACCCGGCATTGGGGCGGCCCCCTTCTCGTTCTGAGCTCGTCCCCGAGCTCGCACCCGTCTTCGCGACGGGCATCCTTACGCTCGAATTCGATCGCGACGACCACGCGTGCAAGCGTGCGCGTAGTCGTCACGCGACTCAGACAAGTCGCGCGCGCACGCAACCGACGCACCCACGCGCGCGAATGAACACGCGCGGCGCACGTGTCCAATGCGGCATGCGGGCCTTTTCCCCTGCACGAATACGACGAAGGTCGCACGCGACAGAGCACGTTTTGTGAGCATTTCTTTCACGTGAGTGGAGAATGTTCCCCATGGCCTTTACACGTCATAGGAACACGTGAGCAAGTGTCGCGACGCACCGACAAGAACACGGCTAAGTAGTTGCATTTACGTGGCAAATTTGATGCAGTTGCGCCGCTGCGAAAGGCGGTACGTCGCTTGCGATCCGCCCACGCAACCGTTTCAGGGAAAACTTCCCGAACCAACAACCCAGAAGGGGACTTGTATGAAGAGCGCGATCGTTGTGAAGGTGGCTGCTGCGGCAGTCGTCGTGGCTGGACTCGCCGGCTGTCAGGATCTGAAGCCCCTGCAGGCGGATATCGCGGACCTCAAAGGACAGGTGAGCAAGCTTCAAAGTGACCTCGCCGCCGCGAAGTCGTCCGCTGATTCGGCCAGCAGCGCGGCCCAGTCGGCGAGCCAGGCGGCCAGCGGTGCGCAGAGCACGGCCAATCAGGCCCTCGCCGCGGCGCAGGCCAGCCAGAGCTGCTGTGACGCCACGAACGAGAAGATTGACCGCATGTTCCGTCGGTCTGTCTCGAAGTAAGTCGTAACGAAGAGCGATCGACGCTCGAAAAAACGCCGCGCACTGCGCGGCGTTTTTTTTCGTGCAGTGAAAGACAGCCTTACAAACGGATGAGCGCGGAGCCCCACGTGAAGCCGCCGCCGAACGCTTCGAGCAGCAGCAGTTGTCCGCGTTTCAGACGGCCATCGCGGACGCCCACATCGAGAGCGAGCGGCACGGACGCGGCGGACGTATTGCCGTGATCCGCGACCGTCACGATCACCTTTTCCATCGGCAGATCGAGCTTGCGCGCCGTCGCCTCGATGATGCGCAGGTTCGCCTGATGCGGCACCAGCCAGTCGAGCGCGGACCGATCGAGCCCGTTCGCCGTGAGCGCTTCATCGACGGTCTTGCTGAGGCTGTTGACGGCCACCTTGAACACTTCGCGGCCGACCATCGAGATCGCCATGCGCGGCTGCCCCTCGCCGAAGCCTTTCGACACGCCTGAATTGCAGAGGAGCATGTCCTTGTAGCGGCCATCGGCGTGCAGGTGCGTCGACAGAATGCCCGGCTCGCTCGACGGCTTCAGCACGACTGCGCCCGCGCCATCCGCGAACAGCACGCACGTCGCGCGGTCCTTCCAATCCACGATGCGGGAGAGCGTTTCCGCCCCGACGACCAGCGCGCACTTGGCTTCGCCCGACTTCACGTACTTGTCCGCGATGGACAGCGCGTACATGAAGCCGCTGCATGCGGTCTCGACGCTGAACGCCGGGCCGCCGCCGCGCGCGCCGAGCCGTTCCTGCAGCAACACGCCGCAGTTCGGAAAGATGAGGTCCGGCGTCGTCGTGCCGAAGGCGATGAAATCGACGTCGGCCGGATCTACGTTCGCCGCATCGAGCGCACGCCGCGCGGCGCGCTCCGCGAGATCGACGGTGGTCTCGCCTTCAGCCGCGATGTGCCGCCGTTCGATGCCGGTGCGATCGCGAATCCATTCGTCGCTCGTGTCGACCATCTTCTCGAGATCGAAATTGGTGAGGACCTTCGCAGGCAGATGCGCGCCTGTGCCGACGATTCGCGAGTAGATCAATGCCCGGGTTCCTCTAGATGCAGAGCCTGCGCAATGTGCGCCGTCAGGCCGCGACGCGCGGCCAGCGCGGCGAGCGCAATGGCCCGCGAGAACGCGATGCTGTCCGCGCCGCCGTGGCTTTTTACCACGATACCGCTCAAGCCCACCATGCACGCGCCGTTGTAACGGCGCGGATCGAGCCCCGCTGCGGCCCGCTTCAGCACGGGCCGCGCCATGAGCCCGGCCAACCTGCTGTACAGGTTGGCCGCGAACTCGCCGCGCAGCCGATCTGCGATCAGATGCGCGGCGCCCTCCATCGTCTTGAGCGCAACGTTGCCGGTGAAACCATCGGTTACGACGACGTCGACGTCGCCCGAGAAGATGTCGTTGCCCTCGACGAAGCCGATGTAATTCAGACCGCTCGCGGCGATGAGCGCATGCGCGGACTGCACGAGCTCGTGCCCCTTCATGTCCTCTTCGCCGATATTCAGCAGCCCGACCCGCGGCTGCACGACGCCATACACGTCACGCGCGACGACCGAGCCCATCGCGGCGAACTGCGCCAGCTGCTGCGGCGTCGCCTTCGTGTTCGCACCGAGGTCCAGCATGTGTGTGTGGCCGTGCGCGGCCGGAATGGCCGACATGATGGCCGCGCGCTCGACGCCCGGGACGGTCTTCAAGACGAAGTGCGCCATCGCGGTCAGCGCGCCGGTATTGCCTGCGCTGACGCAAGCGACGGCCCTGCCCTCTTTCACGAGGTCGACGGCAATGCGCATCGACGAGTGCTTCTTGCGGCGGATCGCTTCGCGCGGCGCTTCGTCCATCGCCACCACTTCTTGCGCGTGCACCGCCTCCACACGTGTCCGCAGCGTTGCAGACAGCACGGACTGGACGAGCGGCTCCGTGACCGCCAAGTCGCCGACGACGAGCGCGCGCAGGTCGCGGTCCTCGTCGAGCGCGCGCGCGAGCCCCGCAACGTATTCGCGCGGCTCACGGTCGCCGCTCATCACGTCGACGGCTATGGGTTGCACGCGAGAGACCCCCCGCGGCGGAATTCAGCGTACGGACGAAGCGGCGCGGCTCGGGGCCGGTACGGAACGCACGGCCCGGCGCTTATTGCTGTTCTTCGGTCTCGGCGCGCTTTTCGATGACCCGCTTGCCGCGATAGAAACCATCCGGCGTCACGCGATGACGCAGATGCGTCTCGCCCGACTGCGGGTCGGTCGACAGCGCCGGCGTGGCGAGCCCATCGTGCGAGCGGTGCATGCCGCGCTTGGACGGCGTCTTGCGGCTTTTCTGAACGGCCATTGCAAATTCTCCTCGAAATCGAAATCAGCAGGCGAGCTAGTGATTGCGCTTCAACAGCTCGCCCAGCTGTTCAAACGGCCTTTGCGTCTCGTGCACCGGCGCCTCGGCTTGCGCATCCGGCACACGCTTGGCGCCGCATTCCTCCGCTCGTTCGTGCAGCGGCGAGATCGGCAGCGTCAACAACAACTCTTCCTCGACGAGGTCGCGCACGCGGATGCGATTCTCCGGCACGTGTATCGTCTCGAGCTCCGGCGGCACGCGATCCGCCTCGCTTTCCGAGACGAGCAGCGCGACGTGCGCGCTCGCCTCGATCTGCACCTGCATCGGCTCGAGGCATCTCTGGCAGACGAGCCGCGCTTCGCCGCTCATTTCGAGGTCGGCGACACGGAACCCGGCCTCACGACGAAAGCGCGCAATGCCGCGCACCCTGCCGCCGGCGCTCGCGAACTGCTCGCGCACTTTCGGCATTTGATCCACCGGGATCTCGAAGGCGACTTCGGCGTGCCTGTCGGCCAACCGGTCGACATCGCTCAGTTGCGACCACGGCTCCGACATGGGGCGCGTATGATAGGTATCGACCCCCTGCAAGTCAAAGCGGACTACCCGCTAAGCCGTTGTTTCTCGTAGCTGAATTACTCGAACTGTGCAGCCCCTCATCCTGGCCTCGACCTCCCGCTACCGCCGCGCGCTGCTCGAGAGGATCGCCCCACCCTTCGAGGTGCTGAGTCCCGGTGTGGACGAAGCGCCTCGCCCCGGCGAGGCGCCGCGCGCGCGCGCCGTTCGACTCTCGCTGGAGAAGGCCCGGGCCGTGGCCGAGCGGCACCCCCGCGCCATCGTGATCGGCAGCGACCAGGTGGCTGCGCTCGGCGAGCACGTGCTCGACAAGCCGGGCGACGAGGAAACATGCCGCGTACAGCTCGCGGCGCTCAGCGGACGGCAGGCGCAGTTCTTCACCGGCTGCGCGGTCGTGGGCGTCGAAGCCGGCCTGACGCTCGAGCACCTGGACACGACCACGGTGGCCTTTCGCATGCTCACCGACACCGAGATCCGCCGCTACATCGCGCGCGAGCAGCCGCTCGACTGCGCCGGGGGATTCAAGGTGGAGGCGCTCGGCATCACCTTGTTCGAGCGCATCGAGAGCAGCGACCCCACCGCGTTGATCGGGCTGCCGCTCATCTGGCTGGCCAGCGCGCTGAGACGAGCCGGCTATCTGATGCCGTAATCGGCCTATTTTCCGCCGGACCGCCGACCCGCACGATCGCGCCCCATCGCGCTCAGGGCGTCGATGACCTTCGACAACTCCGCCGGCAGCGGCGCGCTCGCGCTGAATGCACCGCCGCGAGGCCAATCGAAGCTCACGCTCGCCGCATGCAGAAACATGCGGTCGAGACCGAGCGTGCGCATCTCGGCATTGAAGACCTCGTCGCCGTACTTTTCGTCGCCCGCGACCGGACTGCCCGCATGCGCCGCGTGAACACGGATCTGGTGCGTGCGCCCCGTGTGCAGCGAGACCTCCACCAGCGTCGCCTTCTTGCCGAACCACTGGATGGGACGGAAGTCGCTCAGCGCTTCCTTGCCCGAGGCGTGCGCCTTCACCGTGCGTTCGCCCCCGACGCGGATGTCCGTGCGCAGCGGCACGTCGATCCGGGTGTGTCCGAGATTCCAGTGACCTTTGAGAAGCGTCAGATAGCGCTTCTCCATTCGTCCTTCGCGGATCAGCTCGTGCAGCGTACGCAGCGCGCTCCGTTTGCGCGCGACGAGCAGGCAGCCGCTCGTCTCGCGATCCAGCCGATGCACGAGCTCGAGCTCCTCGTTCGGCCGCAAGGCGCGCAGCGCCTCGATGACACCGAAGCTCACGCCGCTGCCGCCGTGCACGGCCACGCCCGCGGGCTTGTTGATGACGAGCAGCCGATCGTCTTCGCTCAGGATCGCGTTACCGACGAGCTCGAGGACCTTGGGCGGCACGCGCTTCGGCTGTCCCGGCGGCGGCTCGGGCTCTAGCCGGACCGGCGGAACCCGTACGGTGTCGCGCTCCTGCAACCGATGCTCCGGCCCCGCACGCTTGCCGTTCACGCGCACCTCGCCCTTGCGCACGATTCGGAAGATCCGACTGCGCGGAACGCTGGGAAGCAGCCGAATCAGGAACTGGTCGAGGCGCGTGCCGGCCGCCTCGGCATCGACCGCGACATGCCGCACCCCGTGGCCCGAATTCGGGCGCCTGTCCGGCACTTGTGGCTCGGTCACCGCAACCTCTACGTAAGATATTGTTTCTACAGCGCTCTTGCGCGTATACTCGCGCGTCCGCCCGGTGGATCGGGCGAGGCAAAGAAACGGCGGTCGTAAAACCGCGGGCTCTCCTCCAATGAGCCCTAGCGCTTCAAAAGCCGCCGCATGTTAGTTGGTCCTGCACATTGGGGCCATCGCAATTGGGCCGACAAGTTTGCGCAGCCTGCGTCGAGTCTCCTCAAGGCGGGATTCCCGGGCGCGCCGTCGGTTGAGTACACAACGAAGGTTTCCGGCGCGCCCGCTGTTACTGAGCGGGGCATACACTCAAGTGATCGACGAGTGAGTCACATTCATCCAGCGCCCATCTCCCTGATCAGGAATCTTCGCCGCCGCGAGGGCCGCTTTGCGCCCGCGCAGCCTCCCGCCGTCCGCTTGCCGGCCCCTCACTCTCTAGAAGGGGCACATGAAAAGAATGCTCGTCAATGCAACTCAACAGGAAGAGTTGCGGGTAGCACTGGTTGATGGACAAAAACTTTTCGATCTGAGTATCGAGCTCACCTCCCGCGAACAGAAAAAAGCCAACATCTACAAAGGCCGTATCTCCCGCGTAGAGCCCTCGCTCGAAGCCTGTTTCGTCGACTATGGCGCGCAGCGCCACGGATTCCTCCCGCTGAAGGAAGTTTCCCGCGAGTACTTTCGGCAGTCGCCTCAGGGCGGCCGCATGAACATCCGCGAGCTGCTGTCCGAGGGGCAGGAGCTCATGGTGCAGGTGGAGAAAGAGGAGCGCGGCACCAAGGGCGCGGCGCTCACGACGTTCATCAGCCTCGCCGGCCGCTTCCTCGTCCTCATGCCGAACAACCCGCGCGCGGGTGGCGTGTCCCGCCGGATCGAGGGCGAAGACCGCGACCAGATGCGCGAGGTGATGAGTCAGCTCAAGATTCCGGACGGCATGGGCGCCATCGTGCGTACGGCAGGCGTCGGCCGCTCCGTCGAGGAGCTGCAGTGGGACCTCGACAACCTGCGGGCGCAGTGGGACCAGATCGAGGCCGCCTCGAAGGACCGCCCCGCCCCGTTCCTCGTCTACCGCGAGAGCGATGCCGTCACGCGCGCCATGCGCGACTACCTGGGCGATGACATCGGCGAGATCCTCGTCGACGACCAGGCGGCGTTCACGAAGGCGCAGGAATACATGCAGCGTTTCATGCCGGCCGACGCGCAGCGCCGCCTGAAGCTCTACACCGACGACATCCCGCTCTTCACCCGTTTTCAGATCGAGAGCCAGATCGAGTCGGCGTACGCGCACAAGGTGCAGCTGCCCTCGGGCGGCAGCATCGTCATCGACTACACCGAGGCGCTGGTGTCGATCGACATCAACTCGGCCCGCGCGACGCGCGGCAGCGACATCGAGACGACGGCCACCAACACGAATCTCGAGGCCGCCGAGGAAATCGCCCGCCAGCTGCGGATCCGCGACATCGGCGGTCTGATCGTCATCGACTTCATCGACATGGAGTCGCCGAAGAATCAGCGCGAGGTCGAGGATCGGCTGCGCGAGGCCATGAAGATGGACCGCGCGCGCATCCAGATCGGACGCCTCTCGCGCTTCGGCCTGCTCGAGATGTCGCGCCAGCGCTTGCGGCCGTCGCTGAGCGATTCCAGCCACATCGTTTGCCCGCGCTGCGTCGGCATCGGCAGCATCCGCAGCGTCGAGTCCATGGCGCTCGCGATCCTGCGCCTGATCGGCGAGGAGCTGCGCAAGGACCGTACGGCGCGCGTGATCGCGCAGGTGCCGGTGGAAGTCGCGACGTATCTCATCAACGAGAAGCGGGAATGGCTGCGGCAGCTCGAAGACAAGAGCTCGGCCGAGCTGATCATCGTGCCGAACACGCACATGCAGACGCCGGACTACTCGCTGAAGCGCGTGCGCGACGACGAGAGCGAACAGCCCGAGAACAAGCAGGCGAGCTACCTCATGCCGACCGCTCCGGCGGTGGTGGAGCCGGGCTCGGCGCAGGATCAGAAGCCGATCCCGGAAGTCGCGGCGGTGGCGACCATCCTGCCGGCAACCTCCGCGCCGATCTCGGAGCCGGCGCCCGCCATTCAGCCGCCGGCCGCACCGGAACGCCACCTGGGCGTGCTCGGACGGTTCAAGCGTTGGTTGATCGGCGAGCCGGCACCGGAGCCCGTGGCCGCGGCGGCGCCGGCGGCAACGACGAGCAGCACGCAGTCGCGCCGTGGCGATCGAGACCGCGGACATCGCCGGGATCGCGATGGACGGCGCGGCGAGCGCTCACATCGGCGCGAGGACGGCGCAAGACGCGATCGCGAGGCCGGCGGCGAAGGTGCGCGTGACGCAAGCCGTGACGCACACCGCGATCGCCAGCGCGGAGAGGGTCGCAATGGCGAGCAGCGCAGTGCCGAGGGTCGCGGCGGACGCGACGGTGATCGCGGCCGCGATCGCCAGCGGGGACAGCGCGACGGTAGTCGCGAGCAGCGAGAGGCGCGCGAGGGTTCACGCGACGCTGCCCGTGAGGGCGGTCGCGAACGCGAGCAGCGAGCCCATCAGGGGCGCGGTGAGCCGAGGCCGCCGCGTGTGGAGGATCAGCAGACTAGTGCTGCGGCCAACGTCGCGGGCGCTGGCTCATCGGGCGAGACGAGTCCCGCAGGTAGCGATGTGACCGCAGCGCCGGGCGCAGGCGACGAAGCGCGAGCGGCCTCGGGCGAGCGTCGTGGACGGCGTGGTCGGCGCCGCGGGCGCCGTGGTGGTGGCGGGTCGCGCGATGCCAATGGCAATCGCATTGCCGGCGGCGGAGCCTCCGAGGGCGGCGCCGAATCGGGCGAGCGCTCCGAGGGGCAGCGCACGTCGGGCAATGGTGCGGCGTATGGGGCGCACGAGCACGGCGGACCGGCGCACGATGGCGCGCCTCGCGAGCCTTCGCAGGGCGACCTGCAAGCGCACGAGGCCGATCATTCGCAGCAGTTTGGTTCGCGGCCGCATGACGCCGCGCCACGCGAAGGCGAGCGCAACGGTGAACAGCGGCCGCGCGAAGCGACGTTCGGAAGCGAGTCGCACGGCGGTGAGTCGGGATCTCGCGGCGCCGAATCCGGCTCGCGAAGCGCGGAGTCGGGATCGCACGGTGCTGAGTCCGGCGCGCGTAGCGCCGAATCGGCGCCGCATGGCGCTGCGCCCGGGTGGCGCAGCGGTGACTCCAGCTCGCGCGCTGCCGAATCGGGCTCGCGTGGCGAGTCGCAGGAGCGCGAGTCCCGCGGTGCGGGCGAGCGCGGCAGCGGTGAGCACAGCTCCGGTGAGCGCGAGACTGGCGAGTCGCGGCAGGCAGCGCGCGAATCGAACGCCCCGGCTCCGGTGGCGCACTTCGAGTCGGCTCCCCGGCCCGAGAGCCCGGCGCGACCGTACGTCGTGTGGTCCTCCGCACCCGCCGATCGCGGCACTGCGGGCGGGCACGACGAGTAAGTCATCGCGAAGTGAGCGCATGAGGCTCGCGCCGACGCCGGCGCGAGCCGACCGCTCAGGCGGCGCGCGCTCTCTCGCGCAGGTGCGCGATGAGGCCGCGCGAGGCGGCCTCGACGAGGTCCAGCACTTCTTCGAAACCCGTCGGCCCGCCGTAGTACGGGTCCGGCACGTCCGTCACGCCGGCCTCGGGCGCGAATTCAAGGAACAACCGCACGCGCTCACGCACGGCGACCGGCGCGCGCCGTCGCAGCGTCGAAAGATTGTGCCGATCCATCGCGAGAATCAGATCGAAGCGCTCGAAGTCGCCGGGCTCGATGATGCGCGCGCGCAGGTGGGCCATGTCATAGCCGCGACGCCGGGCGGCTTCCTGGGAACGCGCATCGGGCGGCTCGCCAATGTGGTAACCGGCGGTGCCTGCGGAGTCCACTTCGATGCCGAGCTCGGGGGCCTCGCGCGCCGCGATGTGTCGCAGCACGACTTCGGCGCTGGGTGAACGGCAGATGTTTCCTAAGCAGACGAACAGGATTCGCACGTCGCACGACCCTCACAATTCTTCCGCAAGAAATTTAGCATGGCACGTTCGGTGGGTCGGCGTTAGGCGGCTTCGCCGGAGCGCTCAGCGCGTTGACGTTCGGCCCTCGCTGGAGCGTCACGGCGCCCCGACGCGTTTCGATTCAGCCCTCGCTCGGGCGTTCGGCGGGCGGCGCTCGCTCCTCGTTGGAGCACTCGGCGACGGACTGGATGAGGTCGCGGTCGAGCGCCGCCGGGGTCGCGCTCGTCATTGCCGAGCTCGTGCCAGCGCAGCGCTTGGCCTGCCGACCCACGTCCCTCAGCGGCCCTTATTTCGCACCCAACGCCGCGGCCACGCGCTCGAGATCGTCGGGCGTATTCACGTCAGGCCCCGGCAACTGGGCGGCCTCGGCGACGCGAATCTCGATTCCGTTCTCCAGCGCCCGCAGCTGCTCGAGCTTCTCCGTCTGCTCCAGCGGCGTTGGCGCAAGCCCAGCCAAGCGCAGAAGCGCGCTCACGCGATACGCATAGATGCCGATGTGACGGCGAGCACCGGCGAAGCTGCGCTGGCTCGCAAGTCCCGCGGGCGCGCCGTCCCGATGCCACGGAATCGGAGCTCGGCTGAAGTACAGCGCACGCCCCGAGGCATCGGCGACCACCTTCACGACGTTCGGATCGAGCAGCTCCTCGAGCCGCGTGAGCGGTGCCGCGAGAGTCGCCATCCCCGCATCGGAATTCGCAAGCAGCAACCCGGCAACCTGATCGATGAGCGCCGGCGGCATAAGCGGCTCATCGCCCTGCACGTTCACGACGATATCGCTCGCGCCCCATCCTCTCGCACGCGCCACTTCTGCGATGCGATCGGTCCCGCTCTGATGGGAGGCGGCGGTCATCTCGACGACGGCTCCGAACGCCTTGCCCGCCGCCGCGATCCGCGCATCATCGGTCGCGATGAGCACCTCGGCAGCGCCCGAGGATCGCGCACGCTCGTACACCCACTGGATCATCGGCTTGCCGCCGATCGCGACCAGGGCCTTGCCCGGCAGACGGGTCGACGCGAACCGCGCAGGAATCACGACCCTGAACATGCCGACGCCGCCGCTCACCGCTCGAGCAACGGATCGTCCGCGTTCAGCTGCTTCGCTTCTTCTTCGAGCATCACCGGTACGTCATCGCGAATCGGATACGCGAGCCGGTCGAGCCGGCACACGAGCACCTGCGCGTCGCGGTGGAACTTGAGCGGCCCCTTGCAGATGGGGCACGCAAGAATGTCGAGCAGGCGAGAATCCATCGATATCACCCTGTGGCGTCCACCGTGAAGCCGAGTTTGTCGATGACGCGCGTCAGCACCTGAGCCGTGTGCGCGTCGCTGAAGCGTGCCGTCACCGGCACGTACCACAGCCGGTCGTTGGCGAACGCGCGGCATTTTACGGCATCTTTCTCGGTCATGAGGACCGGCGCGCCGTCGCCGAACTCGAGGTCGCGCGGCTCGAACGGATGGTGATCGCCGAACGGATGCTCGACCACCTCGAGCCCGCGCGCCCGCAAGTCCGTAAAGAAGCGCGCGGGATTGCCGATGCCGGCCACTGCATGCACGCGCTGCTTGCGGAAGTCGTCCAACGTCCGCGCCGTTCGGCGGCCGTCGAGCGGGATCACGTTGCCGGGCACGAGCGTCATCTGAACACCGCGCTTATCCAGCAGAGACGCAATCGGTGCCAGCGACGGATGCTTCGCCGGCCCGTTCACGACGATCAAATCCGCTCGTTCCAGTTGCGCGATCGGATCGCGCAGCGGCCCAGCCGGCAGCAGGCGGCCGTTGCCGAACCCGCGAGCCCCGTCGATCACGACGACCTCGCAGTCGCGCGCGAGCCGCAAGTGCTGCAAACCATCGTCGGCAAGAATGACGTCGACGCGGCGCTCGATCAGCGCTCGCGCGCCGGCGAGCCGATCCGGCGAGACGACCGTCCGGCAGTTCGTGCGCTGACGAAGCAGCAGCGGCTCATCGCCCACTTCACGCCAGTCGGAAGTGAGCTCGACCTCACGCGGCGCACCCCCGCCGCTCCCGTAACCGCGCGACAGGATGCCGACAGAGATACGACGCTCGACGAGCTTTTCGGCGAGCCACGCCACGAGCGGCGTCTTGCCCGTGCCACCCACCGTGAGATTGCCGACGACGACGACGGGCCGCCCTACTCTGTATGACGGCAGAAAGCCGCTCGCGTACAGCGCGCGCCGCGCAGCCGTCACAGCGCCATACAAAGACGCGAGCGGCTGCAGCCACAGCCCCGCCGAGCTCTTGCCGTACCAGATCTCGGTAAGAGCCCGTTCCGCAGCGCTCATTCGTTGAACTGCAGCCGATAGAGCTGCGCGTAGTGCCCGTCACGCGCGAGCAGCTCGCTGTGCGTTCCGCTTTCGACGATCGCGCCTTCGCTCATCACGATGATGCGGTCCGCATGCTCGACCGTCGACAGCCGATGCGCGATGACGAGCGTCGTGCGATCCCGCACGAGTCGATCGAGCGCGGCCTGAATGCGCCGCTCGGATTCGGTGTCGAGCGCCGACATCGCCTCATCGAGGATGAGCAACGGCGCGTTCTTCAGCAGCGCACGCGCGATGGCGACGCGCTGGCGTTGCCCGCCGGACAGCAGCGCCCCGCGATCGCCAACGACCGTATCGAGGCCATCGGGCAGCTCCTCCGCGAACTCCATGACGTACGCGGCGCGCGCGGCTTCTTCGACCGCGTCCGGCGTTGCCTCGGCTCCGAACGAGATGTTGTTCCGGATCGTATCGTTGAACAGCACGACTTCCTGGCTCACGACGCTGATCTGATTCCGCAGGTCCGTGATGCGATATTCGCGGATGTCCACGCCGTCCAGCAGCACCGCCCCTTCCTGCGGATCGTAGAATCGCGGCAAGAGGCTCACGAGCGTCGACTTGCCGCTCCCGGACTTGCCCACGATCGCGAGCGTCGTGCGCGGTGCGACCTTCACATTGATGTCGCGCAGCACGACGCCCTTCTCCGCCGCGTACACGAAGCTCACGTTGCGGAACTCGACCGCACCGGTGGCTCGTTCGAGGGTCCGCGTCCCGCCTCGCGACTCCGATGGCGCATCCAGCACCTCGAACACGCTGGCGCCCGCCGAAATGCCTTGCTGCAGCGGCCCGAAAACGTTCACCAGGCTGCGCAGCGCCTGCGAGCAGAAGACGAGCGAGCCGAGGAACGCGATGAAGTCCCCGGGCCGCAGCTCGCCCGCCAGCACCTGCCGCACGGCGAGATACATGATGCCCGCGAGCCCGACCGACGCGATGACCTGGATGATCGGATTGCTCGCCGACTTCGTGCCGATGAGCCGCATGAACGAGCGGCGGTTGTGCTCGTTCACGGCCTCGAACAGGCGCTGCTCGTACTCCTGCGCGTTGAACGCCTTGATGACGCGCTGGCCTTCGAGCGCTTCCTTGCCGATGCGCGTCACATCGCTCATCGAGTTCTGAATGCGCGTGCTGTATCGGCGGAAGAGCACGTTGACCTTGCGAATGAGCCAGGCGAGCGGCGGCACGAGCACGATGGTGAATGCCGCGAGGCGCCAGTTCAGGACGAAGAGATAGCCGAAGAGAATGAGAAACGTGAGCGCGTTCTGGATGAGGTTCGTGAGGGTCGTCGTGGCGGCGTCCGCCACCAGCTCGACGTTGTACGTGAGGCGCGAGAGCATCGCGGCCGTGGTCGCCTTGTCGTAGTACGCGACGGGCAAGTGCATGTACTTCGCGAACAACTCGCGCCGCAGCTGCTTGATGATCTGGCGCCCGACGTAGCCCGTGAAATAGCCGGAGACGTAATCGCCGACGCCGCGCACGAAGAACAGCGTGATGATCGCGAGCGGCACGAACCACAGGAGATAGCGCGGCGGCGAATCGTCCGCGAAGGCATTGTTCAGGAACGTCCGCAGGAACCCGACGAAGCCGCCGTTCGTCGCCGCGAACACGGTGGTGCCGAGAATGGCGAGCGCAAAGGCTTTCCAGTGCGGCTTCGCATAGCGCAGGAGCCGCGCGTAAACCTGCCGCGCATCCGCCGGAGCCGTGGAGCGGGGAGCGGCTCCTACATCGTTCAAGGCAGCGACCTCTCCACTGCGCCGTGCTTCACTGGGCTTTCTTCACGGGGAGGGAGATGCCGGCTCGTCCTTAACCGTCGCGATGTTGATCTCCGTGAAGCCGAGGCGGCCGAGCACGTCCATGGCCGTGATCACGGACTGGTGGGTCGCACGGCCGTCCGCGCGCACCGTGACGCGCTTGCTGCGATCCGAGCCTGTCTCCTTGATGAGCGCGGCGCGCAGCGTATCTGGACTGGAGTTGATGAGGTCCTTGTCGTTCACGCGATAGCTGCCGGTTTGCGTCACGGACACGACGATGGGCTCCGCCTGCGTCTTGGCGTTCGGCACGCCCTGAGCCTGCGGCAGGCGCACGTGCACGCGGCCCTCGTTGATGAACTGGCTCGAGAGCACGAAGAACACGACGATCATGAGCACGACGTCGATCAGCGAGATCATGTTGATCTCGGGATCCTCGTGCCGGCGCGGCTTCAGGTTCATGACATCAGGCCCCGACGGCGGTCCGCCCGGCGACGCGCGCGGTGCTCTCGCCGGCGTGCGAGCCTTCGAGCGCATCCGCGAGCCGAATGGCGTCCTTCTCCATCGCGACCACGATGCCGTCGACCTTGCTGCGCAGGAGCCGGTACGCGACGAGCGAGGGAATGGCGACCATGAGGCCCGCGGCGGTACAGATCAGCGCCTCGGCGATGCCGCCCGAGAGTGCGCGCGGATCGCCCATGCCGCCCGCCTGGATCGCGTTGAAGGATTTGATGATGCCGGTCACGGTGCCGAGCAGGCCGAGAAGCGGTGACACCCCGGCGATCGTGCCGAGCGTATTGAGGAAGCGTTCGAGCTCGTGGATCACGTGCCGCCCGGTGTCCTCGAGACGCTGCATGAGCACCTCGCGCGGCCGATGGCGGTTCTTCAGGCCGGCGGCCAGCACGCGTCCGAGCGGCGAGTTCTGCTCGAGCGCCGAGATGACCTTGTCGTTCACCTGGTTGGTCTCGATGAGCTGCCAGACCTTCTGCGTCAGCTCACGCGGCAGAACGCGCTTGTCCTGCAGAGTCCAGAGGCGCTCGAGCACGATGGCGGCCGCGATGATGGAGCACAAGATGATCGGCCACATCATCGGCCCGCCGGCCCGCACGATTTCCCACATTTGTCGATCCAGCCAGGCGTTTGAGGTGGGCGGCATCATACCGGAGAGGCGCATGTCCTCAAGGCGACCCGCGCCAGAGTGTGCGACTGTCCGAGCGGTACACGATCGGCCCGATCAGCCCCTTTTCGGGATCGATCCGGAAGCGAATGGCACCGCCATCCGCCGTCGCCAGTACCGCGGCACCGCTCGCGCGCCACCGGGCAATGGCAGGTTTCTCGCGGCCATTGCGCTCACGTCGCCCCGAGACGACAGCCCACCGCGCGCCGACTGCCCGCGTGAATTCTGGCGAGGACGCGGCATCGCTCCCATGCCGAGGGATCAAGACCAGGGGTGCGGAGACGTTCGTTGCGGCCATCAGAGCGCGCTCGGCGCTCGTATCGAGGTCGCCGGAGAGCAATGCGCGCACACCGCGACTTTCGACTGCGAGAACGCAGGTGCCCGCAGACGGTGCGGAGGTCCGCAAGGTCACGTTGTCCCATCGCCACGCTCTGTCGCCGCACTTCTGAGCCCCGGGTGAGTCGAGCGACGCGAAGGCACCCGCCACGATTTCCGTCACCGGAAGCTCGGCAAGCAACGCCGTCAGCCCGGGAGCGCCGGGTGCGGTGAGGCGGCTCAGAACGAGCATATCGACCCGCTGCAGCCCCCGGCTGCGCAGAAAAGGAACCAGCACGGTCTCCGCGGCTCGCCCATCGGTGCCGTAGACATCGCCTGTGTCGTAGACGAGCGTGTGATGAGACGTCTGAACCACGACCGCCGTGCCTTCTCCCACATCGAGAATCGTGATCTCGGCGGTGCCGTCCACGGGAAGCTGATCGACGGAAGCGGCGAGCGGCACGACGGCGATGAGAGGCGCGATCCGCAGGCCGAGCGGCAGCGGCATGACGCTGATCAGCACGCAGGGAGCCGCGATGGCGTACCACCAGACCGGCGGGCTCGCATGCGTCAGCGCCCAAGGAATGTCGGCGGCTGCCGCGAGCCAGGGCCAGCCGACATCGTGCATCCAGCCGGCCAGTCGCAGCACCGCGTCCGACGCGAGCCCCCACATCGGCGCCAACGCGATTGCAATCAGGATCGTCGGCACGAAGACCCAGCTCATGGCGGGAATCGCAACGAGGTTGACGAGCGGCCCGACGAGGGAAACCGAGCCGAACGAGGCGAGCGTCAGCGGAATGAGCACCAGCGTGACGCCACCCTGAACCGCCAATCCTTCGAGCAGCACAGGCCGGCGCACAAATCGTGTGCTGGTCGCAAGAATGATCGCGGCCATCGCGCCGAACGAAAGCCAGAAGCCCGGCGTCAAGGGCGCGAATGCATCGAGCAGCAGCACGATCACCAGTGCGAGCGCAAACGAATGGAACGGCGGCATCGCTCGCGCCATGCAGCGGCTCAGTAGCCACACCGCCAGCATGATGAGCGTGCGCTGCGTAGGCACCGAGAGACCCGCAAGCGTTGCGTACGCCGCGGCCGCCAGGAAGCCTGTGACCGCCGCGAACGTCTCGCGCGGCCAGCGGACCCATCGATAGAGCAGCGCCGACCAGAGCGCGCGTGCAGCGGCAAATGCGACGACGGCGAAGAGGGTCACGTGAAGACCGGAGATCGCGACGAGATGCGTCGTGCCCGTCGCATTGAAGATGCGCCATTGCTCACGCGACATCGCACCGATAACGCCCACTGCGAGCGCGGAGATCAGCGCGGCAGCATCGCGATCCGCCACGCGAGCGTCGATGTGACGCGCGATGCGCTCACGGAGCTCGTCGAGCGGACGGTGCCCACCATCGAGTCGGCGATTGATGCTGGCGCTGACCACCGTGCCCAGCGCGTGCACGCGATCGTGAAAGTACGTGCGCTCGAGATCCACGGTGCCCGGATTGGCGCGGGCGCGCGGCGGGCGCAGGTTCAGGAGCAGGTGCCAGCGCTCGCCGACGTGAGGCTGGACTTCGCCAGCTCGGGACGTAAGCCGTACGCGCAGCCCGCTGGCGGTGATCCCGTCGAAGAAGGCCGTGTCGCCTCGTATGATCGGGATCGTGTCGACGGTGAGATCCGTGATGATGCGCTCGTCCGTACGCCAACGCTCGGCCAGATAGAGATGGGCCTGGACGGAGGCATGAAGAAACCCCAGAGCCACGCCGCACGATACGGAAGCTACGCTGGTGCGGTTCGGCAAACCCACCGCGCAGGCCAGAGCGGATGCCAGGATCGCGCTCGCAATCGTGACGACCGTGCCGATGGGCGGCAGCGCCGGCAAGACCAGCGTCCCAATAACTCCGGCCAGAAACGCGATCGCAAATTCCATCTGCTACAGTCACGCGCCTTTATGCCTCGGCGCCTCCTGAAGAAAATCACGCCGCATCCGGAGAAGCTCCGGAAACGCTGGTTCCTGAAGCTGTTCGGCTCGCGGGTCGCGGACCCCCGCCTGTGGTCGCTCCAGCGCCGGTCCGTGACCGCCGCCTTCGCCACCGGGCTTGCGATCTGCTTCGTGCCGTTGCCGATCCACCTGCTGCTCGCGGCGCTGCTCGCGATCGTCGCGCGGCTCAACGTGCCGACGATCATCGCAACGGTCTGCCTCGTGAACCCGCTGACGGTGGTGCCGGTGTTCTACACGGCGTACCGCGTTGGCTGCGCCGTCCTCGGCGTCGAACCGCAGCGCTTCACCTTCAAGTTCAGCTTCGACTGGTTGCAGAACGGACTCGGACCCATGTGGGAGCCCTTCCTGCTCGGCTGCCTCATCTGCGCGGGATTGGCGGCCCTGACGGGCTGGGTGGGACTAGAGCTGCTGTGGCGCTGGCAAGTGAGATCGAAGTACCGCGCGCGCCGGCTGTCGTCAATCGGCTAACGCGCCCACCGCGCGCAGTTTTCCGCCCTCGATCTCGAGCGCGCGATCCATGCGCGCCGCGATGCGCAAGTCGTGCGTCACGATGACGAGGCTCGTCCGCCGCTCGCGATTGAGCTCCAGCATGAGCTCGAAAACCTGCTCCGCGTTCTTGCCGTCCAGATTGCCCGTCGGCTCGTCGGCGAGAACGAGCTTGGGTTGGGTGACGAGCGCGCGCGCCACCGCCGCACGCTGGCGCTCGCCGCCCGAAAGCTGATGCGGCCGATGGTCGAGCCGCTGCCCGAGGCCAACGCGCGTGAGGATCTCGCGCGCACGATCCTTCGCCTCGCTCGTCGGCATGCGCCGCACGAGGAGCGGCATCGCCACGTTCTCCAGCGCGGAGAACTCCGGCAGGAGATGATGGAACTGGTAAACGAATCCCAGCGCCTGATTCCGCAGCTCGCCCCGCTCGCGCTCGCTGAGCGAATGGATGTCACGACCGTCCACGAGCACCTGCCCGCTCGTCGGCCGGTCGAGGCCGCCGAGAATCTGTAGCAGCGTCGTCTTGCCGGAGCCCGAGGCTCCGACGATCGCGAGACGCTCCGCGGCGTTGATCGCGAGGTCGATGCCGCGCAGGACTTCGAGCGTGACCGGTCCCTGCTGAAAGCTCTTATGCACCTGCCGTGCTTCGAGCACGCTAGTAGTCATGGCGCAGAGCCTCCGCCGGCGCAGTACGCGAGGCGCGCCACGCAGGATAAATCGTCGCGAGCGCACACAGCAGGAAAGCCACGGAACACACTTTCAGCACATCGATCCCTTCTACGTAGGCCGGCAGATCGCTCATGTAGTACACGCTGGCATCGAGGAAGTGCGTGCCGAGCAGCCGTTCGAGGCCGCGCACGAGCGATTCGAGATTGTGCGAGACGAGCACGCCGAGCCCCGCGCCGAGCGCGGTGCCCGCAAGGCCGATCATCACGCCCTGGATGGCGAAGGTCGCGAGGATGTTGCGCGGGCCGGCACCGAGCGTGCGCAGGATGGCGATGTCCGTCTGCTTCTCTTTCACGATCATCACGAGCGTCGCCACGATGTTGAACGCGGCGACCGCGACGATCATCAGCAGAATGACGAACATCATCGACTTGGTGATCTCGATGGAGCGGAAGAAGTTGGCGTGCTTCTTGGTCCAGTCGCTGACGTAGTAGCCTTCGCCGCCCAGCTCCAACGCGAGATTGCGCACCGTGCTCGCCGCACGGAACGGATTCGTGAGCGCGAGCCGGATGCCGGTGACGTCGTCGCCGAGCTGATAGACCTTCGCCGCATCGCTCATGTGGACGAGCGCAAGGCCGTTGTCGAACTCGAACATGCCGGACTCGAAGAGCCCCGTGACGTGGAAGCGCCGCATGCGAGGTACGACGCCACTCGGCGTGGCCGTACCCTGCGGCGCCATGAGGATCACGGTGCCGCCGACTTTCACGTCGAGGTCCCGTGCGAGCGCCGTCCCCAGGATGATGTTGAACTTGCCGGGCTGCAGGTCCTCCAGGCGACCCGCCTTCAGGTGTTGCGCGAGCCCCGTGGCCTTGCGCTCCTCTTCGGGCAGCACGCCGCGAACCATGGAGCCGGTCACGCGCTTGCCATTGGTGAGCAGCGCTTCGGACTCGATGTAAGGCACCGCCGCGATGACACCGGGCTCGTGCGCCGCCACCTGCTGAATCGACTTCCAATCGGGCAGCGTGCCGTGCAAGCCCATGAGCGTCGCGTGAGAGGTGACGCTCAGGATGCGGCTGCGCAGCTCGCGCTCGAAGCCGTTCATCACGGAGAGCACGACGATGAGCGTGGCGACGCCGAGCATCAGCCCGCACACCGACATGAGCGCGACGAACGACACGAATCCGCGCCGATGCGTCGAGCGCAGATGGCGCGTCCCGATGATCCACTCGTATGCGGCCGCCATGCGCTACTCGTACCGCAGCGCTTCGGCAGGCGCGGTCCGTGCCGCGCGAAAGGCGGGATAGATCACCGCGCTCCCCGTGAGCAGCAGCGCCGCCAGCCCGATGAGCGCGACCGAGCCCCATTGCAGGTCCGACGGAATGTCCGTCACGTAGTACACGTCCGAGTCCATGATCTGGAAGCGGAACGTCTGCTCGAGGAACGGGACGATCGTGTCGACGTTCAGCGCGAGAACGACGCCCAACGCCACGCCGAGCAGCACACCCAGCCAGCCGATCACGAGACCCTGGGTGATGAACACCGTCATCACCTGCTGCTGCGAGACGCCGAAGGTGCGCAGAATCGCGATGTCGGTGCGCTTGTCCGTCACCACCATCACGAGCATCGCGACGATGTTGAACGCGGCCACTGCGACGATGAGCAGCAGGATGAGAGCCATCATCGTCTTCTCGATGCGAATGGCGCGGAAGTAGCTCGCGTGATCCTGGGTCCAATCGAACACCGACAGCGACTTGGGCAGCGCGGCGCGCACCTTCGCCGAGAGCGCGGACGCCTGCAGCGGGTCGTCGTACCAGATGCGCAGGCCCTCACCGCCCGACTCGGCCGCGAAACCCCGCACGTCCGCGAGATTCGAGAAGACGAGCGTCGCGTCATGATCCTGCAGGCCAACGGCGAAGATTCCCGCGACGGTGAATTCGCGCAGCGTCGGGGCCGGTGCGCCGTTCGCGGCGACCGTCGGAACGAGGAAGGTCAGCGTGTCGCCGATGGTGAGCGCGAGCTGCTGGGCGATGATCTCACCGACGATCACCCGGTCCGTGCCCGGCAGCAGATCGGCGAGCCGCCCCTGCGTCATGGCCTTCGAAATGTCCTGGTCGGCGGCTTCCTCGCGCGGATCGATGCCGCGCAGGACCACCGGCAGCATGTCCGGCGTATGCACGGCGAGCGC
The DNA here is from genome assembly GCA_035760965.1 of Steroidobacteraceae bacterium. Lineage (GTDB taxonomy): Bacteria > Pseudomonadota > Gammaproteobacteria > Steroidobacterales > Steroidobacteraceae > JADGHX01. The sequence goes on along the minus strand of DASTRY010000014.1, from coordinate 111,940 downwards.
CTGAATTTCGGCGTACGGCGCCGCCGTCTTCACGCCGGGAATCGCGCGGACCTTGCGCTCCACCTCTCTCCAATCCACCCGGGTGGACGACTCGGACACGACACGCGCGTGCGCGCTCAAGGACAGCAGCCGCTCGCGCAGCTCGTCCTCGAAGCCGTTCATGACCGAGAGGATCACGATGAGCGCGGCCACGCCGACGCACACCCCCACGAGGGACGCCCACGTGATGAAGGAGACGAAGAACTTGTGGGTCCGGGCCCGGACGTAGCGCAGGCCGACGAACAGGGATAGGGGGTGGAACATGCGGCCGCGATTTAACCACACATGGCGCGCAAACCCATGATTCCAAGACGTTCGTCACACTTCTCGGCGTGTCGCCGTTTGCTTGGCTTTGACAGATTGCCTCGGGTGATATAGTGCCGCGCGCATGGGAGGAGTTCGCTCATGAAGACGGTCTTGAAGCTCGTAGCTCTGCTCGGTTGCCTCGCGCCGGTCGGCGCGGCCGTAGCGGAAACGCTGGTCGTGGACGATCAGGTCCAGGTGCGTCAGTCCTCCGTGGAGCGTCCCGCTCGGGGCGCCACCATGAGCGCCGTCGAGCAGAAGTTCGGTGCGCCGTCGCAGAAGCACCCTGCCGTCGGCGGCTGCAGCGCCAACGTCACTCCCTGCAAGACCCCGCCCATCACCCGCTGGGACTATCCCGGCTTCTCGGTGATCTTCGAGAACGAGCACGTCATCGAAGCGGTCGTCACGGGCGGCTGATTCCAAACTGATTCAGGGCATTCGGTGCCCTCGTCCCCTCGGGACGGGGGTCGCCGGGTCATGCAAGCGGCCGGGCGGAGCGGTAAGCTGCCCGGCTTCGTTTCTGGCCTGACCGACCCCACTTCCGCCTGAATGTCCCGAGTTCTTCGTCCCCCCGTACCGTCGGCTGAGCGGCCCTCTCTACGTTGGCATCAGCTCTACGGCAGTGCGGCCGCGCTCGCCATCGCTGAGGCGATGCGGTCGGACTCGCGCCTCTACGTCATCGTGGCGGACGGCGCCCGTGAGCTCGAACGGCTCTCGGCCGAGCTGCGCTTCTATGCCGGCGATTCGCTGAACCTCCTGAGCTTTCCGGACTGGGAAGTCCTGCCGTACGACCTCTTCTCGCCGCACCCGGACATCACCTCGGACCGCCTGCGCGCGCTCTATGAGCTGCCGCACACGAAGCGCGGGTGCCTCGTGGTCGCGGCGGACACGCTCATGCAGCGCCTGCCGCCGCGTTCGTACGTGCAGGCGCGGTCCTTCGAGCTGAAGGTCGGGCAGAAGCTCAGCCTGGAGGCGTTCCGGCAGCGGCTGGTCGAGGCGGGGTACGCGAGCGTCAGTCAGGTGACGAGCCCCGGCGAATTCGCGATGCGCGGCTCGCTGCTCGACGTCTATCCGATGGGTTCGGCGGACCCGTTGCGCGTCGATCTCTTCGACGAGGACATCGAGGCCATCCGCCGCTTCGATCCGGAGACGCAGCGTTCGCTCGACGCGCTCGACAGCGTGCGCCTCCTGCCCGCCCGCGAGGTGACCCTCGATGCCGAGGGGGTGAAGGGTTTCCGCCGTCGCTTCCGCACGCGCTTCGAGGGCGATCCGACCCAGGCGAGCATCTATCGCGGCGTGAGCGAGGGGCTGGCGCCGCCGGGCATCGAGTTCTATCTGCCGCTGTTCTTCGACGAGACGGCCACCCTCTTCGACTATCTGCCGAAAGACGCGGTGATCGTGCGCGATGCCGCGCTCGCGGGCGCGCTGGTCAAGGATTGGCACGACATCGAGACGCGCTACGAGGACCGGCGCCACGACATCGAGCGGCCCGTGCTCACCCCGGGCGAGCTGTTCCTCTCGCCCGATGAGCTCGAGGAGCGCATCGGACGCTTCCAGCTCATCACGCTCGACGCGTTCAAAGCGGACATCGAGACCGGCGGCGCCGGTGGCGATGCGCACAACTTCCCGACGAGCGCGCCGCGCGAGCTGCGCGTCGATCCGCGCGCCGAGCGGCCGTTCGAGCCGCTCGCCTCCTTCCTGCAGACGTTCGGCGGGCGCGTGCTCGTCGCGGCGGACTCGCCCGGGCGTCGCGAAGTGCTGCACGAAATGCTGCGCGCGGATGGCCTCGAGACCGCAGGCGTTGCGAGCTGGGAGGCGTTCGCGAGCGGCGACACGCGGCTCGCGCTGACCATCGCGCCGGACGTTCAAGGTCTCACGCTGACCGATCCGCCGATCGCGGTCATTTCCGAAGCGCAATTGTTCGGTGCTCGCGCGCGTCAGGAACGGCGGCGCAAGCGCGCGGCGGTCGATCCCGAAGCGATCCTGCGGGACCTGCAGAATCTCACGCCGGGAGCGCCCGTCGTCCACGAGGAATATGGCGTCGGCCGCTACGTCGGGCTCCAGCCGATGGAAGTTGCCGGGCAGAACGGCGAGTTCCTGGTGCTCGAATACATGGACGGGGATCGTGTTTACGTTCCCGTCCACTCGCTGCACCTCGTCACGCGCTACACGGGCGCGGCGCCCGAGAGCGCCCCGCTGCACAAGCTCGGCACGGACCAGTGGGCGAAGGCGCGCAAGCGCGCCGCCGAACAGATCCGTGATGTCGCCGCCGAGTTGCTCGATCTCTATGCGCGCCGCAAGGCGCAGAAGGGCATCAGCCTCAATGTGCAGGAGCACGATTATCAGGCGTTCGCCAACGCGTTCCCGTTCGAGGAGACGGCGGACCAGGCCGAAGCCATCCGCAACGTGCTCGCCGATCTGAAGAACGATCGGCCGATGGACCGCATCGTCTGCGGCGACGTCGGCTTCGGCAAGACCGAGGTCGCGATGCGCGCGGCATTCGTGGCCGTGCAGTCCGGCAAGCAAGTGGCGGTGCTCGTGCCCACCACCCTGCTCGCACAGCAGCACCTGGCGAACTTCCGCGATCGCTTCGCGGATTGGCCCGTGCGCATCGAGTCGCTATCCCGCTTCGGCAGCGGCAAGGAGACGACGGCGACGATCGAGGGGATCGAGCGCGGCACGGTGGATATCGTGATCGCCACGCATCGACTGCTGCACGCGCATGTGCGATTCAAGGATCTCGGGCTCATCATCGTCGACGAGGAGCACCGGTTCGGCGTGCGCGACAAGGAGCGGCTGCAGGCGTTGCGAGCCGAAGTGCACGTGCTCACGCTGACGGCGACGCCGATCCCGCGCACGTTGAACATGGCGCTCGGCGGACTGCGCGACCTGTCGCTGATCACGACGCCGCCGGCCGAGCGCCTCGCGATCAAGACGTTCGTGACGGAGTGGCACGGACCCACGCTGCGTGAAGCGGCGCTGCGCGAGCTGCGTCGCGGCGGGCAGATCTACTTCATCCACAACGAAGTGCGCTCGATCGAGAAGGTCGCGAACGAGGTGCAGGAGCTCGTGCCCGAAGCGAGCGTGCGCATCGGCCACGGGCAGATGCGCGAGCGCGATCTCGAGCAGCTGATGGTCGACTTCTATCACCGCCGCTTCAACCTGCTGGTGTGCACGACCATCGTCGAGAGCGGCATCGACGTGCCGAGCGCGAATACCATCATGATCAATCGCGCCGAGCGCATGGGGCTTGCGCAGCTGCATCAGCTGCGGGGCCGCGTCGGTCGGTCGCATCACCGTGCGTACGCGTATCTGATCGCCCCGCCCCGCAAGGCGCTGAGCGCGGATGCCGCCAAGCGCCTCGAAGCGATCGAGTCGATGGAAGAGCTCGGCGCCGGCTTCGTCCTGGCGACGCACGACCTCGAGATTCGCGGCGCGGGCGAGCTGCTCGGCGAGCGGCAGAGCGGACAGATGACCGAAATCGGTCTCGCGCTCTACCTCGATCTGCTCGAAGAGGCCGTGAAGGCGCTGAAGGAGGGCCGCGAGCCGGCGCTCGACAAGCCGCTGGCCGCCGAGACGGAAGTCGAGCTGCGCGTACCGGCGTTCCTGCCGGCGACGTACATAGGCGACGTGCACGTGCGACTTGCGCTTTACAAGCGCATCGCCGCCGCCGAGAGCGCGAACGAGCTCGACGAGCTCAACGCGGAGATCATCGACCGCTTCAGCATGCCGCCGCCGCAGGCTCAGGCGTTGCTGCGCATCGCCCGGCTGAAGCTCACCGCCCGCGCCCTCGGCATCCGGCGCCTCGACCTCGGCCCGCAGGGCGGCACCGTGACATTCGAGGAGCGCAATCGCATCGATCCGGCCGCGGTGATCCGCATGCTGCAGAAGGCACCCCGCGAATACCGGCTCGAAGGGCCGCTGAAGCTGCGCATCACGCGGCCGATGGAGAAGGACGAGCAGCGATTCGAGTTCGCAGCCGATTTGATGAAGCGTCTGGAGCTGGCGACACCGAGCGCAGCTCCGGCACCCACGGCAGTATCGGCCTCAGAGAGCGCGAAGAGCGCTCCGCCGCCGCCTGCAGCGAAGAAACCAGCGGCCGGCAAGCGGGCGTAGCGCGGCGTATTGGCGAGCACTGCTCGTCTGACGGTGAACGCCTCGCCGCTGCGAGGCTCGTTGGCTTGCTGAATGCGTGAGGCTCGTGCCGGTGGGCCGTGCGCGCGCGGCTCGTCCCGCTTGGTAGAATGCCCGCCATGAACTTTCGCGCGCTCGCGGCCATGACGTTGGTCGCCCTGATCACGATCCTGCCCGCCGCTTCTCAGGAATCCGGCTCGGCGAACGTCTACAACATCGAGATCATCGTGTTCCGTGCCACGCAGGCGCTGGGCGGTGCGGAGAACTGGAACATCCAGACGACACGCACCTCGGACGCGGGCGAGACGAACGACACCTCGCGCAACGTGGGCCGCTTCGTCAGCGCGCTTCCGCCGTCGCGCTTTCAGTTGAACGACATCGAGAACAAGCTGCGCACCAGCGGTCTCTACGTTCCGATCGCCCACGTCGCGTGGTCGCAAACGGCGAGCGATTGGGGCACACGCGCCGGCTTCACCGTGCAGAAGCTCGGCATCAATGTCGAAGGGCTGAACGGTACGGTGTTCCTCGAGCGCGGGATGTATCTGCATCTCGGGATGGCGCTCTCTTACGCGCCGGCGAATCCGCCGGCCGGCATGGGCGCGGGACCGGGCACGACGTTCCAGATGGGCGAGAGTCGGCGCATCCGCTTCTACGAGCGCAACTACTACGATCATCCGGCGTTCGGGGTCATCGCGCTGGTCACGCCCGCGCAGGGTGCGCGGCCCGCGGGTCGCTGAGCGCGCCTGGACCTATTCGAGCCACGAATCGCGCTGCATCTTCGGTCATTCGAGGCGGCGATCCCCGCTGCGCCTTCGGTCTCTTGCAGCCGCAGATTCCGCTGCATCTCCGCGGGTTCCGAGCTGGGCGCATGTCCAAGGCGCCCGACACCCGGCCGTCTCGGGCTCTCAGCCTTTTGTGCGCATCGATTCCTCGTCCCACAAGTAGACAAGGTACCCGTCCGGGTCGCGAAGCTCGGCGCCGTATCCCCAGAAGAGTTTCTGTGGCGCCTTCTCGAAGGCCACGCCTCGTGAGGAGAGCTCCCGGTATGTCGCCTCGACGTCATCCACTTGGAATGTCAGGGTGCACGGCGCAGAGCGTATTTCGTCGCTCTCGGCGAGAAACAACGTGAAGCCGGCATCGTCCTGCAACGCGACCGTCTTGCGCTCGGCGATCTCGAACTCGACTCTGAGCCCCAGGTTGGAGACGTACCAGTCACGTGATATCGCGTGGTGTTTCACCGGGATGGTGAGATGGTTCAACCGGACCACGTCGCCTCCTGCTCACAACGGATGTGACTCGCGCCGCGGGGCGAGAGTACGCCGCCGCTCGACGTACGGGAATGTGGAGGGGTTGGGCTCGGCGGCCAAAACAATCGCGTGGGAGAGACCCAACGAGGCCAAAAAGCCGCGGTGAGCGGAATCCACGTCTGCGGGTCTCGCAGCCGACAGATGCAACTCAAAACCAGAACATCAGGGCAAGCGACAACAGCGCGTACGAGGCGATAGCCGACCAGTAGTGCAGCGGCTCCTCGGCACGCGTAAACGTGCGACCCCACGGCCCCGACTTTGCGTAAACCGCGCCGCTCAGAAGAGCCAGCACGATGTAGCCGGCAAGCAGTACTCCGAGTACTCGAAACAGCGCATGCATACGCGCACTGTACCGTCGAACGAGCCTGTCTCCGTGATCTTGCTCACGTCTCGCACCAACATGCCTATGGATCGCCGGGTTGGCGCGCTTCGAACGCGATCCAGAAAACGGGTAAGCTGAAATCCTCGACGAAGGGGGAAATACGATGACCGATCGCCGCTTGTTCCTGGGAGCCTCGCTCGCCCTTGCTGCGGGACTTCCCACACTCAGCCGGGCGTCAGACGAAGCCACGCCCGCGACTCTGCCCGAAGGCGCGCGCGTGCCGCAATTCGAGTTCGTTTATGAATGCGATGCCACGCTTTCACCCGCGATAGAGATGGGCAAGACCGTCGAAGGTCAACGCCGAATCATTCCGATCACGGGTGGAACCGTGCGCGGGCCGAAGATTCGGGCGGAGCTGCTGAATGGCGGATGGGACTGGAACCTCTCTCGCAGCGACGGCGCCGGATCGGTCGAGGCGGCGTACTACATGAAGACCGATGACGGCGTGCTGATCCGCATCGTCAACAAGGGTGTCAGCGCCGGCGGACCGCCTGCTGCGCCTTCGGCAAATGGCGAGGCGTTCTTCATGTTCACGCACCCCCAGTTCGAAGCGCCGGTCGGCAAGTACGATTGGATGAATCGTGGGATGTACATCGGCACGCTCGGTGCGCGCAAAGGGACGCGAAACGCCGTGCTGATCCGCGTTTTTCAGGTCGTGTAGCGCACCCGATCAGAACGGCACTCGAGCGGAGGACGCTGTACGGATCGCATCATGCAAGCGCTCGAACCGCGCTCACCTTGCCGGTCCCCGGTCTCGCTTCGCCGCCCGATCGCTTGGGGTACCCGCGGCGCTTTCAATCCCGGTCTGGCGCTCCCAGCGGGAAGTTGGGCCGGAAATAGCGCGCTTCGTCGACAGCCCGCGCGAAGGACGGTCGGGCAAGCAAACGCGCGCGATAGGCGCGCAGCACTGGAAAGGTCTCGGGAATCTGATGCGTCCAGTCCGCGAAGAACAACGACGGCGCCGCCGCGCAGTCCGCGAGCGTGAACTCCTCCCCTGCTGCCCAAGTTCTGCCGGCAAGCTGCCCTTCGAGCCAACCGTAGGCGAGTTGCAGCTTCTCCACCGCAAACGCCAATCCTTCCTGTCGCTTCACCGGATCGCCCGTGAGCGCAGCACCCACTGCATGCTGAACCGGGCTCATCACGTGCAGATCGAAGAAGCGGTCGAGGAACCGCACATCCAGCGCCGTCATCGTATCCGTCGGCAATAGGCGCACCGGCCCCGCATGCGCGAGTTGCAAGTATTCGATGATGATGCTGGCCTCGACGAGGTTGCGCTCGCCGTCCACCAACAGTGGGAACTTGCGCAGCGGCCAGCGCCGCAGCCACTCGGCGGAGTGCTGGGGCGTCTCCGGCCCTATGCACCGGAACTCGAACGAGATGGCGTTCTCGTAGAGCGCGATGAGCACCTTCTGCGTGTACGAGGAGAACGGATGACCATAGAGCGCGAGAGACATGCGTGAGATTCCTGAGTCAAACCACTTGCATCATGCAAGTGGTGAAGCCTACAGTTGCCACTTGCATATTGCAACCCGAAATTGCGAGGGAAGGCTTTGGCACAGGCACGACGATCCGGCTGCCCGATCAACCTGACGCTCGAACAGCTCGGCGATCGCTGGAGCCTCATCGTGATCCGCGACGTCATGTTCGGAAACCGGCGCACGTTCGGCGAGCTGCTCGCCCGGAGCGAGGAAGGCATCGCGTCCAACATCCTCGCCGATCGGTTGAAGCGCCTGACCGCGTGCGGCCTGCTCACGAGACGCGCCGATCCCGCTCACCGGCAAAAAGGGATCTACAGCCTTACCGAAGCCGCCATCCAGCTCGTGCCCCTGCTCGCGCACATGGGTGCGTGGGGCCGCCGGCACACTCGCCCGAGCAAGGCCTTGTCGGTGCGCGCGGAGCTGCTGGAAAAAGGCGGCGCTCCGCTATGGAACGCCTTCATGGATGAGCTGCGCCACCTGCACCTCGGCGCCGCGCGTCCGCAGCGCTCGGTCTTCGGCGAGCTGCAGGCGGCGTACGAGAAGGCGATGGCGCGCAGCTCCGGAAAATCGCAGGAGAGGTGACGGCGTCGCGGCATACGCCGCATCACCTGGGAAAGTCGATGCACCAGGAGTGAGGACGAGAAGACTCCTCGCGAAAGTGGCGCTAGAAGGCTCTTCGCGAAGCGTTGCAGTTGTCGGCCGCTGCCGAGCGCTGTCGCAGCGTACCATCTGGCTACGAGCGGCCTTCAGCAATCGCAGGCGCGCGGACGACGATGGCGGCGGTACCCAACTCACAGCAAGAGATCGAGCACCGACGCGCTGCGGGCCTGCTGACCTGGTCCGGGCCTGCGCTCATGTTGTTCGCGCGCACAGCCTGTTCGGTTCTGGCGCAGGGTTTGATCGCGGGAGTCTATGCGCTGCAATCCTCTCCGGAACCCTGGAAGGCCGCAGCGCGCTGGTTACCCGTCTATGCGACGCTCATCGATGCGGGCTGCCTGGCGCTGCTCTGGATGCTGGTCCGGAGAGAGCGAATACGTCTTCGCGATCTGCTGAGTTTCGACCGCGATCGGTGGCGAGGCGATGTCCTGCTCGGCCTTGGCCTCATTCCGATCAGCCTGCTGTTCATCTTCGCGGGGATCTCGGCTAGCAGCTACATCGTGTACGGCACGATCCACGCCCCGAGCTTGTATCAGCCGCTGCCACTGCCCGCCGCACTGTACGCAGTGCTCGTGTTCCCACTCGTCTGGGGTTTGACGGAGCAGATGACGTACAACGGCTATCTCGCGCCGCGCTTTCAGGTTCTATCGGGAAGCACCGCTCTCGCCGTGGCGCTCGTGTCGTTCGCCTGGTCGTTCCAGCATGTCGTGCAGCCTCTGACGTTCGACTCGCACTTCATGCTTTACCGCTTGCTGGCGCCGATACCGTTCAGCGTATTCGTCACACTGCTGTACCTGCGCATCCGCAGGCTGCTGCCCTTCGTCATTGCTCACTGGCTCATGGACGGGGCGGATGCGCTGGTGGAGCTGCTCTTGCCGCTATTCAAGTGACGCGCTCAGCGCGCGCGACAACGCGTGGCTGACCGTGCTACCGACGGCTACTGAAAGTCCGCCGCTTCGGCCGTGCAGATCGTGTTCTTTCCTTGCCGCTTCGAGCGCTGCAAGGCCGTGCGGCACGCGTTGATCAGCGCCTCCAGCGGCAGCTCGCGCGGCGGCACGAGACTCGCGACGCCGGCGCTCACCGTGACGTAGCGGTCCGTGCCATTACGGGGATGGTGAATCAGCAGATCCCGGGCGCGCTGCGCGACGACGCGCGCGTACTCCGACGCGCGCTCGGCCGCCTCGCCCTGAATGACGACGACGAACGTGCCGCCCTCCCAGTGCCCGACGAGATCGCCGCCGCGCCGATACGATGAGCTGATCACGCGCGCCACGCGGCGAATACACGCATCGCCGCCCGTCTTCTCGAACTTCTCGTTGTACGACGACAGATCGTCGATATCGAAGAGCACGAGCCCGATCGGGTGTGAGTCGCGCTGCGCGAGCTGCCAATCGCGGCGAAGCAGCTCCTCGAAATACGGCCGCGAGTACAAGCCCGTCAGCCGATCCTCGCGCTGCCACGCCGGCAAGCCCGGCGCCGCGCGATCGACGCTCTTCATGCGGCCGCCCGCATCCTTCGCGTAACCGATCCAGTGGGTGAGCTTGCCCTCGGCATTGCGCAGCGGCTGCAACTGCACTTCGTTCCAGAACAGCGAGCCATCGGGACGATAGTTGCGAATGAGGACGCGGCACGGTTCGCAACGCTCGATGGATTCGCGCATGCGCTGACGCGACTCCTGCTGGCGATCCGTGCCTTGCAGAATGCGCGGATTCGCGCCGATGAGCGCCGCGGGCGCGTAGCCGCAAATCTGCGCGAACGACGCGTTCACGTAGACCACCGGGCAATCCGGCGCACCGGCATCGCAGATCACGACGCCATCGGGCGACGAGTCGATCACGCTGCGCCAGGTTTCGCTGGGCCAGTCGTTCATGCGCGGCCTGCTTCCAGCTTCAAGTCGGGGGTCGCGACGGCTCGCGCGAGATGCTCGCGCGACTCGCGCCATTGCGCAGACGCCATCAAGGCATCGCGCTCGAGACCGTCCCGACCGCGCATGCGCACGAGGCGCACGTGCGAGGCCGGCTCCGGCTCGAATTCGAGGCGCTCGAGCACGGTGAGCACGCTCGGGCGGCTATTGCACAGGAGCACCATGTCGCAGCCCGCTGCGAGCGCGCGCTGCGAGCGCACGACCACGTCCCCCGCCACGGCGGCACCCGCCATGGACATGTCATCGCTGAACACGACGCCTTTGAATTCGAGGTCCCCGCGGAGCACGTCGCGAATCCAGCGGGACGAGACACTGGCCACCGAATCCTTATCGACCATCGGAAACAAAACGTGAGAGATCATGACCGCGGGCAAGCCGTTGGCGATCAGCCTGCGGTACGGCATGAGGTCGTCGTCCATGTCCGCGAGCTCGCGACGGTCCACGGGCGACGCGACGTGCGAGTCGGCCCGGACGGCGCCGTGGCCGGGAAAATGCTTCGCAGTCGCTGCCATGCCGGCATCCCGCATACCGTGCATCCAGGCGATGGCGAGCTGGGACACCACCGGCGCCTTCGCGTGGAACGCGCGGTCGCCGATGACCTCGCTGACGCCATAGTCGAGATCGACGCAAGGCGCGAACGACAGATCCACCCCGCAGGCACGCAGCTCCGCGGCCATGAGCCAACCCATGCGACGCGCGAGGTCGAGCCCGGCCTTGGGATCGAGGTCGTATTCCTGCCCCATCCGGCGGGCCGGAGGCAGCACCGAGAACCCGCTGCGGAAGCGCTGGACGCGGCCGCCCTCCTGATCCACGGCCACGATCAGCGGGGGCGAGCGGACGGCATGGATGTCGGCAACGAGCGCGGCGAGCTGCGCCGGGTCTCGATAATTTCGTGTGAACAGGATCACACCGCCGACGAGGGGATGGCGCAGGACCTCGCGATCTTCGGCCGCAAGCTCGGTACCGGCCACATCGATCATGAGGGGTCCGAGGCTCATGCGGGGCTCAGGAACGGGTGGGCGCGGGCTCGAAGAGCGCGAGCGATTCGACGTGCGTCGTGTGCGGGAACATGTCCAGCACCCCGGCGGCACGCAATCTGAATCCGAATTGATGAACCAACATGCCCGTGTCCCTGGCGAGACTGCCCGGATGGCAAGAAATATACAGCACGCGCTTCGGGGCCAAACGTGCGACGGTTGGCAACATTTCCCGTGCTCCCGCGCGCGGCGGGTCGAGAAGGATGTGGGAATAGGCCTCTTTCGCCCACGCCGGCGCGGTCGCCGGGGTGTCGTCCAGCGATTTCGCGAGATCGGCAACGTGGAACTCGGCGTTCGCGATGCCGTTGCGACGGGCGTTCGCCGCGGCTCGCTTCACGAGCTCGCGGTCGCCTTCGATACCCACCGCGTGGGCCGCGCGGCGCGCGAGAGGCAGGGTGAAGTTGCCCAGACCGCAGAACAAGTCTAAGACCCGCGCGCTCGAGTCCACCGCGAGCAGCTCTACCGCCCGGGCGACGAGGGCTTCGTTGATGGCCCGGTTGATCTGGATGAAGTCCGTCGGCGCGAATTCCAGGGTGACACCGAAAGCCGGTAGCGCATAGGTCAGTGGCGATTCCGCCGGCTGAGAAGCCTCTGTGTCGGGGGCAAGGCGGTGGACGGAGTCCAACCCACCGGGCTGCAGGTAAATGCGAACGCCGTGCTCCCTTTCGAAGGCACGGAACCTCGCCAAGTCGTCGGGACTCGGCGACTCCAGCACACGGAACACGAGTGCGGTCGCGTTGTCGGCCACGGCGACTTCGATTTGCGGCAAGCGCTCGCGAATGCTCGAGGCGGTGAGCATCTGCGACAGCGGCTCGATCAGCGCATCGGCAGGCGCTGCAAGCACTTCACAACGATCCAGCGCGGCAACATACGGCGAGAGGCGTTCGCGAAAACCCACGACGACGCGGCCCTTCTTCGCCACGTACTTCGCGCCGAGGCGTGCTCGCCGGCGATAGTTCCACACCGGACCGCGCAAGGGCTCGAGCCATTCATCGGGCATCACGCGAGCGACGCGTTCGAAGTTGTCTCGCAGCTCGAGCTGTTTCGCAGCGAGTTGTGCCTCCGGCGCAAGGTGCTGGAGCGCGCAGCCACCGCAAACGCCGAAGTGCGCGCAACGCGGCTGCACGCGCTCGGCTGCGGGCTCGAGCACTTCCAGAAGTTGCGCGTCGTCGTGCTGGCGGTGGCGCTTCGTGCGGCGGAAGCGAATGCGCTCACCGGGCAAAGCGCCGGCGACGAACGCGGTCTTGCCGGTTTTGACGATGCCCTCACCCTCGTGCGTGATGGCGCTGACGACCGCCTCCTCCTCGAGTGGTGCTTCGCCGGCGGCGCGCTGGGCGCGTGAAGGATGGCTGTGGCTCACGCCTGCGCCTCGCTCGCACTCTCAGCGCTTGCGTTCGTTGCGACTCGAACCATCACTCGAAGCACCAGGGAAACGAACGGATCACGCATCGCCGCTTTCCCACACTCGCAGGAACTCGGCGAAGTGCGGCTCGGATGAGGCCCGCAGGTACGCCTTCACGCGCTCGACCTCTTCCGCATAACGCTCGCGCGAGAAATTGCCGCGCATGAGCTCGAAGCGCAGAAAGATGAGATACGTGTTCAACACGTCGGTCTCGCAGTAGCGGCGGATGTCGACGATCTGCCCCGCGAGAAACGCCTCCGCCACCCGGCCCCCCGAGAATCCGAGCTTGCCGGGCAACCCGAGCAGCCCCGCCACATCGGTCAACGACGCGCGCGCACGCGCCTGATATCCCGACAGCACGTCCATGAGATCGATGTGGCGCCAGTGGTAGCGCCCGAGATAGTTGTTGTAGCGGAAGGTCTGATCTTCGTCGCCCGTCTCCCAGTAGCGCGGCGCCTGCACGCCGGCCTTGAGCGCGCGATAGTGCAGCACCGGCAGATCGAACGACGCGCCGTTCCACGACACGACGCACGGCGAGAAGCGCTCGATGCCGTCGAAGAAGCGGCGTACCAGCTCGTCCTCGCCGGACGTCGGCTCGCCCAGGCTCCACACTCGTAAGGTGTCGTTCACCCGCAGGACACACGAGATGGCCACGACGCGATGCTGTTCGTGAGGCAGGAACTCGCTTCCGTTGCGCTGTCGTTGCAGCGTGAACATCGCCTTCGCGACGTCCGCATCCGGCAGCCCGTCCAGGTTGTACAGGCGGCGACCGAGCTCGATGTCGGGCACGGTCTCGATGTCGAACACGAGAATGTTCATGCGGCCCTCAGCAGTACCGCGACGGCGACGATCAGTCCCGCTTCATCCGTGAGCGTGACGTGCCCCTCGCCGATCCCAAGCGCACGGCGCACTTTGTCGCCGCGCTCCGAGTAGACCACTTCCGGCTTGCCCCACGAGTTCTGCACGACGCCGACGTCGCGGATCCAGACGCCGTGCGCGAAGCCCGTCCCCATCGCCTTCACGATGGCTTCCTTCGCCGCGAAGCGCATTGCGACGAAGCGCTCCGGGCGGCGCGTCTTCGCGAGCTGCGCGTGCTCCTCGGGCATGAGCAGGTGTTCGGTGAATCGCGAGCCGAAACGCTCCAGGGTGTTCTTGACGCGTGCCGCTTCCAGCACATCCACTCCGATGCCGAAGATCATTGGCGCGCGGCGACCATCAATGCCCGCATGTCGCGCACGGCGACGGACAACCCGTCGAAGATCGCGCGCGCGATGATCGCGTGTCCGATGTTCAGCTCCACGATCTCGGGAATCGCCGCGACCGGCTGCACGTTGTGATAGTTGAGCCCGTGTCCCGCGTGCACTTCGAGACCGAGACTCGAGGCGAGCCGCGCACCCGCGCGCAGCCGCTCCAGCTCTTGTGCCTGATGCGACCCCGCCGACTCCGCGTAGGCGCCCGTGTGCAGCTCCACGACCGGCGCGCCGATCTGCACGGCCGCCTCGATCTGATGCGGGTCCGGATCGATGAACAGCGCCACGCGAATCCCCGCGACGACGAGGATCGATGTCGCCTCCTTCAGGCGCTGCACCTGGCTCGCCGCATCCAAGCCGCCTTCCGTCGTGATCTCCTGGCGCTTTTCCGGCACGAGACAGCAGTCCGGCGGCCGCACGGCGCGCGCGATCTCGAGCATCTCGTCGGTGACCGCCATCTCGAGATTCATGCGCGTCTTCAGCAGGTCGCGCAGCACTTTCACGTCCTGGATCTGGACGTGCCGGCGGTCCTCGCGCAGATGCATCGTGATGAGATCCGCGCCCGCCATCTCGGCGGCCAACGCCGCGTGGGTAGGATCCGGAAAGCGGCCGCGCCGCGCCTGCCGCAGCGTCGCGACGTGATCGATGTTGACCCCGAGCGCAATGAACTTGTTCGTCATGATCGCGACCCTCGGCGAGCAATCGAACGCGCAACGGCGCGCGTGTTCAGCTCTCGCCCTTCGAGACATTGTGCCAGCGCCGCTTGCATCAGGCGGCGCGCATCGTCGAGTGCGCGCGCGCCCTCCAGCTCCTCGCGCGCCAGACTGATGAGCGAAGCGCCCGCCAATGCGCCGGCGGCATCCGCCGCGACCGGAACGAGCCCCTGCGCCGGCCGGAAATGATAGTACGCATCGGCCTCGATGCCGGCTCCGGTGCGCGCGTCGACGTCGAGCGCGATGCCGTAGCCGAGCGCGTCGAGCAGCCGCTTCTCGAAGATGCGCAAGCTGGCCTCGAGCGGCGCGCCGTGCTTCAGCGCCTCGAGCGTACGGTGGTACACGTCGAACACGGCGGGCACCGGATCGTGACGATGCGTGAGCTTCAACAGAAGCTCGTTCAGATAGAAGCCCGACATCAGGCAGGCCGGCGGCAGATCGACGTGCTCCGGTGCGCCCTCGGCCGTCGTCAGATGCGGCGCCTCGCCCTTGCCGCTCCAGGAGAGCAGCAGCAGCCGGAAGGGCTGCAGTTCGGCAGCGAGCTTCGCCTTCGGCCCGCGCACGCCGCGCGCGAACAGCGAGAGGCGTCCCGCATCCCGCGTGAGCACTTCGAGAATGCGGCTGGTATCGCGGTACGGGTGGCTGTGAAGGATGTAGCCGGGCGCCAGTTGCACGCGGCGCGCTTGTGCCGTCATCACAGACCTGCGTTCATTCGAGACCCAGCTGCCTCAGCGATCGGGCATTGTCCGCCCAGTTCTCGCGCACCTTCACCCACAGCGTGAGGTGGAAACGCCGCCCGAGCGTCGCGTTCAGCTCGAGACGGGCCGCGCGGCCGATGCGCTTCAGGCGCTCGCCCTTCTGGCCGATGACGATGGGCTTCTGCCCTTCGCGATCGACCCAGATGGTCGCATCGACCTCGACCTGCCCGCCCTCGCCTTCCGCCAGCCGCTCGACTTCAACCGCGATGCCGTACGGCACTTCCTGATTCAGCTCCATGGTGAGCTTCTCGCGGATCGTCTCGGCGATCCGGAACGCCTCGCCGCGATCGGTCACTTCATCGGGTGGAAAGAGCGCCGGCCCGGGCGGCAAGTGCCGCGCGATGGCTTCTTTCAGCGCCGCGAGGTTATCGCCCTTCAGTGCCGAGACGGGCACGATCTCGACGAAGGCATGGCGGGCGCCGAGCTCGGCGAGATACGGCAGCAGCTTCGCCTTGGGCCGCACGCTATCGACTTTGTTGACCACCGCCATCGCGGGGCGGCCCGACTTCACGATCCGCTCGAGCACGAAGCCGTCTTCCTGAGTCCAGCGCAGGGCTTCGACGACGAACACGACGAGGTCCGCATCCTGGAGGGCACTCGCAGCGGCGCGGTTCATCGCGCGATTGAGCGCCCGCTTCTCGCCGCGATGTAGACCCGGAGTATCGACGAACGCGATCTGCGCGCGGGGCAAATTCACGATGCCGAGGATGCGATGGCGCGTCGTCTGCGGCCGCGGCGTCACGATGCTGACCTTCTGCCCGACGAGCGCGTTCAGCAGGGTCGATTTGCCGACGTTCGGACGGCCGACGAGCGCAGCGAAGCCGCTGCGGAAATCGTCACCACCGGTCGGGGCGACCGGCTGCCCTTCATCGCCAACGCTCATGTTCAGGTCGTGCCCGTCTGCGATCCGATCTGCTGCAGGATACGCCCGGCGGCCTCCTGTTCGGCACGCCGGCGGCTCGAGCCGCTGCCTTCGGCGCGCACCCCGAGTCCGAGCACCTCGCAGCTCACCCAGAACACCTGGGCGTGAGCTTCACCCTCCACACGCTCGACGGTGTAGCGCGGGAGCGCATAGCCGTGCGACTGCAGGTACTCCTGCAACCGCGTCTTCGCGTCCTTCAGCGCATCCGGCGGTGGCAGCGACGCGATGCGCGACTCGAACAGCCGCTCGATGACGCGGCGTGCGACGTCGAGCCCGCCGTCGAGGAACAAGGCGCCGCACACGGCTTCGAGCGCATCCGCGAGGATCGACTTGCGGCGGAAGCCGCCCGTCTTCAGCTCTCCCGAGCCGAGCTTCAGCACATCGCCGAGGCCGAGCGAGGCCGCCACTTCGGCCAGCGGCTCGCTGCTCACGATGCGTGCGCGCAGGCGGGAGAGATCCCCTTCGGTGCACTCCGGAAAGACCCGATAGAGATGCTCGGCGACGACGAGGTTCAGCACCGCGTCGCCGAGGAATTCGAGGCGCTCGTTGTTGTGGCCGGACGCGCTGCGATGGGTCAGGGCGGCGACGAACAGAGCGGAGTCGCGCGGCTCATACGCGAGCTTCTCGCGTACCCAGGAGGCCGGCCAGTCCGCGTTCGTCATCCCATTGTCACGGCTCCGCGGAGCCTTTGCCGACCCGGGCGCTCTTGTCGAAAGTGGCCAGGAGCGAGACGTTGTAGATGAACGGAATCGGCTCTTCGTACTTGACCTCGATGACCCACTGCGTGCCGTCGCGGCGAATGACGAAGTCCTTGAGGTCCGGGAACTCGACGCTCTCGATGTCGAGACGCTTGCCGAGCGCGACCCGCAGGGTGCCGGCGTTCGTCGTGTCATCGCCCCGCGCCTCCTCGGCGACCTGGGTGACGGTGCGCGCGACGCGCATGTAGTTCAGGTAGACCGGCGCCAGCCGAATGCCGGCGTACACGACGATGGCAACCGGGATCAGCAGGAATACCCAGCCGAGAAACGTGACGCCCTGTTGCTTTTTGCGCATCGACCCCTCCCGCAAGCTCTTGCAACCTCATTCGATGCGGGTACCGATGCGACTCCAAATGGGCCCGCCCGAACGTTGCAGGTCCCAATTGAACCAGATTCGGGTGGCTTTTCCGACCAAGTGGTTCTCAGGTACGAAGCCCCAGACGCGACCGTCTTCACTGTTGTCGCGGTTGTCACCGATCATGAGGTACATCCCCGGCGGGACCACTTTCACGCTCGGCGGCGTCTCCCCGAACATCCCCTGGTAGGTGCGACCGCCGCAGCGGTAACCTCGGATCTCCTTGCGGTTGCAGCCCGGCAGGGGGGACGGCTCCATGTCGAGTGCGGTCGGGCAGAACATGGCCTGGTGCGTGTGCTTGCCCAGGTGCTCCGTGGCCTGGCTCATGCCGACGTAGCAGCCGTCGTCATACGGCCGGATGTTCTCGAACGGAACGGCTTCGCCGTTGATGTAGATCCGGTCGTCCTTCACCACCACCTTGTCGCCCGGCAGCCCGACCAGGCGCTTGATGTAGTTGATGCTGGGGTCGCGCGGGTAACGGAACACCACGACATCGCCGCGCTCCGGCTCGCCGATCGAGAGGAACTTCGTGTTCAGCACCGGCAGGCGCAGGCCGTATGCGAACTTGTTCACGATGATGAAGTCGCCGTCGAGCAGCGTCGGCATCATCGAGTCGGAGGGGATGCGAAAGGGCTCGAACACGAATGAGCGCAGGAGCAGCACGATCAGCGCCACCGGGAAGAAGCTGCGCGCGTAGTCCACTGTGCCGGGTTCGCTGACGACGGTGGGCTCCTTGCCGGCTGCGCGCGCCGCTGCCTCGCGCTGCTTGCGGAAGAGCAGCACATCGAGCCACCAGATCACGCCGGTGATCACCGTGATGAGCAGCAGCACCGCACTGAAATCGAGGCGCTCGGCGACGAGGAGCCGCAGCACCGCCGCACCGATCAGGATCGGCAGCACGCGATAGGCGAAGGTGACGAGCGCCGGATCGCGCACCGGCTGTGGCGCGGCGGCGATCTGCCGCCTCGGCCGCAGAAACCAATCGTCCACGATCGCGAAGAGGCCGACCGGTATCGCAAGCCAGCTCAGCAGCACGATGAGATTCATCAGCATTTGTTGTTCACCTTGAAAACCGAGCCAGCGTGCGCAGCCCGAGCCCACCGACCGACGCGCAGCCCGAGACCCGCCCGCAGCGGCAATCGCCGTTGCGCCGGCCGCGACCTCACTTCCGTCCCACTTTCAGAACGGCGAGAAAGGCCTCCTGGGGAATCTCGACCTGCCCGAGCTGCTTCATCCGCTTCTTGCCTTCCTTCTGCTTCTCGAGAAGCTTCCTCTTGCGCGTGATGTCCCCGCCGTAGCACTTGGCCAGAACGTTCTTGCGCAGCGCCTTCACCGTGGCACGGGCGATGACCTGGCTGCCGATGGCCGCCTGCACGGCCACCTCGAACATCTGCCGCGGGATGAGCTCCTGCATCTTGTCCACGAGCTCGCGGCCGCGCGCATAGGCGCTGTCGCGGTGCGCGATGATCGACAGCGCATCGACGCGATCGCCGTTGATCAGAATGTCGAGCTTCACGAGCGGCGCGGCCTGGAAACGTGCGAATTCGTAGTCGAACGAGGCATAGCCGCGGCTCACGGATTTCAGGCGATCGAAGAAATCCAGCACCACTTCGGCGAGGGGCAGCTCGTATTGCAGCGACACCTGCGTCGCGACGTACAGCATCTTCTTCTGCACGCCGCGCTTCTCGTTACAGAGCTTCAGCACGCCGCCCACGTAGTCCGGCGGCACGAGGATGTTCGCGATGATGATCGGCTCGCGAATCTCCGCGATCTTGTCGGCGGGCGGCAGCTTCGCCGGGTTGTCGACGGGCTCGACGGTGCCATCGGTCTTCAGCACCTCGTACACCACGGTCGGTGCGCTGCTCACGAGCTCGAGCTGATACTCGCGCTCGAGCCGCTCCTGCACGATGTCCATGTGCAGCAGGCCGAGAAAGCCGCAGCGGAACCCGAACCCGAGCGCACCGGATACTTCCGGCTCGTAGTGCAGCGCCGAGTCGTTCAGCCGCAGCTTCGCGAGCGCATCGCGGAATTTTTCGTAGTCCTCGGAGTTGATCGGGAAGAGCCCCGCGAACACGCGCGGCTTGATCTGCTTGAACCCCGGCAACGGCTCGGCGCTCGGCCGGCTCTCGTGCGTGATGGTGTCGCCGACCGGCGCGCCGTCGATCTCTTTGATGCCGGCGACCACGAAACCGACGTCGCCCGTGTGCAGCGTCTGGTCCGGCACGGATTTCGGCGTGAAGCGTCCGAGCTTGTCGACCTGGTGGCTGCGGCCGGTCGACATGACGCGGATCTTGTCGCCGACGTTGATCTGCCCGTTCACGACGCGCACGAGCGAGACGACGCCCACATAGTTGTCGAACCACGAGTCGATGATCAGCGCCTGGAGCGGCGCATCCGGGTCGCCCTTCGGCGGCGGGATGCGCTTGACCAGCATCTCGAGCAGCTCCGCGACGCCCTCGCCCGTCTTCGCGCTGACGCGCGCAGCATCCGTCGCATCGATGCCGATGATCTCTTCG
Organism: Steroidobacteraceae bacterium; assembly: GCA_035760965.1. Taxonomy (GTDB): domain Bacteria; phylum Pseudomonadota; class Gammaproteobacteria; order Steroidobacterales; family Steroidobacteraceae; genus JADGHX01. The sequence continues at coordinate 92,005 of DASTRY010000014.1, read as the reverse complement.
ATTTCGCGAGTCACCCGGTCGGGATCGGCCGAGGGCAGGTCGATCTTGTTGATGACCGGCAGCACTTCGAGCCCCTGCTCGATGGCCGTGTAGCAGTTGGCGACGCTCTGTGCCTCGACGCCCTGCGACGCGTCGACGACGAGCAGCGCGCCCTCGCACGCGGCGAGCGAGCGCGAGACTTCGTACGAGAAGTCCACGTGCCCGGGGGTGTCGATCATGTTGAGCTGGTAGCGCTCGCCGTCGGCCGCCCGGTAGTAGAGGGTCACGCTCTGCGCCTTGATCGTGATGCCGCGTTCGCGCTCGAGATCCATCGAGTCGAGGACCTGAGCCTGCATCTCGCGCTCTTCCAGCCCGCCGCAGAGCTGGATGAAGCGGTCGGCCAGGGTGGATTTGCCGTGGTCGACGTGGGCGATGATCGAGAAGTTCCGTATGTACTTTGAATTTGCTGAAAAAATCACGGAACTCATACGTCGATCTGGGGTATCCCCGGGCTCTGGAATGAAGCTCCCCTTGGCCGACGGCCGGGGAGCAGTCGCACGCGGGGGCACTTGGGGGCGCGATGATACCTTACCCGCGGCCCGCGCTCGCCTTTCTTGGTGCGACACGTCGGCGAGGAACACGCTGCCGGAGGCGCTTTCGAGAAGGCGGCGAGAGGCTCGAACGGCTCCTCATGATCTCTGCAGCGGCCGCGCGCAGCGATGACGGCGCTCGGCACGAACCGTGGCTGAGGCGGGTGAATGCAGGACGCCTTGCCGATACATGTTTTGGCGAACGACTCGGCGCCGTGCGCTCGGGTCGACACGCGCCGCAGCCGCGACACTCGACCCTGTTCTGGTGTGGCGAACGACGTCGGCCGATGCGCTCGGATCGACTGCCGCTCCTCGAAGCCTCGAGCGATCTCCGAATCCCAATCGGGACGCGCCGATGACTTTCCCCATGGATCAGGCTGAGCGTCGCCGCGTCTATGTGACCGACTTGGCAGAAAAAAATGGACATGCAAGTGGACACGAGGACATGCGATTGCTGAGTGCTACCGCACATTGCGCATATGCTTCGCCTTGTTGCGCGCACCCGGAGGCTCAGGGGTGCGGAGGACGTTAATGAGATTGAAGTGCACTGGGCGCTGGCCGACGGCACTCGCGGGTTTGGGGGCTCTTGGCGTGGCCGCTTTGGCCATGGCCGACACGCCCGCTTCTGCCCCACCGGACGATGCCCATGCCCAGTGGAAGCTGGTCGAGAACTACTGTTTCAAGTGCCACAACACCGAGGACTGGGCAGGCAGCGTGGCCTTCGACACGATGTCTGCGGACGAGGTCCCGGAAGACGCCAAGATCTGGGAAACCGCGATCAAGAAGCTGAAGAGCGGCCTGATGCCGCCCCCGGGCAAACCGGCGCCGGACCGCGCCGCCCGGGCCAGCATGATTTCCTGGCTGGAAACCACGCTCGACAAAGCCCAGACCACACCCTACGCGGGCTATGTGCCGCTGCGCCGCCTGAATCGTCGGGAGTACGCCAATGCCTTGCGCGACCTGCTGGCCCTCCAGATCGACGCCGCCACTTGGCTGCCGCAAGACCCGATAAAGGACGACTTCGACACCAATGCCGAGATGCTGCAGATCACGCCGGCGTTCATGGAGCAGGCGGTGACCGCGGCGCGCGCGCTGGCACTGGAGGCGGTGGGCGATCCGAAGTCTGTGCCGCTCGAGACCACGTACGGCTCCCCTGCCAACATGATCCTGTCGTTGGCCGCGGCGCCCGCAATGGGCTCGGGCAACCAGCAGCGTTACAAGGACGGCATGCCCTTCGGTACCCGCGGCGGCATGAGTGTGCTGCACACGTTCCCGGCCGACGGCGAGTACGTGCTGAGCATCGGCGATATGGCGTTGGCGCGCACGGTGCCCAACATGGAGTTCAGGAACACCGTCATCGCGCTGCTCGATGGCAAGGAGTTCTGGCGCACCGACATCGGTGGCGAGGAGGATCACAAGGCCATCGACCAGAAGCTCGATGACGCCGTCGCCAGAATCAACGCCCGTCTGAAGGACATCCACTTCAATGCCACGGCCGGTCAACACACGGTGGCCGTCACCTTCCTGCGGCGGAGTTATGCGGAGGACGACGGACGCACCCTTCAGTACCAGCCCAGCGACGATCGACGTACCGCCAATCTGCTGGAGGGTGGTCAGCACCGCGTGCAGGCCGTGCACGCGTTCCACATCAAGGGCCCGGTGAAGATCACGGGCATGAGCGATTCGCCGAGCCGCAAGAAGATCTTCATCTGCAAGCCGGCAAGCCCCGCCGAGGAGCGGCCCTGCGCCGAGAAGATCGTCAGCAACCTGGCGGAGCACGCCTTCCGCCGCCCGGTGACGGGCGAAGACCTCGCGCCGCTGATGCGCTTCTATGACCGCACGAGCAAGAAAGACGGCTTCGAGGCCGGCGTGCGCGAATCCATCGCTGCGATCCTGTCGAGCCCGCACTTCCTGTTCCGCGCCGAAGCGGCAGTGGACGAAGGCGCCCGCGCGCTCAACGACCTGGAGCTGGCCTCGCGTCTCTCCTTCTTCCTGTGGAGCAGCCTGCCGGACGACGAGCTGCTGACCGTCGCGAAGAACAACGAGCTGTCGAAGCCCGACGTGCTCGAGGCCCAGGTGCGCCGGATGATGGCCGACCCGAAGGCGATCTCGCTGACTCGCGACTTCGCCTTCCAGTGGCTCAACGTCGCGAAGCTGGACAACATCGTTCCCTCGGCCGCGCTCTTCAGTTACGCGAGCGGCGTCTATGATCCGCGCCCGGCGTTCAAGAAGGAGCTGGAGCTGTTCATGGACAGCATCCTGCGCTCCGAGCGCCCCGTGACGGACCTGCTCACCGCCGATTACACCTACTTGAACGAGCAGGTCGCGCTCATCTACGGGATGGAGGACGTCCGCGGTAACGGCTTCCACAAGGTCACGCTGAAGGATCCGAACCGCTTCGGTCTGCTCGGCAAGGGCGCCGTTCTGATGCTCACCGCGAACCCGAACCGCACGGCCCCGGTGCTGCGCGGCGCCTGGATCATGGAACGCATCCTCGGCACGCCGCCGGCGTCGCCGCCGCAGGGTGTGCCGCCGCTGAGCGAATCCGCGAAGGGCAAGCCGAAGACTGTGCGCGAGCAGACGGAAATGCATCGCCAGAATCCCACGTGCGCGAGCTGCCACGCCGTGATGGATCCGCTGGGCTTCGCGCTCGAGAACTTCAATACCGTGGGCGCATACCGCACGATCGACCCGCAGTACCACCTGCCGATCGATCCGACGGCGACGATGCCCGATGGCACGGTGATCGCCGGACCGGTGGGCTTGCGCAACGCGCTGGCCGCGCGCGGCGACCAGTTCGCGCAGATCATCACCGAGAAGCTGATGACCTACGCGCTCGGCCGCGCCGTCGACTACCACGACATGCCGACCGTGCGCCGCATCGTGCGCAACGCGAAGGAACACAACTACACGTTCGAATCCATTGTGATGGGCGTCGTGAACAGCGATGCGTTCCGCCGGCGCGCGCCGGCCGCACCGCCACCCCGCACGACCACCGCGCAGGTCGCGTCCACGAGTCGCGACACGTCTGCGCGTTGAAGGTTGGAGGTTAGATCATGTTCCTGACCAAGAAGCATCTGTCCCGCCGCACGGTCCTGAAGGGCGCGGGTGTCGCCATCTCGCTGCCGTTGCTCGACGCGATGATCCCGGCCGGCACTGCTCTGGCCAATACGGCCGCGGCCATCAAGCCCCGGCTCGGGTTCGTGTACATCCCGCACGGTGCGGTCGAGAAATTCTGGGTGCCGAAGGGGACGGGCAAGGATTTCGAGCTCTCGCGCATCCTGAAACCGATGGAAAAGGTGCGTGACTACGTCACCGTGATCACGAACATCCGCAACAAGGCGGGCGAGCGCCAGAATCCTCCGCACGGCATCACCGAACAGGCGTGGCTCACGTGCCAGGACCCGCAGATGAGCCCCTGGGGTCCCGGCGCAGGCACGTCCATCGACCAGGTCGCCGCGAAACAGATCGGGCAGGACACGCCGATCGCCTCGCTGGAATTGTGCGGCGAGCCCGGCGGTGCCATCTCTTACCGCGGCCCGAACCAAGCCCTGCCGCTCGAAGGCAATCCGCGCAAGGTGTTCTACGGCATGTTCGGCCCCGGCGATTCCAACGCGGATCGCATCGCACGCCTCGAGGCCACCGACAGCCTGCTCGACTACGCGATGGAAGCCGCCGACAGCTTGAACCGTCGGCTCGGCGCGGCCGATCGTGCGCTCGTCAGCAACTACCTCGAGTCGGTGCGTGAGGTCGAGAAGCGCGTCTCCAGGCTCATGGCCAAGGCCAATTCGCTGGGCAACCTGCCGGATGCGCCGATCGGCACGCCGGATGACTTCACCGAGTTGGTCGACGTGCAGTTCGAGATGATCGCCCTCGCCTTCCAGACCGGCCAGACGCGCGTCGCCTCGATGCGCATGATCAAAGAGGCGTCGATGCGCACGTTCCCCGCACTGCAGGTGGACGAAGCGTTTCACCCGCTCTCGCACCACGGCGAGAATCCTGACAAGCAGGACAGGCTGGCGCGCGTGCAGACCTACCAAGTCGAGCGCTTTGCGCGCTTCGCCGAGCGCCTGGCCAGCATCAAGGAAGGCGACGGCAACTTGCTGGACAGCTCGATCATTCTGTACGGCTCGGACCTCGGCAATTCCGACCTGCACAACTGCACGCAGCTGCCGGTAGTGCTGCTCGGCAAGGGCGGCAATCTCAAGGGTGGCCAGCACATCTCGGCGCCGAAGGACACGCCGCTCGCCAATGTGCTGCTGACGATCGCCCAGCGCGCCAACGTCAAGATCGAAAAGTTCGGCGACGCCACCGGCACGTTCAGCGAGGCCTGAAGTCATGCGAATGCGCGGAACGGTGGGAGCCGCAGCGGCAGTCGCGCTGCTGTGCATCACCGCGGGCACCGCCGCCGCCAGCACGCCAACGGCCACAGCCGACGAGCCGCGCAAGTCGGACGGCAGCACGCCGCTCATGTGGGCGGCATTTGAAGGCGATGTTGCCGAGGCGCGGCGCCTGCTCGAAGAAGGCGCGGACGTCAAAGCCACCAACAACTACGGCGCCAACGCCATGCAGTTGGCGGCGGACACGGGCAACACCGAGCTCATCCGATTGCTGCTGAAGGCCGGCGCGGATCCCGAGTCTCCCAATGCGGATGGCGAAACCGCGCTGCATCTGGTGGCGCGCAGCGGCAATGTGGAGGCGGCGAAGCTGCTCCTGAAGGCGGGCGCGAAGGTGGACGCCGTCGAGCAATTCGGCGGCCAGACGCCGCTCATGTGGGCCGCGGCTCGCCGCCATCCCGAGATGGTCGAATTTCTGCTCAGCAGAGGCGCGAACGTCAATGCCCGCAGCGCTGTGCGCGACTACAAGCGTGTGGCCACTGCAGAGAGCCGCGCCGCTCCGCGTGACCGCGGCGGTCTCACGCCGCTCATGTACGCCGCGCGTGGCAACTGCCGCGAGTGCGTCGAGGTGCTGCTGAAGCACAAGGCCGACGTGAATCTTCCCGATCCCTCGTTCGTCGTGCCGCTGTCCATCGCGATGATGAACAGCAACTGGGACATCGCGAAGCGCCTGGTCGAGGCCGGCGCCGACGTGAATCAGTGGGACATGAACGGCAGCTCGCCGCTGCATGTGGCCATCGCCAACATGGACAGCGACGGCAACCGCAATCCGCTCGATCAGGACAAGCCCAACAAGGCCACCGGTCGTGAGCTGATCAAGATGCTGCTGGATCGCGGCGCGAACCCGAACCAGCAGCTCTATTGGGGCGCGAGCTTCGGGGGCTCCGCCGATCGCGGGATGACACCGTTCCTCGAGGCGTGCGGCACCGGTGACATCGAGCTGGTGAAGCTGCTGCTGGCGCACGGTGCCAATCCCAAGCTCGCCACGTCGGACGGGCGCGGCCCCATCATCATGGTTCTGAGCGGCAACCGTGCCCGGAATCCCTTTGCCTTTCCCGGCCGTGCTCGGGGAGGCGCGGCGCGCGCCGCGGCTCGCAGCGCGCCTGCCGAGGCAGACGCTGATGACGATGATTCGGCGGACTCGAAGCACGTCAATTCGCAGGTGCAGCTCATCCGGCTGCTCGCCGATGCCGGTGCGGACGTGAATCTGGTGGCCAAGATTCATTTGCTCGCGCGCACACGCGGCGGCTCCGCGCTTCACTACGCAGTGCGCGGCGGCGGTAACCACGAGGTCATCCAGGAATTGCTGAACCTGGGTCTCGATATCAACGTGAAAGACGAAGACGGCTTGACCGCGCTCGACTACGCGATGGGCCGCGGCTACGTGCCGTTTCTAGCGATGCCCGAGCCGCCCAATCACCCGCTCGCGAATTTCCTGCGCGGCAAGGGCGCGAACATCGAGCTGGCGAAGACGCCGGACTGGCCGCCCCAGGGCCCGCCGATCGCCACCGCCGTCTATGACTCCTTCCTTTGGCCGGTCGATCCGGTAGGACCGTAATGACCCTTTCCCGACGTCATTTCCTGCGCGGCAGCGCACAGGCCCTTTCGGCTGCTGCGCTCGTAGGCATCCCTGCCATCGCATCCGCCAGCAAGACTCGCATCTCCGTGCAGGACGTGAACGGCCTCGCGCTGCTCACGGGCGGCGGTGGCAATGTTGTGGCCCTGCCCTCGGCCGAAGGCGCGTTGCTCGTCGACGGCGGTCTCGCGGCCCACTCCTCCGAAGTGTTGAAGGCAGTGGCTTCGCTCAACGGCCGCAAGCGTGTCGCCAAGCTGATCAACACGCACTGGCATCCGGAACAGACCGGTTCGAACGAGGCGGTGGGCAAGGCCGGCGGCGTGATCATTTCGCATGAGGTGACGCGACTCGCGCTGGGCCGGAAGAATCCGTCTGCGCTGTACACCGGGACCTATGGCGCCCTGCCCCCAAAGGCGCTGCCGACGGTCACCACCTACAACACCGGTTCGCTGGACTTCGCCGGCGAGCAGGTGACCTACCGCTATCTCCCGGGCGCTCACACCAACGGCGATCTGTTCGTGCATTTCCCGAAGCACAACGTTCTCGTGGCGGGCGGGCCGGTTGCCGGCCATAGCTGGCCGGTGATCGACTGGCTGAACGGCGGCTTCTATCACGGCTTCCTGCGCTCTTACGAAATTCTGAGCGAGGTGGTGAAGCCCGATACCGTCGTGATCGGTGCGCAGGGTGTGCCGCTGACCGGCAGCGACATCGTTCGGTTGAAGGACGTGTACTGGGCGCTGTTCAAACAGCTCTTCATCCTCTTCAACAAGGGCTTCGGGCCGGACGACGTGGTGGAGTTCAACAAGGGCAAGGAGTTCGTCGGCGTGGTGCCGGTCGTGGCCGACCGTCCTCTGAAGGGTCTCATCGAGGAGATGGGCGACCCGTCGCAGTTCCTTGAATACGCCTATCGCAGCCTGCAGCAGGCGACGATCCCGCACTGATCGCGAGCCGCCGCGACAAGTCGTCCGGTAAAGGCTGACGTTGCAGCCGGGTGGCTGGCGATTCCTGCTCAGCCTCGTGGGCGCAGGAGGCGCGTCAGCTCGGCGGTGTCCAGTCGATGCCGGCACACCACGGTGCCGTCGAGAAGCAGAACCGGCACGTTCAAACCATAGCGGCGCGTGAGCTCCGGATCGGAGTCGACATCGACGACGTCGATGGGCGGTAACGGCGACGCGCGGCCGAACGCTTCGAGCTCCGCGAGCATCTCGTCGCAGAGCTCACAGTCTTGCCGATGGATGAGCGTGAGGCGCAGAGAGTCAGCGCCGCGGCGGGCCTTGCAGAGACAGGCCACCCGCAGGAGGTGATGTGTACTTCACCGAGTTCGCGATCGACTTGACCGTCTCGAGCGGCACCTCGCCGACCGCGGTGACCTTGTGGCCCTCGATGACCGTCGAGAACGCGGAGGACGATCCGACGCGCGCCTCGGTCACCGCGGGCGTCGGCAGCGGGTTGGTGCCCGACGCGTTCTGCGTGCGCGTCTGCACCTCCACGAACACGGACACCGAGGCCATGCCGTCCGAGTAGACGAGGTGCGCCACCGGCTCCGGCGAACCCGGCATCACTTGGGCGCCGCGCACCGTCAGTGCGAATCCCGGAGGCAGCTTCAACGCATTCCACAACGCCGGCTCGCCGGCCGCGAGTGCCGGGCGCGGCGGCGAATCGTTCCGCAGCCAGGCGAAGCCTTCTGTCGAGACTTCCGGCTTGAACGCCGAGTCGGGAATGCGCGCATTGAACGTGAGATCGGAGAACACGACCTGCTCGATGACCCGGCCCTTCGCGTCGCAGAGCTGCGTGCGGATCGGCATGGCGGTGGAGTCGTCGATCCACAGCCGATAGCCGTAGCGGAATTCATCCTTGGGCGTGACGGCGATGATGCGCGTGTTGCGCCGGTTGAAGCGCGTGCGCTTCACTTCCTGGATGTCGTAGAACTGGGTCGACGCTTCGTCGAAGCTCGGGAAGTTGCCGAGCAGCGGGCTCTCCTCGGAGCGCTTCTCGATCAGTACCGTCTTTTTATCGGGCAGATAACAGGCGAGCTCGGTACCGGTGCGGATGAACTCACGGCCCGACCCGTCGAGCGAGACCAGCCGCTCGCGCACCTCGCCGTTCTTCACACGGTGGATGATCCGCAGGTTCTCGACCTTGCCGTCCTGCCAGTGCTGAAAGATGCCTTCGTAGTCGTTGCTCGTCAGCGCGTGGTTCATGCGCTGGAGCCATTCGCGCGGATCGTCACCCGCGGCCGCCACTGCGCTCACGAGGAGCGCGAATACACCCCACGTGAGCCGGTCACCGACGAGGGAGCTAGTGCGCTTTTTCAACATTCTCGGCCGGGTCCTCGACGGGTACTACTTCGGCTGCACCATCGGACTCGCCGCTCGCCCCGGCGGTTCCCGACTCGCTCGCCACCAGAGTCGAGAGCAGATTGCGTCGGCTGACCGGGGTCGAGAATTCACTGTGCGCGACCATGTAATTCGCAAGCTCTGCCGGCGGCATGAAGCTGCGCGGCTCGACGTTCGTCGGGACCACATACGCTGCGGGCGGAGCGGCATCGGTGTTCTCGTTCTGCGCAACCACGGCGACCGGCCCCGAATTTTGTGCGACAACGGCGTCGCTGCCAATGGGGGCCTGCGATCGAACCCACAACACCGACATGGCGGCAACGGTGGCGGCAATCGCACCGCCGGCCACTGGCTGCCACCACCGGAAACCACCGCTGCTCGGCGCCTGGGGTCGCGCCACCGCCGCCCCACCGAGCGCCGGCTCGGCCGATATTGCCGTGCTCACGCGTGTGGCGAGATTGGTTTCGAGCCGCACGTCCATGCGGACGCCGCGTTCGGCGCGCATCGCCGCGCTGATCATCGCGTACCGCCGCCACCGCGCCTTCAGGGCCTCATCGCGAGACAAGCGGCGTGCCAGCAGCTCGCACTCGGCCTGCGGCAGCTCATCATCGAACATCGCGGACAGCTGACTGTCGAGCTCTTCGTTCATCCCAGTTCCTCTGCACGGCCCAGCCCGCCCTCGAACACCTCGCGCAGCCGCCGATCGATGGCCTCACGCGCCCGGAAAATGCGTGAGCGGACGGTGCCGACCGGGCAGCCCATCGCATCCGCGATTTCTTCGTAGGAGAGGCCCTCGAGCTCTCGGAGCACGATGGCCGTGCGCAGGTCTTCAGGCAGAGCATCGATCGCGGAGTTCACTGTCGAGCGGATTTCCTCCGTCAACGTGAGCGCCTCCGGCGTCTCGGAATCCTTCAAGCGGCCTTGCATGTCGTATGACTCGTCGGGGTTCTGGAGGTCGAGGTCGAAGTCGATGGGGCTGCGATCGCGGGAGACGACGGCGTTCTTGGCGGTGTTGATCGCGATCCGATAGAGCCAGGTATAGAACGCACTGTCGCCTCGGAATTGCGGCAACGCGCGGTATGCCTTGATGAAGGCATCCTGCGCGATGTCTTCGGCCTCGGCCGGGTTGCGCACGTAGCGCATGACCAGCTTGACCACTTTGTGCTGATACTTGAGCACCAGCGCATCGAACGCACCCTTGTCGCCGCGCTGGACGCGGCGGACCAGGCTTAGATCGCTTACGTCGGCGCTCATGCGCGCCCTCTGGGCCTCTGGCTGATGGAGCCCGAGAGGGCATAAGGTCGCGGCGCCGAAAAACCCTGAATAGACCCTGAACGCCCTGTGAAGTTCATGGGTCGGACGGGTCGCGGGCCGGATTGTGCCTGTCGGGTCAACAAAGTTGTGAGCAGTCTAACAGTTGCCATGGGGGCTCACTTGGGGTTGGCACGCGAAAGTGCCAGTTTGAGGCGTGCCCGCAACGCTCGAAAGGCGCCTCGGCTGACGTAAGCGGCGTCGATCAGCGCATAGCAGGCTCGCGCAGTGCCTTCCCGGCCTCCTTTTTCGCCCACCCTCGCCCTCCATGTCAGCAGAATCCAGGGCCCGAACGCCGCCGTCCGCGGCGAAATGTCCGCGCTCGCCCAGCCGGCTTGCGACCGGATCCTCCATTGCCCATCGGCCGCCCAGACGAACTGGCGCACGGCGCCCGGTCCGCGCTGGAACAGGATCGTCCGCCCGGACCGCCACGCCAATAGGACGCAGGCCCAGCCTGCCAGCAGCCGCCACCCCCACGCTGGCGCCGGGGCGAGCGACAAGGACAGTGTCATGACCGATGCGAACAGCAGCGCTCCCGCCTGCAGACGCCTGGATGGAGGCACCTCAAGGGCGATGGGTGGCGATGAGCTGCGCGAGGCGCGCGAGCTCCGGCTCCGGCGGCGTGGCATAGCCGAAGAAGTAGTCGACCAGCTCCGGATCGGGCAGCTCCAATAGGCGTGCGAACGCGCGCTTTTGCTCCGGTGGGGCGCTCTCGTACCGCTCGCGAGCGAAGCGCTCGAGCAGAACATCCAGCTCCTTCATTCCCCGGCGGCAGCGCCAGAGCAGGCGGCGAGTTTCCAGCTCCATCGGCAGGCGGTCTCAGTCCCGTGGCAGGTCGAGCATCCTCTTCTTGAGTTCGGAGATCGCTCGCGCCGGGTTCAGATCCTTCGGACAGACGTCCGTGCAATTCATGATCGTGTGGCAGCGGTACATCGAGAACGGATCGCGCAGCTGCCCGAGCCGCTCAGCAGTCGCATCGTCGCGGCTGTCGATCACCCAGCGGTACACGGCGAGGAGCGCAGCCGGCCCGATGAACTTGTCGCTGTTCCACCAGTAGCTCGGGCAGGAGGTCGAGCAGCAGGCGCACAGGATGCAGGCGGCCGGTCGATCGATCTTCTCCTGATCTTCCTTGCTCTGCAGGCGCTCCTTCTCCGGCGGCGGCGTGTTGGACTGCAGCCAGGGACGCACGGCCGCGTACTGCGCGTAGAAGTTCGTGAGGTCCGGCACGAGGTCCTTCACGACAGCCATGTGCGGCAGCGGGTAAATTTTGATCTCGCTGCCCAGATCCAGCATCGACGTCGTGCAGGCGAGGCGGTTCACGCCGTTGATGTTCATCGCGCACGAGCCGCAAATCCCCTCGCGGCACGAGCGGCGGAACGTCAACGTCGAATCGAGCGAGGATTTGATCTGAATGAGCGCATCGAGAACCATCGGGCCGCAGCTCTTCGGGTCCAGCTCGAACGTGTCGATGCGCGGGCCCTGACCATCGCCCGCCTCCGGGTCGAAGCGATAGATGCGGAAGGTGCGCACGTTGCGCGCGCCCGGCGGCGCCTTGTGGACGCGTCCGTTGGGATTGATCGGCGTGTAGCTGAAATCGGCCATGGCTCGGGTCGTTCAATAGGTACGGGCTTTGGGCGGGATCGTCTCGACCTCGCTCGTCAGCGTTTGCAAGTGGACGGGCCGGTAGTCGAAACGCACCTCACCGGCGTCGTTCACCCACACCAGCGTGTGCTTCAACCAGTTCGCATCGTCGCGATTGGGGAAGTCCTCACGCGCCTGCGCTCCGCGGCTCTCCTTGCGATTCTCCGCGGCATGGATGGTGGCGGTGGCCTGCAGGAGCAAGTTCTCCAGCTCCATCGTTTCGATGAGATCGGTGTTCCAGATGAGCCCGCGATCGCTGACGCGCACGTCGCTGAAGGACTTGAACGTGCGCGCCAGCTTTTCCATGCCTTCGCGCAAGGTGGGGCCGGTGCGGAACACGGCCGCATCCGCCTGCATGGTCTTCTGCATCTCGAGGCGAATCTCGGCCGTGCTGCGCGAACCCTTGGCATGGCGCAGCCGATCGAGACGCGCGAGCGCATAGTCGCCGGCGTCTTTCGCGAGCGGCTTGTGCGGGCTGCCCGCCTTGATGAGCTCGGCGCAACGCCGTGCAGACTCGCGGCCGAACACGACGAGATCGAGCAGCGAGTTCGAGCCGAGCCGGTTCGCGCCGTGCACCGACACGCACGCCGCCTCGCCGACCGCCATCAATCCGGGCACGACAGCATCGACGTTGCCGTTCTTCGGCGCGAGCACTTCCCCGTGGATGTTGCAGGGGATTCCGCCCATGTTGTAATGGACCGTCGGCAGCACCGGAATCGGCTGCTTCGTCACATCGACGCCCGCGAAAATGCGTGCGGTCTCCGCGATGCCCGGCAACCGCTCGTGGATCACCTCGGGACCGAGGTGCTCGAGGTGCAGCTCGATGTGATCGTGCTCGTCGCCGACGCCGCGGCCCTCGCGAATCTCGATCGTCATCGCGCGACTCACGACATCGCGCGAGGCGAGGTCTTTCGCGTTCGGCGCGTAGCGCTCCATGAAACGCTCGCCCTTCGAGTTCGTCAGGTATCCGCCCTCGCCGCGCGCGCCCTCGGTGATGAGGCAGCCGGCGGTGTAGATGCCGGTGGGATGGAATTGCACGAACTCCATGTCCTGCAGCGGCAGCCCGGCACGCAGGACCATGCCGCCGCCGTCACCGGTGCAGGAATGCGCCGACGTGCACGAGAAATACGTGCGCCCGTAGCCCCCGGTCGCAAGGATCGTGGCATGTGCGCGGAAGCGGTGGACCTTGCCTTCCATCATGTCGAGCGCGACGACGCCGCGGCACTCGCCGTTTTCCATGATCAGGTCGATCGCGAAGAACTCGACGAAGAACTGCGCGTTGTGCTTGATCGACTGCTGATACAGCGTGTGCAGCATCGCGTGGCCGGTGCGGTCCGCGGCGGCACAGGTGCGCTGCGCGATGCCCTTGCCGAAGTGCGTCGTCATGCCGCCGAAGGGGCGCTGATAGATGCGCCCGTCGGTCGTGCGCGAGAACGGCAGACCGTAATGCTCGAGCTCGATGACCGCCGCCGGCGCGTTCTTGCACATGAACTCGATGGCGTCCTGATCGCCGAGCCAGTCCGACCCCTTCACGGTGTCGTACATGTGCCAGCGCCAGTCGTCTTCGCCCATGTTGCCGAGCGCGGCGCTGATGCCGCCCTGCGCGGCCACCGTGTGGCTGCGTGTGGGAAACAGCTTCGTGATGCACGCGGTCGAGAGGCCCGCTTCCGCCAGACCGAGCGTCGCGCGCAGACCCGCGCCGCCGGCGCCCACCACCAGAACGTCGTACGTGTGATCGATGAATTCGTAAGCGCTCACGCGCGGCTCCCGAAAGCGACGTAGAACACCGCGAAGATCATCGCGAATGCCGCGAAAATATGCGCAATCCGCGAGACGACGATCCAGAACGTGCGCGTCGTGCCCTTGACGTAGTCTTCGAGCACGACCGTCACGCCCAGATGCGAATGCCACGCCGCGACCGCGATGAAGACCATGAGCAGCACGGCGCTCCACTTCTGCGCCATCCACGTGACGACAGTCGTGTAGTCGTGCGCGGGGAGCGCGAGCAGCGACACGACGAACCAGATCGAGAGCGGGATCAGCGCGATGGCCGTGATCCGCTGCACCTTCCAGTGCTGCACGCCGTTGGCGCTCATCGCGGCACCGCCGGGCAGAAGGCCCAGTAGATGAGGACGAGCGTCAGCACCACCGAGAGCGCACCGACGAGCCATGCGCTCGTCTGCGACTGGCGCCTCTCCATGCCCCGGGCGGTATCCCAAATGAGGTGACGGATGCCGGCAATGAGGTGATAACTGAACGCGAACAGGAAACCGGACAGAATGACCTTGAAGATGGGGTGCCCGAGCACATCTTCGGCTCTCTGATAGGTCGCGGGCCCGCCGAGGATGGCCATGATCCAATACAGCAGCACCAGGAATCCGGCGGTCAGCGCAAGACCTGTGATGCGATTGGCGATCGAGGAGACGAGCGTGTATTTCCACCTGTATATAGACAGGTGTGGGGACAATGGACGATCAGGCATCAGGGCTCCCGCGGCAGCGCCGGGCGCCGCTCGCGCTCTCAGTCGTTACTCAGGTCCTAAAAGTCGATGCAGCGGCCTTTACGTTCCCAATCGCCGTAGCGTGTGGGCTCGGGACCGGCGGGACCGCCGATCTCCTCGGGACGCATCGCTGGGGCCTGTGGCGCGCGCGGCGCCGGCTCGGACGACGATTGGACAAGCGCCCCTTCAGCGCTCGACTCGGCCGCATTCTGCATGGCGGGCCATTTTGCCAGAATTCGCTCGTCGGGACCAGAAAGCTCTGGAAAAACAATGCTAAATGAATCTGCTGAAACGGCCTCACGCGCGGCCCACGCCGCGCTCGGCGCGGTACGCGTGCAGGGCGCCGATGCCGTGCGGTTTCTGCAGGGTCAATTGTCGAACGACATCGAGCGATTGCAGCCGAATGCGCCCTTGTACGCAGGCCTACACAACCCGCAAGGCCGCGTCATCGCTTTTCTACGGCTGTACATGCTCGCGCCGGATGATGTCATCGCAGTTCTCCCTCGTGAGCTCGCGCCTGCAGTCGCCGCGCGGCTCGCGAAGTTCGTGCTGCGCGCCAACGCCAAAGTGACGGATGCGTCGAGCGACAGCGTGTTCACCAGCTCGAGCGCGTTCGGGCAGCCTTCTGCGGCGGAACGGATTGCGGCGGGTATTCCGCAGGTTTATGCGGCGACCTCCGAGCAGTTCGTCGCGCAGATGCTGAACCTCGACGTGATCGGCGCGATCTCGTTCACGAAGGGCTGCTACACGGGCCAAGAAGTGATCGCGCGAGCGCACTACCGCGGCCGCGTGAAGCGGCGCATGCAGCGCTTCCGCACGGTGGGAGCGGCACAGCTTGCGATCGGTCAGAGCGGCACGCTGCGCGACGGACGCAGCTTTCGGGTCGTCGAGGCGGTCACGGCGGAGGATGGCCGCTGTGAGTTTCTCGCAGTGGCGCCGCTCGCTCACGGCACGGACGAGTCGGCCGAGGATGGCGCCGGGACGTCGAACGCGACGGCGGTCGATGCCGAGCCGCTCGCGTTGCCTTACGAGTTGCCGGCGTAGCGGTGCGCTCGCTGCGGACCACGCGGCGCCGGAGCGCTGAGGTTCGCCGCCGGATCAGCACCGCCGTGAAGGCTCGGCGCGCTCGCTCCGGGCGCGACGACGTGCTCGGGCGTTTTCGTGAGCCCACCGGTGACGCCCCGGCGGCGCTCAGAGATCGATGAGCTCGACGTTGCTCGGCGCGAGCTGCTGGCCGAGGAAGCGGCTCCCGACGCGCGCGAAGCGCTCCGGGCTATCCGTCGCGAGAAAGCGCACGCCGGTCTTGCGGCCGGGAGTGGCGCGCAGCGCCGGGCCCAGTCGCTCGCTCACGGCTTTCGCCGTCGTCGCTGCCGAATCGACCATGCGAACCGACGGCCCGATGGCCGCACGAATGGCGCCCGAAAGCATCGGGAAATGCGTGCACCCGAGAACGAGCGTGTCGGGCACTGTGCCGCGCGTCGCTCCCGACGCGATCGACCCCGCGCTGCCGCCGAACGCGCCTGATGCGGAGGGGCTCCCGCCCATCCCCGGTACCTCGAACAACGCATCCAGATAGTGGCGCGCGACGCTGACCGCGATCGGCCCTTCGTGCAGCCCCTCTTCCGCGAGCGCGACGAAGAGCTGCGTCGAGCGGGCGCTGACACGCGCATCCGGACGCAAGCGATGGATGGCTTCCTGATACGCGCCGCCGCGCACCGTGCCTTCCGTGCCGATCACCGCGATGTGCCCGGACTTCGAGATGCGGCACGCGGCTTCGGCGCCAGGCTCGATCACGCCGATGACCGGCGTCCCTTCGAGGCGGTCCCGGATCGCGGGCAAGCTCGCGGCGGACGCGGTATTGCACGCGACGACCAAGGCCTTGATGCCGTAGCCGTTCAGAGCTTGCGCAGCCTGCAAGGCGTAGCGCGTGACGGTCTCCGCGCTCTTCGTGCCGTATGGCAGGCGCGCCGTATCGCCGAGATAAATGAACTGCTCTCCCGGCAGCTCGCCCGCGAGCGCCTTGAGAACCGTGAGCCCTCCTACACCGGAGTCGAAGACTCCGATCGGCTGATCGTTCAATCAGCCTCCGGTCGCATGTGCGGGAAGAGGATCACATCGCGGATCGAGGGCGAGTCGGTGAGGAACATCGTCAATCGATCGATGCCCACCCCGAGACCCGCCGTCGGCGGCATGCCGTATTCGAGCGCGCGCACGTAGTCCGCGTCGTAGAACATGGCTTCCTCGTCGCCGCCCTCTTTGCGCTCGACCTGCGCGCGGAAGCGCGCCGCCTGATCCTCCGGATCGTTGAGCTCGGAGAAGCCGTTCGCGAGCTCGCGGCCCGCGACGAAGAACTCGAACCGGTCCGTGATGAACGGGTCCGCATCGTTCGCGCGGGACAGCGGCGAGACTTCCGTCGGGTACCCGTACACGAAGGTCGGGTCCAGGAGGTGCGGCTCGACGGTTTTCTCGAAGATCTCGATCTGCATCTTGCCCGGACCATCGTGCTTGCCGAGCACGATGCCGAGCCGCTCGCACACACCGCGCAGATACGTCGGATCGCGCAGCAAGCGCGGATCGAGGTCCGGATTCTTCTCGAGAATGGCCTGCTCGACCGTCACGCGCTTGAACGGCTTCGCGAGATCGTACTCACGGCCCTGGTAAGTGATCTTCGTCGTACCGACGACCGCTTCGGCGAGGCCGCGCAGCGCCTTCTCGATCCAGTCCATGAGGTCCTTGTAGTCACCCCATGCGAGATAGAGCTCGAGCATCGTGAACTCGGGGTTGTGCTGCGTCGAGAGCCCCTCGTTGCGGAAGTTGCGGTTGATCTCGTAGACGCGATCGAACCCGCCGACGACGAGGCGCTTCAGGTACAGCTCCGGCGCGATGCGCAGGTACATGTCGAGATCGAGCGCGTTGTGATGCGTGACGAACGGCTTCGCCGCCGCACCGCCGGGGATCGGCTGCATCATCGGCGTCTCGACTTCGAGGAAGCCGAGCGCATCGAGGTAGTCGCGCAAGTAGCGAATGATGCGCGTGCGCGTCTTGAAGACTTCGCGACTGCGCTCGTTGACGATGAGATCGACGTAGCGCTGGCGGTAGCGCGTCTCGGTATCCGTGAGCCCATGCCACTTGTCCGGCAGCGGCCGCAAGGACTTCGTGATCAGACGGATGCGCTCGACGCGCACGCTGAGCTCGCCCGTCTTCGTGCGAAAGAGCACGCCCTCGGCGCCCAGGATGTCGCCGACGTCCCAGCTCTTGAACGCGTCGTACACGGCATCCCCGACGTTCTCGCGCTGGATGAAGAGCTGAATCTGGCCGGTGCGGTCCGCGATCTTTGCAAAGCTCGCCTTGCCCATGACGCGCTTGAACATCATGCGGCCGCCGACGTGCACGCGCGTCGGGTTGGCTTCGAGCCACGCGTCGTCCTTGTCGTCGTAGCCGTGATGCAGCTCGCCGGCGAGCGCGTCGCGACGGAAATCGTTCGGGTACGCCTGGCCGCGCGCGCGGATCGCCGCGAGCTTCGCGCGGCGTTCGGCGATCAGCTTGTTCTCGTCGTGCGGCTCGGCCGGCGCCGCGCCCTTCTTGTCTTCGGGAGAATCCGTCATGGCTGTTACACGCCCGCCTTCAGCGAGGCTTCGAGAAATTGATCGAGATCGCCGTCGAGCACGGCCTGGGTGTTGCCGACTTCCACGCCGGTGCGCAGATCCTTGATGCGCGACTGATCGAGCACGTAGGAGCGAATCTGGTTGCCCCAGCTCACGTCGGACTTGGATTCTTCGAGCACGCGCGCGGCGGCATTGCGCTTGTTCACTTCGAGCTCGTACAGCTTGGCCTTCAGCATCTTCATCGCGGTGGAGCGGTTCTTGTGCTGGCTGCGTTCGTTCTGGCAGGCGACCACGATGCCCGTCGGCAGGTGCGTCAGGCGCACGGCCGATTCGGTCTTGTTGACGTGCTGGCCGCCGGCGCCGCTCGAGCGGTACACGTCCATCTTGATGTCCGCCGGATTCACTTCGATGTTGATGTCCTCGTCGACTTCCGGCGAGACGAACACGGACGCGAACGAGGTGTGGCGCCGATTGCCCGAATCGAACGGCGACTTGCGCACGAGACGATGCACGCCGGTCTCGGTGCGCAGCCAGCCGTAGGCGTACTCACCAGTGAACTGCACGGTGGCGCTCTTGATGCCCGCGACTTCGCCCGGATTCGAGTCGATCACTTCGCACGTGAAGCCATGCGCGGCCCCCCAGCGCAGGTACATGCGCAGGAGCATTTGCGCCCAGTCCTGCGCCTCGGTGCCGCCGGCGCCCGCCTGGATGTCCATGAAGGCGTTATGGGAATCCATCTCCCCGTTGAACATGCGCTTCAGCTCGAGCCGGCGCACGCGCCCTTCGAGCCCGGCGGCATCGCGCTCGATGTCGGCCGCCGCACTCTCATCGTTCTCGCTCTCGGCGAGCTCGAGCAGCTCCACCGCGTCGGTAATGGCCTTCGAGGTCCCGTCGAGCTCCTCGAGCTCGGCAGTGAGCTTGGCACGCTCACGCCCGAGCTCCTGCGCCTTCTCCGGCGTTTGCCAGACCGCCGGGTCTTCGAGCTCGCGGTTGACCTCCTCTAGGCGCTCCTTCTTCGTGTCGTACTCAAAGAAACCTCCTCAGAGACTCGGTGCGGTCTCCTAGGTCTTTGAGCTGGCGCTTGAGTTGGTTCAGTTCCATGAGGCCATCCGGGGATCAAAGGCGCGACATGCTAGCAGGTTAGCCCGCCGGCGGCGGCAGGACGTGGTCGACCAGCAGCTGCAGGCGGTGCTCGCCTTGGTACTCGTTGATGTCGAGCCGGTAGACGAGCTGTGCGTTGCCCGTCGGCAGCTCGGCGGCAGCCTCCGGGCTCGTGTAATTGAACGCGATGGCGTCGAAGGTGCGACGGGAACGTGGGTGCTCGATCCACATCTTCAAGTGCCGGTCACCGATCAGCCGGGCGCTGCGGATGGCGAACACGCCATCGAAGCACGGCTCCGGAAAGCTCTGGCCCCACGGGCCGCCGGTGCGCAGGGCGCGCGCGGTGTCGAGCGCGATCTCGTCCGAGCTGAGCTCGCCGTCGGTCTCGATCGCGTCGGTTGCGAGCGCCTCGGTCATCCACTGCGCCACCTCCGCGTCGAAGGCGCGCGCGAACCGATCGAGATTGGCACGCTCGATCGTGAGCCCCGCCGCCATCGCATGCCCGCCGAACTTCGTGATCAATCCGGGATGGTGGGCGGCGACCGCATCGAGCACGTCGCGCACGTGAATGCCGGCGATGGAGCGCGCCGAACCGCGCAGGATCGTCTCGTCCGCATGCGCGAACGCGATGACCGGCCGGCGCACACGATCCTTCACGCGGCTCGCGACGAGCCCGACGACGCCCTGATGCCAGCTCTCGTGATACAGGCAGACCCCGTTGCGGTTGATGCTGGCCATGGGCTCTCGCAGCAGACCCATGGCCGCGAGCGCTTCGGCCTGCATGCGCGCTTCGATCGCGCGGCGCTCTTCGTTGAGCTGGTCGAGGCGCGCCGCGAGCGCGGTCGCGGAGGTTGGATCATCCGCGAGCAGACACTGGATGCCGATCGTCATGTCGTCGAGCCGCCCGGCTGCATTCAGCCGCGGCGCGACGCCGAACGCGAGATCGGCGGCGGTCAGCTCGCCCTCGAGGCGCCCTGACACTTGCAGCAGCGCGCGAATGCCCGCGGCGCAGCGCCCCTTCTGAATGCGGCGCAACCCCTGTGCGACGAGCACGCGGTTGTTCATGTCGAGCGGCACCACGTCCGCGACGGTGCCGAGCGCGACGAGATCGAGAAACTCCGCGGGCCCGGGCGCACCCGGAGGCGTGAGGCCCGACGCATCGAGCAGCCGCCGCACGGCCACCATCACGTAGAACGCAACGCCGACACCCGCGAGCGCGCGGCTCCCGAAGCGACTCGCAGTGAGGTTCGGATTGACGATCACGTTTGCCGCGGGCAGCTCCGGACCCGGCAGATGGTGATCGGTGATCAGGACCTCCATGCCGTGTGCGCGCGCCGCCGCGACGCCCGCGACGCTGGAAATGCCGTTGTCCACCGTCACGAGCAGCGTCGGCTGCCGCTGCGCCGCGAGCGCCACGATTTCGGGGGTGAGCCCGTAACCGAACTCGAAGCGATTCGGCACGAGAAAGTCGACGGCTGCAAAACCCCAGGCCCGCAGCGCGCGCACGACGAGCGCCGTGCTGGTCGCACCGTCGGCATCGAAGTCGCCGATGACGAGCACGCGGCCGCTCGCGCGATGACGGACGAGTAGTTCCGCCGCGGCCGTCACGCCTTCGAGCGTGCCGACGGGAATCAACCGATCGAGCCCGGATGCAAGCTCCTGCACGGAGCGCACGCCGCGAGAGGCGTACACCCGTCGCAGCACGGGGTGCAGGTCGCCGAGGCTCGCGCCATCGAAGATCGGGGAGGAATCGAGCCGTGCGCCGTTTGCGCTGTGCGCCGCACCGTGGCCGGACGCGGCACCGCCGTGACGTCGAACGACTCGCAGGATCATTGAAGTGCGGTGAGGGCCGGTCGAGGCATGCGCCAAAGCTTAAGGCGATCGCGCGGTCCCAGCGAGAGCTTGTGATCGTTCGCGACCACGGTGACGCGCCCGACGTCGCCGCGACGAAGTGCCGCGAGCGCGCGCACGATCCAGCGCTGATCGGCGTCGACGAGCGCGTCACGGATCGTCCAGTCCCGATGCGCATCGAACGCCTCCGAGAGCTCGACGACGAACACGGCACGCCGATCCGTGTGGCCGAGCACCTCGTCGAAATCGGCGGGCAGCGGGTGTGCGGTCGAACCTGTCGAGCGCCACAATCCATGCAGGTAAGGGTCGCGACCGAACGCAGCGCCAGGCGGCGCGTGCGCCGTCGCCGCGAGCAACGCCGCGCCGCGGACTGCGGAGATGGGCACGGTATCCGCGAGCTGAGTAGTCGCCTGCGTTTCCGCTTCGAGTCGCGCCGTCACCGAGTCGCGTGCGATCCCGCCACCCCAGAACCACAGCGCACTGATCGGGAGCCGCCCACGCTGCATGCGCTCCTGATTGACCGGGTGGTCGTGCAACCACATCTCGATCTCCGCGGAGAGACGGCGCAAGCGCGGCGCGTCCGCCGCAGTCGGGAGCGCTTCGGTGATGCTGCCACCCAGAACGCGCGCCGGATCGACGGTCGTGACCGCAGCGATTGTCGGCCCGCGCAGCAGGAACCCGGCCGACCCGAGCGCTTCGAGCTGGAACCCGGAGCCGGCGAACGTCGTGTTGAACTCCGCGGCCAGCATCTGTCGCACGCTCGGCTCGACTTGCAGCAGCCCGCGCGGATCGAGGTGGACGCTCGACAGTCCCGCGACGAAGTGCACGGGCGTCGCAAGCCACACCATTGGCGTTTCGTCGAGCGAGGCCATCGAGCGGGAGGCTGCGGAGGCGATGCTTGCCGGCGGCTCGCCCGCCAGCGCGGCGCGCCCGGCCCATGCGGCAAGCCACGGACGCCAGCCTTGCGTCAGCGGCTGTGCGGTTCCGTACCTGGCGATGTGACCGAGCCCGCGTAAGTCCACGCGGCGGATCGAAGCTGCTTCCGCTGCACTCGTGAGATACAAATCCGCCAGGACGATGACGACTTCTTCCACGGGCGCGTATCGTACCCGCATGAAGCTCACACTCGATGCGAATCCCAGCGTCAACCTGATCCGGTCGTACTCGCTGCACGAGGTGCGCGTCGGCGACCAGGTGCTGCACCGAAGCTGCATCATCACGCCCGAAACGGTGATCGCAGATTGGCGTCCGGCGACCGTCGAGGACCTCGTCGCCGACGATTTCACTGCGCTCTTCGCTGCGAAACCCGAGCTCGTTCTGCTCGGGACCGGCGCCACTCAGCGCTTTGCGCCTGCAGCGATTCGCAGCACGTTCGCGAAAGCCGGCGTAGCACTCGAGGCGATGGACTTGGGCGCCGCGTGCCGCACGTTCAACGTGCTGGTGCAGGAGGAGCGGCGCGCCTGCGCGGCGCTACTTTTCTGAGAAGTTTGCCGGGGAGCTCTGGGTCTGGTTGGCCGGTCGCTCGGGGGTCGAGCGACCGGCAGAGAGCACAGGAGGAGTAAGTTCCAACCAACCAATCATTCGAAGCTGACAGACTCGAACAATTGCTATGTTTTTCTTGTTCTTACCAGCGATTGTTATTGCTCTTCTCTCGACTCCCTCCGTCCTGTGCCCTCTGCCGGTCGTTCGTCTCTGAGCACGGTGTCGGTCTCGATGTCGCCCCGATGTCGGCCCAATGTCGCTAAGCGCCGACATGTTAATCACGTCACACTTCCCCGCGCAAGCACTTCACGCGCGAAGAGTTTTTTATCGAGAACTTGCGCCGGGCCCGCACGATTCGGCCGCATGAAACGACCATCTCGTGCGTGCTCAACGAGTTGCAGCGTGAAGCTGAGACTCTACGCAATGCCGCCGAGCAGCGGCACGAACGCGACGGGGCCGAGCGAGACCTTGTCGATCTTCTGCTCGCGACGCGTGAAGCGGATGAGCTCCTGCTCGCCTTCGGGTCCGACCGGCACGATCAGCCGGCCGCCGACGCGCAGCTGCTGCAGCAGCGCTTCGGGCACGGTGAGCGGCGCGGCGGCGACGAGAATGCCGTCGAACGGCGCCATCGACTTCCAGCCTTGAATGCCGTCGCCGTGCTTGAAGCGCACGTTCTTGATCTCGAGATCCTTCATGCGCGCCTTCGCGCGCTCGACGAGTGGTGCGATGCGCTCGATCGTGTAGATGCGTCCCACGAGCGGTGCGAGCACCGCCGTTTGATAGCCGCAGCCCGTGCCGACTTCGAGAATCTTGTCCACCGGGCCGTACTCGAGCAGCGCCTCGGTCATGCGCGCGACGATGTAGGGCTGCGAGATCGTCTGCCCGAAGCCGATCGGCAGCGCCGTGTCCTCGTACGCGCGGCTGCCGAGCGCTTCATCGACGAAGATGTGGCGCGGCACGTTCTTCATGCGATCGAGCACCGCGAGGTTCGTGATCCCCTGCTCGCGCAGGCGCTGCACGAGCCGATCGCGCGTGCGTGCGGAGGTCATGCCGATGCCGGCGAAACGCGCGTCAGTCATCGATGCCCTCCAACCAGCTCTGCACGGCGGGAATGGCGGCGTGGCGCGTGAGATCGATCTGCAGCGGTGTCACCGAAACGTAGCCCTCCGAAATCGCATGAAAGTCCGTGCCCGGGCCGGCATCCTGCTGGCCGCCCGCGGGTCCGACCCAGTACACGGGCCGGCCGCGCGGATCCTGCGCGCGAATGACCGGCTCCGAACGATGCCGGAAGCCGAGGCGTGTCGTGCGAAACCCGCGCAGCTGCGCCAGCGGCACATCCGGCACGTTGACGTTCAAAATCAGCGGACCTTCCGGCGGCTTGCGCAGCAGCTGCGCGACGAGCCGGCGCGCGACCTCGGCGCCCGTCTCGAAGTGCCCGCCGCTCTGGCCGTCCATGCAGAGCGAGACGGCGAGCGAGGGCAACCCCAGAAAACGTCCTTCGATGGCCGCGGCCACCGTGCCCGAATAGAGCGTGTCGTCGCCGAGGTTCGGGCCGTCGTTCACGCCCGAGACGACCATGTCGAACTCGGTGGGGAAGAGCCCGGAGACTGCCATGTGCACGCAGTCCGTCGGCGTGCCGCCGCTCACGAAGTGCACACCCGGCTCGGCTTCGAACACGCGAAGCGGCACATCGAGCGTGAGCGAGTTGCTGGCGCCACTGCGGTTGCGATCCGGTGCGCAGACCGTGATCTCCGCCAACGTCGACAGCGCCTCGCGCAAACGTCGAATGCCTTCGGCGCGGTAACCGTCGTCGTTGCTGACCAGGATCTTCAAGGCGCGAGTCGCTGGCGCCGGTGAGGGGCGCCTTCAAGGCGGGCCGAAATATACTGAAAGCCTCTCCTCTGAGGTAGCGCGTGAAGCCCAAGCTCGACGATGACGATGTGGCGCTGTTCCGGGAGGCCGTAAGGGACGTCAAGCCCTTGCGCACCGACCGGGAGGTGGCCAGGCCGCGTCGCCGTCCGGCGCGGGCGCGCTTCGCGCGCATGGAGCGCTTCGCGGTGCTCGAGGAGAGCCTGCACGGCGAGCTCGCCGGCGACCCGCTCGTCGCGAGCGGCGAGGAGCTGTCGTTCCGCCGGCCCGGCGTGGCGGAGAGCGTGCTGCGAAAGCTCCGGCGCGGCGAGTATCGCGTGAGCGGAGAGCTCGATCTCCACGGCCTCACGGTGGCGCAGGCGAAGGGCGTGCTGCGCGAGTTTCTTGCCGACGCCCTCGCACGACGCGCCGGGTGCGTGCGGATCATTCACGGCAAGGGGCTGCGATCGGGGCATCGAGGGCCCGTGCTCAAGAGCGTCGTCAGCGCGGTACTCAAGCGCACAGCCGCGGTCGTGGCCTTCGTGTCGGCGCGGCCGGTGGATGGTGGGACGGGCGCGGTCTACGTGCTGCTGGCGGCTTGAGCGCTCACGAGCGGCTCAACCGCCCTCCTCGTCGCCCTCGGCATCGAGCAGCTCGCGGAGCACGGTGGTCGCATAGCTTCCCTTCGTGAGCCAGAAGCGCACGACGAGGTCCCTGCCCTCGCAGGTCCACTCGAGCTCGCGCACCGCGAGCCGCAGGCTGCGTCGTTCATGACGCATCCCGGCGGCGATCACCAGCGCGCTGGCGTCCTCGAATTCGGCCGCGACACGCTCTTCGAGCGCGCAGATGCGACCGGCCGTCAGCGGCTCATCGCCGCCCCACAGCGGACCGGTCGGATGGATCTCGAGGCGCGCCGCGCGTTCTCGCAGCGTCTCGTCGACGGCCTCGACCGGAAAGACGCTGCCGCGCGCGTCGACATTCGCGACGTCGCCCGACTCCAGCCGATACCAGCTCCCTTCGGCGACGCGCTCGGCGAGTACCGCATTGAAGATGAGACTGCGCGCCGCCGACAGGATGTAGCTGCGCTCGCGCGGATGGATCGCGTCGATGTCGCGAGTGATCTTGCCGAGGTTCGCGCCGCCGCGGCCGAAGCGCTGCGGGCCGAAGTAGTTCGGCACGCCTGTTCGGGAGATGGCCTCGAGGCGCTCGGCAAGCACCGCTTCGGGTGCGTCGACGTCGCGGATGCGGATGGTGAAGCGATTGCCGGCGAGCGCGCCGCGCGGCAGTTTCCGCGCATGCGCGTGCGCTTCGAGGACCTCGAAATCAGTGCCTCGGAGGGTGGCGAGGTCGCTCACCGCGTTCGTGCCCGCGGGCACGGCACCCACGGCCGAGTTTTCGTGAGCCGCACCTTCGTGAAGAGTGGCAGCGCCCGTCTCCTCACGCGCCGCACGCGACCGCCGCGGCAGCGGCACGGTGAACCACTGGATCGTCACGGCGCGCCGGTCCTTCAGGCCGGCGTAACCCACATCGTGCGGGCGGCAGCCGGCGGCGCGCGCCAGCTCGCGAGCCACCCAGTCGGTGTTCGCATTCCGCTTGCGCACCTTCAGCAAGACGTGCGAGCCGATGCCCGATGGGGCGAAGCCCAGGTCCTCCTCGACGAGGAAGTCTTCGGGCGCGACGCGTAGGCGGCCCCGGCCGAGGGGCGCCCCGAACGCTCGCGGCGGCGCCAGTGCGCGCTCGATCCAACGTTCGGGAGGTGAGCCGTTCACGCGCGGAGCCGCTGCATACGCCGCGACGAGCGACGCCTCAGGCGTCGAGCAGCAACACGATGGCCTGCGCCGCGATGCCTTCGGCCCGCCCGAGGAAGCCGAGCTTCTCGCTCGTCGTGGCCTTCACGTTCACATTGTCCGGCGTCACACCCAGGAGCTCCGCCAGACGTTGGCACATTTGCTCGCGCACCGGGCCGACCTTCGGCGCTTCGGCGATCACCGTCACGTCGCAATTGCCCACGCGCAGCCGCCGCGCCGCGAGCATGCCCATCACGGCCTTGACGAACTGCGAGCTGTCCGCGCCCTTCCAGCGCGCATCCTTGTCGCTGAAATGCTGTCCGATGTCGCCGAGCCCCGCCGCACCGAGCAACGCATCGCAGACGGCATGCAGGACCACATCGCCGTCCGAATGCGCCACGACGCCCGCGGTGTGTGAGATGCGCACACCTGCGAGCATCACGTGCTCGCCCGGTCCGAAGGCGTGCACATCGAAACCCAACCCGACTTTCATTCGACCTCGTTCGTCGTAAGGAATGATGCTGCTGCCGCGCGCGCTGTCAGCGCGTCGGCTTGCTGCCCGGCTTGTCCGCCTTGCCGCTCGGCTTGTCCCGTGCCGCGAGCAGCGCTTCGGCAAGCGCGAGATCGTCGGCCGTCGTGATCTTGATGTTGCCCGCAGAGCACTCGACCAGCAGCGGCCGATCGCCCAGCCATTCCATCGCTTGCGACTCGTCGGTCGGGATGCGCTTCGCGGCGAGGGCCCGATCGAGGGCCTCGCAGAGTCGCCCGTACCGGAACATCTGCGGAGTGGCCGCGCGCCAGAGCTCGGCGCGATCCACTGTCGATTCGACGCAACCGTCGCTCTGCGCACGCTTCAACGTGTCCGAAGTGCGCACCGCGAGCAGCCCGCCCACGGGATGAGCGCCCGCCAGCTCGAGCAAGCGATCACGATCCGCGTTGGCGAGGCAGGGCCGCACGCCGTCGTGCACGAGCACCCAGTCGGAAGGTTGAGCCTTGCGATTCAGCGCCTGCAGCCCGCCTCGGACGGACTCACAGCGCTCGCCGCCGCCTTGCACGACAGTCACCCCCGGGATGCGCTCAGAGATCTTCGCCCACCACGTATCGCTCGGCGCGATGACCACCACGGCGCCCGCGCACCGCGTATCCGACACGAAGGGTGCCAATGCCCACTCGAGTACGGTGCGCCCGTGCAAAGCCGCGTATTGCTTGGGAATGCGGTCGCCGAAGCGGCGTCCTGCCCCAGCGGCCGGCACGACGAGCCAGTAACGCATGCTCGGGTCCGTCAGCGCGCAGCAGTACGCGTGCGCGCGGGGTCGGCGGGAGTCGTGGAATCCGCGTCGGTGTGCTGCGGAACCACCTGATAGAAGGTCTCGTTCGCGGCGATCATGCCGAGGTCGCTCCGAGCGCGTTCTTCGAGCGCCGTGACGCCCTTCTTGAGATCGCGCACCTCCGCGGCGAGCTGTGCGTTGCGGCTCGCGAGCTGCTCATTCTCGGCGCGCTGCGCCGCCACCGCCTGCTCGAGCCGCCCGAGCTCGCGCACACCATTGGGCGACATCCACAAGCGGTACTGGAGCAGCAGGACCACGACCGCGAGCGACAGCGCGAACCACTTCATGGGCGCACGAGCGTATCAGACCCCGCCGCCGGTCCCAACAGCTTCCCCGGTTAAATCTTGACCGGGAACGCGTCGCGACCGGCGTACCGCACCTTCCCGAGCTGCTCCTCGATGCGCAGCAGCTGGTTGTACTTGGCGATGCGATCGGAGCGCGACATCGAGCCCGTCTTGATCTGGGTCGCCGGCGTCGCGACGGCGATGTCCGCGATGGTGCTGTCCTCGGTCTCGCCCGAGCGATGCGAGACCACCGAGGCGTACTTCGCCTGGCTCGCCATCTCGATGGCCGCGAGCGTCTCCGTGAGCGTGCCGATCTGGTTCGGCTTGATCAGGATGGCGTTGGCGATCTTCTTGTCGATGCCTTCCCTCAGGATCTTCGTGTTGGTGACGAAGAGGTCGTCGCCGACCAGCTGGATCTTGCTGCCGAGCGCCTGCGTCAGCTCCGCCCAGCCGGCCCAGTCGCCCTCGGCCATGCCGTCTTCGATGGTGATGATCGGGTACTGGGCGACGAGATCGGCGAGATAGCGCGTGAACTCCGTCGAGGTGAACTTGCGCCCCTCGGACTCGAGCTCGTACTTGCCGTCCTTGAAGAACTCGGAGCTGGCGACGTCGAGGCCGAGATAGATGTCATGGCCCGCCTTGTAGCCTGCCTTGTCGATGGCCTCGAGGATCACGGCGAGCGCCTCGGCGTTCGAGCCGAGGTCCGGTGCGAAGCCGCCCTCGTCGCCGACGGCGGTCGAGAGCCCGCGGTCGTTCAGCACCTTCTTCAGCGTGTGGAACACCTCTGCGCCGTAGCGCAGCGCCTCCCGAAACGTGGGCGCGCCCACGGGCAGGATCATGAACTCCTGGATATCCAGACTGTTGTTGGCGTGCGCGCCGCCGTTGATGATGTTCATCATCGGCACCGGCATGACCGGCTCGCGCCCCTTGCCGATCAGCTGATAGAGCGGCACCTTGGCGTCCTGCGCGGCCGCGTGCGCGTTCGCGAGAGAGATCGCGAGCAGCGCGTTCGCACCGAGCCGGCCCTTCGTTTCCGTGCCGTCGAGCTCGATCATCTTGCGGTCGAGCCCAGCCTGATCGGCGGCGTCGTGCCCGACCAGCGCCTTTTTCAGGACGGTGTTCACGTGCTCGACGGCCTTCAGCACGCCCTTGCCCATGTAGCGCTTCTTGTCGCCATCGCGCAGCTCGACTGCTTCGCGCGTGCCGGTGGAGGCGCCCGACGGCACCGCTGCGCGGCCGCGCACGCCGGACTCCAGGATGACATCCGCTTCGACGGTGGGATTGCCTCGCGAGTCGATGATTTCGCGGCCGCGGATGTCAGCGATACGAGTCATGAGAACCTCAGATTGTTTTTCGGTTGTGGCTCACGGCCACGAGAAGAAACTCCGCTTGGGCGGCGACTGGCGGCTGCGCGCCCCGTCACGTGCCCAGCAATAAAGATTCCTCGAACGGACGGCTCTTCGCCACCCGGTCGAGCTGCTGCAACGTCGTGAGCAGCGGCTCCATGCGGTCGAGCGGCCATGCGTTCGGGCCGTCCGAGAGCGCCTTCGCCGGATCGGGATGCGTCTCCATGAAGAGCCCCGCCACGCCGGCCGCGACGGCCGCGCGCGCCAGCACAGGCACGAACTCGCGCTGGCCCCCGGAGGCGGAGCCTTTACCGCCCGGCAGCTGCACCGAGTGGGTCGCGTCGAAGACCACCGGACAGCCGGTCTCCCGCATCACCGCGAGCGAGCGCATGTCCGACACGAGATTGTTGTAGCCGAAGGAGAAGCCGCGCTCGCACACCATGATGGCGTCGTTGCCGGTGGAGCGCGCCTTCTCGACGACGTTCTTCATCTCCCATGGCGAGAGGAACTGGCCCTTCTTGATATTGACGGGCTTGCCTTGCCCGGCGACGCTCAGAATGAAATTCGTCTGCCGCACGAGAAACGCCGGCGTCTGCAGCACATCGACCACGGCGGCGACTTCCGCGAGCGGGGTGTCTTCGTGCACGTCCGTCAGCACGGGAACGCCGAGCTTCTTGCGCACGCCCTCGAGGATCTTCAGCCCCGCGTCCAGACCCGGGCCGCGGAAGCTGTCCTTCGACGAGCGATTCGCCTTGTCGAAGGATGCCTTGAACACGAACGGAATCCCGAGCCGCGAGGTGATCTCGCGCAGCGTGCCGGCGACGCTCTCGACGAGCGTCTGACTTTCGATGACGCACGGCCCCGCGATCAGGAAGAACGGGTGGCCGATGCCGACGTCGTGGCCGGCGAGCTTCACGCTCCCGCAGCCTGCGGCAGCTCGGCCGCGCGATGCGCGCGCGCCGCGCGCACGAATCCCTGGAAGAGCGGATGCCCGTCGCGCGGCGTGGAGGTGAACTCCGGGTGGAACTGCGAGGCGACGAACCACGGATGGGTCGGCAGCTCGATCATCTCGACGAGCCCATCGCGCGAGAAGCCGGAGAAGCGCAGGCCCGCGTTCCGGTAGCGCTCCATGTAGTTGTTGTTGAACTCGTACCGATGACGATGCCGCTCGGCGATGGACTCCTTGCCGTAGATCTCTCGCGCGCGCGAGCCTGCCGCCAGCAGCACTTCCTGCGCGCCGAGACGCATCGTGGCGCCCTTGTTGGACTGCTCGCTGCGCGTCTGCGCGCCCTGCATCTGATCCTGCCACTCGGTGATGAGCGCGATCACCGGATGCGGCGTGGCGCGGTTGAACTCGGTGCTGTTCGCATCCGTGAGGCCGACCATGTGACGCCCGTACTCGATGATCGCCACCTGCATGCCGAGGCAGATGCCGAGATACGGCACGCGCTGCTCACGCGCGAAACGCACCGCCTGGATCTTGCCCTCGATGCCGCGCTCGCCGAAGCCGCCGGGGACGAGGATCGCGTCCATCCCCTTCAGCACGTGCGTGCCGTGCTGCTCGATATCCGTCGACTCGATGTAGTGGATGTTCACGCGCGTGCGCGTCTTCAGGCCGGCGTGCATCAGCGCTTCGTGCAGCGACAGATAGGAGTCGCGGATCTGCACGTACTTGCCGACCATCGCGATGTCGACCTGTCCGTCCGGATTCGCTTTGGCGCTCACGACCTGCCGCCACTCGGCAAGGTCGGTCGGCGGCGCGTCGATGCGCAGCTTGTCGAGCACGATGTCGTCGAGCCCCTGCTCGTGCAGCAGCATCGGAATCTTGTAGATGTCGTCGGCGTCGATCGCCGAGATCACCGCGCGCTCCTCGACGTTCGTGAACAGCGCGATCTTGCGCCGCTGCTCTTCGGGCAGCGGATGCTTGCTGCGGCAGAGGAGGATGTCCGGCTGGATACCGATGCCGCGCAGCTCCTTCACCGAGTGCTGCGTCGGCTTCGTCTTGATCTCCCCGGAGCCGCCGACGACCGGCACCAGCGTCAAATGGATGTACACACAGGTGCTGCGGCCGAGCTCGACACCGAGTTGACGGATGGCTTCGAGGAACGGCAGCGATTCGATGTCGCCGACCGTACCGCCGATTTCGACCATGCAGACGTCGGCGCCGTCCGCACCGAGCTTCACGCTGCGCTTGATCTCGTCGGTGATGTGCGGAATCACCTGAACGGTCGCACCCAAGTAATCGCCGCGCCGCTCTTTTGCGATCACGCGCTCGTAGATGCGCCCGGTGGTGAAGTTGCTGTTACGGCCGGTCGTCGTACGTACGAAGCGCTCGTAGTGGCCGAGGTCCAGATCGGTTTCCGTCCCGTCGTGCGTGACGAAGACTTCCCCGTGCTGGAAGGGGCTCATGGTGCCCGGGTCCACGTTGATGTAGGGGTCGAGCTTGACCATCGCCACCTTGAGGCCGCGGGCCTCGAGAATGGCGCCCAGGGAAGCCGCGGCGATGCCTTTGCCCAACGAGGACACGACGCCGCCGGTGACGAAAACGAAACGCGTCAAGGTGGTGAGCCTTTGCTGTGTGTTAGCAGGATTACCCGTCGATCGAGACAGACGATTGAGCGGCCACCGCGGGACGCATAAATCGACGGGCCGACAGAGTATCAAATCGGCCGGAGCGTCGGAAGAGAGGCGCGCCCGGTTGCGTCGCTCAGCGCACGACGAGCGGCGGCAACATCCTGATATCGCGTGCGATCGGCGTCAGGACGAAGTCGACCGTCGCGGCCGCGCCCGGCGCAAGCTCGACACCAAGCTCGCCACGATACTCCCTCTGGACCGCGGCATACCCGTCCGGCGCCGTGTCCGCTCGCGAGCGTGGGTTGCAGGCAATCAGCCTGCGTTTCGGTGCCAATGCAGGCGCGCGCGGGATTGCGTCGTGGATGTGGCCTGGATGGAGTGATCGACCCAGCGATCGGCCACCGCCACGAGCTGCGCGTCGTTGAAGACGAGCGGGATCTCGGCTCGCTCGCCGAGCGGTACACGTGAGGATTGCAGAAGTGACTTCACGGTCGCCGTTCGGCCGCCGCGTCGCGGGCGGAGGCGCTCGCCGCCCCGGCGCTGCCGGATGGTCAGCAGCGTGGGCAGCGCGTCGAGATCGATCGGGCCGTGCGGGTCCGGCGTGATCTCCAGCGCGCCGCGCGTGCTCGCCAACGGAATGCGCGGATTCGCGCGCCAGTTCCACGCGATCGCGTCGTCACCCGGCGAAGTGGCGCGCGAAGCGCTCGCGCGTTCCAGTGTGAGCTGGTCGGCGTGCCGGCGCACTCGTGTCGTGTTCCATGAAACGACGGGGTTGGCATCCGCGCGCGCGTCGATGAGCATCGTCGTGATTTCCCGGAGCCGCTTCGTGTCGGGCACTGGATATCCCGCGCGCGCGATCCAGAACCGCACGGCATTGCGGCGCCGATCCGGTGCGAGCGCGCGCAGGCGTTGCACGGAAAGCGAAGCACCGTTCGATGCGCGCTCGACGTCGGCGAGTGCGAGCGCATCCAGCAGGCCCTGCGCTTCGGCAGCGTGTCGCGCGCTGCGCGAAACCGCATGCGCCGCAGCCGGCCAGCGCTGCCGCAGCACGGGCAGCACGCGATGGCGGAGATAGTTCCGATCGAACTGCGGGTTCGCGTTCGTGTCGTCTTCGACCCAGGTGAGGTCGTTCGCGCGTGCCCACGCTTCGATCTCGGCGCGCGAGCGGGAAAGCAGTGGCCGCACGAGCATGCCGCGCGCGAACGGCGCGACTTCCGGCATGCCCGCAAGCCCCGCGACCCCCGCACCGCGCATCAGTTGCAGGAGGACCGTTTCGAGCTGGTCGTCCTCGTGGTGCGCGGTGAGCAGCACTTCGCCCGGCGCCAGCTCGGCGGCCAGCGCTTCGTAACGCGCGTCGCGAGCGGCGGCTTCGGGCGAATCTCCACGCCCGCGCGCGACTTTCACACGCAGCGTGGTCAGCGGAACGCCGAGCCGTTTCGCCACCGCCGCGCAGTGTTCGCTCCACTGATCGGCGTCCGCATGCAGGCCGTGATGCACGTGCACGGCGCGCAGTCGCGTCCGCTTACGGAGCCGCGCGGCCAGCGCCGCGAGCAGCACCACGGAGTCCACGCCGCCGCTCAGCGCAACGCAAAGCGATACAGAGGGAAACGCGGGCAGCAGCGCGGCCAGCCGTCGCTGGAGCCACTCAGATGAGAAGGAATCCCGGCGAGCCATTCAGCGCAACGAGCTCGGCGACCGATCGCACATCGACGTACTCCAGCACGCCGCGCGGCCCGAGGGCGCGCCTCGCGTCAGGGAGCCTTTTCGGCGGCTTCCGAATAAATTCCGAACGACGAGATCTTCGCCTGCCGCTGCGCGCGCAGCTCGTCGGGCGAGAGTTTCTCGAGCGCGGTCAAGTGGCGCAGGATCGCCGACTTCAAGCGCTCGGACATCAGCACGTGATCGCGATGCGCGCCGCCGAGCGGCTCCTCGATGACCTCATCGACGAGCCCGAGCTGAGAGAGGCGCTGCGCGGTGAGGCCCATCGCCTCGGCCGCCGCTTCTTTCTTGTCCGCGCTCTTCCAGAGAATCGAGGCGCACCCCTCCGGCGAGATGACGGAATACACGCTGTACTGGAGCATGAGCAGCCGATCGCACACGCCGATCGCGATGGCACCGCCCGATCCGCCCTCGCCCGTCACCACGCTGACGATCGGGATGCGCAGCACGGACATCTCGAACAGGTTGCGCGCAATCGCTTCGCTCTGGCCGCGCTCTTCCGCGCCCACGCCGGGGTATGCGCCCTGCGTGTCGATGAACGTGACGAGCGGCAGCCCGAAGCGCTCCGCGAGCCGCATGAGGCGCAGCGCCTTGCGGTACCCCTCCGGCTTCGGCATCCCATAGTTCCGGCGCACGCGCTCCTTGGTGTCGCGGCCCTTCTGATGCCCGATCAACATGATCGGCTTGTCGCCGATGCGCGCGAGCCCGCCCACGATGGCCAGGTCGTCCGAGAACATGCGATCGCCGTGCAGCTCGTGGAACTCGCTGCAGATCAGGTTCGCGTAGTCGAGCGTGTACGGCCGCTGCGGATGGCGCGCGAGCTGCGTGATCTGCCACGGCGTGAGGTTCGCGAAGATGCTCGTCGTGAGCTGCCGGCTCTTGGCCTGCAGCCGGCCGATCTCGTCCTGAATGTTCACTTCCGAGTCGGAGCTGACGTGCTTCAGCTCCTCGATTTTCGCTTCGAGCTCGGCGATCGGCTGTTCGAAATCAAGGAATGCGACGGCCAACGGGGCGCTGCCTCCAACGGGGCTTTCTCAACGGCAGCGGGAGGTTACGGGGGCCGGGGAGTCTCTGCAACCGTTGTCAGCCCGAGAGGGCCGCCGGGTGCCGGGCGGGCGCGCCGTAGATGACGCGCAGGCCCTGGTCGCCGGCGAAGGATTCCAGCTGCTCGATCAGCTCACGCGTCGGCTTGACGTTCCACTCCGGGCCCAGGGCCAGGGCGCCCATGGCGCCGCTGCCGCGGTATTCCACCGTGATCGCGCACGGCCCACCGCGCCAGGGCTTGAGGATCTCCGCGAAGCGGGTGCCGGAATTCGGGTCGCTCGTCGGCCAGCGCACGACCAGCCGCCGCGCGGCTTCCTCGCGCGCTTTCTCCAGCGCCTTGATGCGCTTCGCGGAGAGCCGCCAGCCGTCGCTGAATTCGTCGAAGCGCAGCATGCCCTCGACGATGACCAGCGAGTTCTTCGCGATGAGGTCGCGGTACTGCTGGTACACGTCGTCGAACAGGGTGACTTCGAGCCATGCGGTGCCATCGTCCAGCATCAGGATGGTCCGCGGCCCGCGCTTGCGGACATCGTTGATCTCGCCAGCGACCGTGACGGGCTTGCCGCCGCCGAAGCCGCGATAGCCACCGCCTTCGCCGCCGCCACCGATCGGGCGCTCGCTCACGAGGTCGCCGAGCCGATGCGTCACGAAGCGCGCGAGGCCCGATTCGAACGCATCCATCGGATGACCGGTGAGGTACAGGCCGAGCGTCTCGCGCTCGCCGTCACGGCGCACGCGCTCGCTCCATTCCGGCAGCAGCGCCGCCTTCTGCAACGGCGCGGGGGCCGCGGGCGAGCCGAGCCCGAAGAGATCGTTCTGTCCGGCATCGACGGCCTTCGAGCTCTGGTCGCCGAGCTGCATCGCGGTCGGCAAGGTCTGCATGAGCGTCGCGCGATTCGAGCCGAGGCAATCGAGGCTGCCCGAGCGGATGAGCGCCTCGAGCACGCGGCGATTGAGCTTGGTGAGGTCGAGCCTGCGGCACAGGTCCTCGAGGCTCGTGAACTTGCCGCGCGCCTCGCGCTCGGCGATCAGCGCGTCGACCGCGCCCTGCCCCACGCCGCGCACGGCGCCGAGCCCGTACCGGATCGTCTTGTCGTCGTCGACCGTGAACTGGTACTGCGAGACGTTCACGTCGGGCGGCTTCACTTCGAGGCCGCACGAGTCGCGGCAATCGCGGATCAGCGTGACCACCTTGTCCGTGTGATCCATGTCTGCCGACAGCACCGCGGCCATGAAGGCGGCGGGATAGTGCGCCTTCAGGTACGCCGTCTGATACGTGAGCAGCGCGTACGCGGCGGAGTGCGACTTGTTGAAGCCGTAGCCCGCGAACTTCTCCATCAGGTCGAAGATGAACTCCGCCTGCTTCTGATCGACGTTCCGCCGCGTCGCCCCTTCGATGAAGATGGCACGCTGCTTCGCCATCTCCTCGGGCTTCTTCTTGCCCATCGCGCGGCGTAACAGGTCGGCGCCGCCGAGCGTGTAGCCGGCGAGCACCTGCGCGATCTGCATCACCTGCTCCTGATACAGGATGACGCCGTACGTCGCCTGCAGAACGGGCTTCAAGTCGGGGTGGAGATAGTCGATGGGGCCGTCGATGCGTCCGTGCTTGCGGTTGATGAAGTCGTCCACCATGCCCGACTGCAGCGGACCCGGGCGGAACAGCGCGACGAGCGCGACGATGTCCTCGAAGCAGTCCGGCTGCAGGCGTCGGATCAGGTCTTTCATTCCGCGGGATTCGAGCTGGAACACCGCGGTCGTCTTGCAGGCCTTCAGCAGCGCATAGGTGCGCTCGTCCTGCATCGGAATCTTGTTGATGTCGAAGGGCGGCTCGCCGCGCGCGGCGCGAACGCGATTGATGGTCTTCACCGCCCAGTCGATGATCGTGAGCGTGCGCAGGCCGAGGAAGTCGAACTTCACGAGACCGGCCGCCTCGACGTCGTCCTTGTCGAACTGCGTGACGACGCTCGTCGAGCCTTCTTCGCAGTAGAGCGGCGCGAAATCGGTGAGCACCGAGGGCGCGATGACGACACCGCCCGCGTGCATGCCGGCGTTGCGCGTCAGGCCTTCCAGCGAGCGCGCCATGTCGATGAGGTACTTGACCTCCTCCTCGCTGTCGTAGAGGCGCTTCAGCTCCGGCTCTTTCGTGAGCGCATCGTCGAGCGTGATGCCGAGCTCGAACGGGATGAGCTTCGCGATGCGGTCGACGTAGCCGTAGGTCATGCCGAGGACGCGCCCGACGTCGCGCACGACGGCCTTCGCCGCCATCGTGCCGTACGTGATGATCTGCGAGACGCGCTCACGGCCGTACTTCTCGGCGACGTAGCGGATGACGCGGTCGCGGCCTTCCATGCAGAAGTCGACGTCGAAGTCCGGCATCGACACGCGTTCGGGATTCAGGAAGCGCTCGAACAGCAGATCGTGTGCGAGCGGGTCGAGATCGGTGATGCCGAGGCAGTACGCGACCAGCGAGCCGGCGCCCGAGCCGCGGCCCGGCCCGACCGGCACGCCGTTCTCGCGCGCCCAGCGGATGAAGTCCGCGACGATGAGGAAGTAGCCCGCGAAGCCCATCTGCACGATGACGTTCAGCTCGCCCTCGAGACGCTTCTTGTACGGCTCGGGATCGCTGACGTTCAGCGCCGCAAGACGCGCAGCGAGCCCGCGCTCGGCTTCGGCGCGCACGAACGTCTCGGGCGTGTGCCCTTCCGGCACCGGATACCGCGGCAGCCGGCTCTCCCCGAGCTTCAGAACGAGGCTGCAGCGGCGCGCGATCTCGCAGGAGTTGGCGAGCGCTTCCGGCACGTCCGCGAACAGCTCCGCCATCTCTTCGGGCGTGCGAACGTATTGCTGCGGCGTGTACTTACGCGGCCGACCTTTGTCGGCGAGCAGCGTGCCGTCGTGAATGCAGACGCGTGCCTCGTGCGCCTCGAAGTCGTCGGGCTTCAGAAAGCGGACATCGTTCGTCGCCACGACCGGCACGCCGCGCTTCGATGCGAGCGAGACGGCGGAGGCGATGTATGGCTCTTCCCCCGGCCGCCCCACGCGCTGCAGCTCGATGAAGAAGCGCTCGGGGCCGAAGAGCTCGAGCCAGCGCGTGAGCGCCTGCTCGGCTTCCCCTTCCTTGCCGTTGCCGAGGCAGCGGCCGATGTCCCCTTCCATGCCGCCCGAGAGAGCAATCAGTCCACGCACATTCTCCTGCGTGAGCCAGCGCCGATCGATCATCGGCGCGCTGCGCTGCTGGCCTTCGAGGTACGCGCGCGTGACGAGACGCGTGACGTTCGCGTAACCCTCGGTCGACTGACAGAGCAGCCCGATACGCGTCGGCTGCGCACGCTCGCCGTGCTCGCGCACGAGCAAGTCCACGCCGATGAGCGGCTTCACGCCCGCGGCGAGCGCCGCCTTGTAGAACTTCACCATCGCGAACAGGTTGTTCTGATCGGTGACGGCGACGGCGGGCATGCCCTTCTTCGCCACGTCCTGCACCAGATCGTCGATACGCACGACGCTGTCGACGAGCGAGTACTCG
Organism: Steroidobacteraceae bacterium; assembly: GCA_035760965.1. Taxonomy (GTDB): domain Bacteria; phylum Pseudomonadota; class Gammaproteobacteria; order Steroidobacterales; family Steroidobacteraceae; genus JADGHX01. The sequence continues at coordinate 54,183 of DASTRY010000014.1, read as the reverse complement.
GTGTGGAGGCGAAGGTGGACGAAGGAGACGGCCATCGACTAAGCGGCTCTGGTCTTGCGGCGTGGCCGGCCATTGGCCGAGCGCGCCTCGCGCGATGGCGTTGCCTGCCGCGGCTGCCGCAGCTTACGGGACGGTGTCGGCGCGCGGGCCGGCATCAGCTGCTGGCTCACCGCATCGACTTCGATCACTTCGCTCACGCCGATGAGCTCCGCGGCGCTGAGCCGATTGGCAATCGGCGCGAACGAGCGGCGATGCAGGACGCACGGCCTGTGCAGGTCGAGCGCCGCGAAATGTTCGGGCGTCGAATACCCCTTGTGGCTCGCGAAGTTGAACCCGGGGTAATGCGCATCGAGGCGCTCCATCAGCGTATCGCGCGTGACCTTCGCGAGGATGGAGGCGGCGCTGATCGCCGAGCGCGTCGCGTCGCCGCCGACGATCGCTTTCACCGTGCACCCGAGGTCGAGATCCGCAATGCGCGGCAGCTGGTTGCCGTCCACCTCGACGTGTGTTGGGCACACGGGAAGACGCATCAGCGCCCGGCGCATGGCAAGGAAGGTGGCCTGCAGGATATTGAGAGCGTCGATCTCTTCGCGATCGGCCCATGCGACGGCGTACGCGAGCGCGCGCTCGCGGATCTTGGGCGCGAGGATCGCGCGCTCCTCGTAGGTGAGCTGCTTCGAGTCGGCCAGCCCGCGAATCGGGCGCTTGGGATCGAGGATCACCGCCGCGGCGACGACGGGACCCGCGAGCGGCCCGCGGCCCGCTTCGTCGACGCCCGCCACGCGCTTGCGCATGCCGGCGAGCTTCTTGAGCGCGAGCGATCTCATCGCTGCGCGACGTACTCGAGAATCGCGTCCGCCGCGCGCGCTGCGCCGCCCCGGCGCAGCACCTCGTGCACGCGCCGAAACTCACTCTGCAACTCCGCGACTCGCCCTGGATCGGTCATCTCCGCCAGCAACGCCTTACCCAGCGCCTCCCCCGTCACCTCGTCCTGGAAAAACTCGGGCACGCGCGCGCGCCCGAGAAGCAGATTGGGCTGCGAGAAGTACGGCACCTTCACGAGCCCGAACCGCTTCAACAGAAACGCGGTCAACGCACCGAGCCTATAGGCTACGACCATCGGCCGTCCCGACAAAAGCGTTTCCAGCGTGGCCGTTCCCGACGCGACGATGACGCCGTCGGCGGCCGCGAGCGCACGCTGCGCTTGACCGTCGAGCACATCGATGGCAAGCGAAGCGGCGCCGCTGTGCGCGGCGCCACCGTGCGCGAAAAGTCCTCGCGCGTCCGCAAGTTGCTTCTCGAACGCAACGCGCGTTCGATGTGAGGCCATCGGCGCGAGGAAGCGCACGCCGGGCTGGCGCGCGGCAATCCAGGTCGCCGCCGCGAGAAAATCCGCGCCGAGCCGTTGCACCTCACCCAGGCGACTGCCGGGCAGCAGCGCGATCACCGTCGCGCCCGGATCGATGCCGAGCGCGCGCCGAGCGCCCTCGCGATCCGGGTCGAGTGGAATCTGATCCGCGAGTGGATGGCCGACGAATTCCGCACGCACGCCGTGCTGCGCATAGAAGTCCGTCTCGAAAGGCAGGAGACATAGCACGAGATCGCACGACTGGCCGATCGTCTTCACCCGCCCCTGGCGCCACGCCCACACCTGCGGGCTCACGTACTGAACCGTGCGCAAGCCCGCACGCTTCAAGCGTTTCTCGAGCCCGAGATTGAAGTCCGGCACGTCGATCCCGACGACCACGTCGGGCCGTTCGCGAATGAAGCGGTCGATGAGAGAGCGGCGCACGGCGAGCAGGCGCGGCAAGTGCGCGAGCACTTCGAAGAGCCCCATGACGCCCAGCTCGTCCGCGGACACCCAGGCGTCGCAGCCGGCCGCGACCATCTTCGGCCCGGCCATGCCGAACACCTGCACGCCGGGCACGCGCTCGCGCAGCGCGTGGATCAGCGCCGCGCCGAGTGTGTCTCCGGACGTCTCGCCCGCAACGAGACCGACACGCATCAGCGCACGAGGCTGCGCTCGGATCGCCCGATGAAGTCGACGAGCGCCGCCACTTCGGGCTGGGTCGCGCCGAGCTCTTTCAGCCTCGCCACCGCGTCCGCGAGCAGCAGGTCCGACCGGTACAGGATGCGGAACGCATTGCGGACGTTGCGCACCTGCGCGGGCGTGAATCCCCGGCGCTTGAGGCCCTCGGCGTTGACCGTGTGGGGACCTGCGGGATTGCCGGCCACCATGACATACGTCGGCACGTCGCGCGTGACGATTGCGCCTCCCGCGATGAATGCGTGCGCGCCGATCTTGCAGAACTGATGAATCGCGGCGAGCCCGCCGACGATCACCCAGTCGTCGACCTCGACGTGCCCGCCGAGCGTTGCGCCGTTCGCGAATACGAGGTTGTTGCCGAGCACGCAGTCGTGCGCGACGTGCGAGTACGCCATGAAGAGATTGTCGTTGCCGATCGTCGTGACGCCCTTGTCGTGCGTCGTCCCCCGATTCACCGTGACGGCTTCGCGGAACACGTTGCGATCGCCGATCACGAGCCGCGTCGGCTCGCCCTTGTACTTCTTGTCCTGCGGCGCATCGCCGATGGAGGCGAACTGAAAGAACCGGTTGTTCGCACCGATCTGCGTCGGACCGTTGATGACGACGTGCGGACCGACGATGCAGCCCGGCCCGATCGTGACGTCCGGCCCGATGATCGAGAACGGCCCGACGGTCACGTCGGGAGCCAGATTCGCCTGTGGGGATACGATAGCGCGCGGATCGATCACGTCGGCGCGCCCGTCGCTTTGCCGGATTCCGGCGCCACCATCATCTCGGCGTGACAGACCTCGACCCCATCGACGAGCGCGGCCGTCGAGAACTTCCAGATGCCCTTGAACGCGCGTTCGAGCGTCGCCGTGAGAATGAGCTGATCGCCCGGCTCGACCGGCTTGCGGAAACGCGCCTTGTCGATGCCGACGAAGTAGAAGCGCGTGCTCTCATCCGGCACGACGCCCGCGGTGATGAACGCGAGGATGCCGGCCGTCTGCGCCAACGCCTCGATGATCATGACACCCGGCATCACCGGACGGTGCGGAAAGTGTCCGGTGAAGAACGGTTCGTTGTACGTGACGTTCTTCAGCGCGCGGATGCTCTTGCCCTTGTGGCACTCGAGCACGCGGTCGACGAGGAGGAACGGATAGCGATGCGGGAGCTGTTTGAGAATCGCGTTGATGTCGAGGCGCAGGCCCTCGCCCGCAACGCCTTCCTGTTCGGTCTGTTCAGTCATCGTCCTCGCCCTGATTGTCCGCGGATCGCGTGCCGGTCGCACGCTCGAGTGCCGCGAGGCGCCGCGCGAACGAATCCAGCTGTTTGAAGCGTCCGACGAGGCGGCGCCACGTGCGAGCGCCCTCGGCCGGAATGCCGCCGGAGTATACGCCGGGCTGGGTGATCGAACTGGACACCATCGTCAGACCTGTGACGGCGACATCGTCGCATATCGACAGGTGACCGACGATGCCGACCATGCCGCCGATCATGCAGCGCTTGCCCACGGTCACACTGCCGGACAGGCCGACGCAGGCCGCCATCGCGGTGTGCGCACCGATGCGGCAGTTGTGCCCGATCTGGATCTGGTTATCGAGCTTCACGCCCTCTTCGAGAACCGTGTCGCCGATGGCGCCGCGATCGATGGTCGTGTTCGCGCCCACTTCGCAGTCCGGGCCGATGACCACGGTTCCGACCTGCGGCACGTGCAGCCAGCGCTCGCCGTCCTTCGCGAAACCGAAGCCGTCGCCGCCGATGACCGCGCCCGGCTGCACCACCGTGCGCGCGCCGATCTTCACGTCGTGGCAGAGCGTGGCGCGCCCGACGAGCCGCACGTCTTCGTCGATCTGCACCCCGTCTTCGATCATCGAGTGCGGCCCGATGTGGGCCCGCGGCCCGATCACGACACGCGGTCCGATCGAAACGAACGGGCCGACGTGCGCGGACGGATCGATGCGCGCGTCGTCCGCAATGACGGCGCTCGGGTGAATGCCCGCCGGCGCGATCGGCCGCGGATACAAGAGTGCGGCGACCCGTGCGAAGGTGGCGTGCGGATTGGTCGCGATCAGCGCCGCGACCGGACTGTTCGCGGCGGACTTGGCGTCGAGGATGACGGCGGTCGCCTGCGTGCTCGCGAGCTGCGAGGCATGACGCGGGTTGGCGAGGAACGTCACTGCACCGGGGTGCGCGGACGACAACGGCGCGATGCTATCGACGCGCACATCGGGATCGCCACGAAGCTCGCAGCCGAATCGGACTGCGAGCTCCCCGAGTGAAAGGGACATGTGGGAGGACGCCGCTGGCTTCGCGCGCGACAGCCGCCGCAGCGACCGTCAGCGTGAGGTGGCGGGCTTCGTCGGCGCGTTGCCCGCCGGCGCACTGGCCGCAGGCTTCGGCGCCCGCGCCTGCAGCGAAGCGAGAATCGCGGGCGTGATGTCGAGCGCCGGCACCGAGTAGATGACGCCGTCCGCAATGACGATGTCGAAATTCTGCGCTTTCGCGTACGAGCGCACCTCGTCGATCAGCGTCTTCTGCAGGCGCGACATCTCCTCGTTGCGTCGAGCGTTGAAGTCGTCCTGGATCTCGGCGCGCTTGCGTTGCAGATCACGCGCGCCATCGCGCAGGTCCTTCTCCGCGCGTGAGCGCTGTTCCGGCGTCATGGTCGCGCCGTCTTTCGCCAGCTTGTCTTCCTTCGCCTTCAACGACGCTTCCTGCTGCTGCAAGTCACGCTGCTTGGGGGTGAACTCGTTGCGGATCGCATCGAGCGCGACTTTCGCTTGCGGCGACTCCTCGACGAGACGCCCATAGTCCACGACGGCGATCTTCACTTCGGCGAACGCGGGCGCGGCCAGGAGGGCGGCAACGACCGCGATGCCCCACATCTTCCACTTGTTCAATCCCATAACGGATCTCATACCTCAGATAATAATCGCTGCCGGGCGCGCTAAAACGCCTGACCGATCGAGAACTGAAAGCGCTCTTCCTCGTCGGGATACCGCCGGGTCGGGTCGCTCTTGTCCGCGTTCAACGGGAACGCGTAGCTGAACCGGAACAGGCCGAGCGGCGCAAGCCACTGAACCGCAATGCCTGTCGACTTCTTCAAATTATCATAAGCGAAATCGTAGGAGATCGGGTCGCGGACCACCGGGCTCGTCGGGTCGTTCGGGTCGCTGGCATGCGGGGGCCCGTTGAACTGCACCCGGTTCCCCGTCGAGAAGACGTTGCCGATATCGTAAAAGAGGGAGAGCCGGGCGCTGGTCGCGAACTTCTCCGGGAGCGGCAGAATCAGCTCGGTCCGGCCGACCACGAGCATGTTGCCGCCGTACGGATTGCCGAAATCGTCCTTCGGGCCAAGGCGGCTCTCCCGGTAGCCCCGGACCGAATCCGGGCCACCGGCGAAGAACTGGCGGAACGGCGGCAGCGCCGTCGTGCCGCCGAGGGCCTGCCCGTAGCCGACCTGCGCGTTGAAGGCGAGCGAGAAGCGGCCGAACAACGGGACATATTTCAGGAACTCGTAGTTGGCGACGTAGTACTCGACGTCGCTTCCCGGGGCCGTGTACGAGAGCGAGAGGGTGTTCCGCGTACCCCGATCGGCGAAGAGCGCGCGGTTGCGGCTGTCGTAGCTCCAGCCGACGATCAGCTCCGCGGTTTTGAAGCGCGTGCCGAAGAAGTTGATGATGTTGCCGAAGCCATCGTCCGTCGTGCGCTCGTACGACTTGCCGTTGTGCTGCACCCAGTCGATGGCCTGCTGGGCGCTGCCGAAGTTGTTCGTGAGGAGCTGCGCATCCTGAAACGACACGCCGTAGCGCAGGGTCTGGTACTCGGTGATCGGGTACGCGTAGTCGAGTCCGAGCGCCACGGTCTTCGAGCCGAAGTCCGATGAGGCCGAGACGAACTGGGTGACGTCGCGATAGGTCAGCGAGATGGTGCGGGCGAGGTTGTCCACCGTCAGATACGGGTTGGTGTGCGAGAAGCTGTACACCTTCGCGTACCGGCCGGAGTTCAGCTCGAGCGCGATGCGTTTGCCCGTGCCCATGAAGTTCGAATCGGCGTAGTTGCCGTTCAGGATGAAGCTCTGCGACTCGGAATAGCCGATGCCGCCGCCGAGCTGGGCGCTCGGCCCCTCCTCCACGTTGAAGTTCACGTCGACCAGGTCGGGCGCGCCCGGCACCGGCGTCGTCTCCGACTCGACCTTTTTCACATAAGGCAGGCGCTGGATGCGCTGCTTCGAGCGCTCGAGCGCCGAGTTCGAGAGCCAGCCGCCTTCGAGCTGGCGCATCTCGCGCCTCATCACCTCGTCGTTGATGCGGTTCGAGCCGCCGAAGGTGATGTTGCGGACGTACACGCGGTTGCCCGGCTCGACGAAGAACGTGAGCGAGACTTCGTGCGTCTCGTTGTTCGGCGTCGGCACCGGATCGACTTTCGCGAACGCATAGCCGTCGACGCCGAGCCGGTTCTGCATCAGCTCCTGGGACGAGGTGATGAGCTTGCGATTGAAGGTCTCGCCCGGCTGGATGAGGAGGTACTTGCGCAGCTCGGCCTCGGGCACGACGAACGTGCCGGCGAGCTTCACGTCGCTGATCTTGTAGACCTCCCCCTCGTTGATGTTCACCGTGATGAAGATGTCGTCCTTCTCGGGGGCGATCGCCACCTGAGTGGAGTCGATCTGGAAGTTCGCGTAGCCGCGGTCCATGTAGAAGGAGCGCAGCTTCTCGAGATCGCCCTGCAGCGACTCGCGCGAGTAGCGGTCGTTCTGCTTGTACCAGGAGAGCCAGTTCGGCGTCTTCAGCTCGAAGGTGTCGAGGATGTCCTTTTCCTTGAACGACTCGTTGCCGACGATGTTGATCTGGCGGATCTTCGCGCGCTTGCCTTCCTTGATGTCGATCTTGATCTTCACCTTGTTGCCGGCGACGTCCTCGACGTTCGTGTCGACGCGCACGCCGTACTTGCCGCGGCTGAAGTACTGGTCGGTGAGGTACTGCTTCACGTCCTCGAGCACCGAGCGGTCGAAGGTCTTGCCGGTCGCAAGGCCGACGTTGCGCAGCGACTTCTGCAGATCCTCGGTCTTGATGTCCTTGTTGCCGGTGATCTCGAAGCTCTCGATCGAGGGCCGCTCGAGCACGACGACGACGAGCGTGTTGCCGTCGCGGCGCAGCTGCACGTCGCGGAAGAAGCCGGTGTTGTAGAGCGCGCGGATCGCTTCGCGCACGCGCGTCGGCGTGAGCCGGTCGCCGATGTTCACCGGCAAGTAGTTGTAGACGGTGCCTTCGGAGACGCGCTGCAGCCCCTCGACCTTGATGTCGCTGACTGTGAACTCCGCCTCGTTCGCGGGCGCCACCGATTCCGGCGCAGCCGTCCCCGCATCCTGGGACAACGCCAGTGTCGTGTGCACGAACAACGCAACCGAGACCCAAGCCGCACGGCGCATGTAGGACCGCCCCTTCCGAAATCCCGTAAGAAAAATGTCGTTCAGCGTGCGGCGTCCGCGGACCCGCGCGCGACGACTTTAATAATCAGCCCGTGAAAGTCATCCGCCGATCTGGCGCGCGATATCGTTGAACAGCGCCACGCCCATCAACAAGATCAGCAGCGCGATACCGACCTGCTGACCGAACGCCTGCGCCCGCTCCGACAACGGGCTCCCCTTCAACCACTCGACCAGCTGGAACACGACCTGACCGCCGTCGAGGATCGGAATCGGCAGCAGGTTCAGAAATCCGAGGCTCAGCGAGATGAGCACGAGAAAGCTCAGGAACGGCGTCACGCCGTCGCTCGCGGATTCGCCGGCGAACTCGGCGATCGAGAGCGGGCCAGACAGGTTCTTGAGCGACACCTGCCCCATCATCATCCGCCAGACGAGACGCGCCTGCAGGACCGTCATGTCCCAGGCTTCCTGCGAGGCCGCCGTCAGCGCCGTCGCCGGCGTGAGATGCGTGCGCACGATCATCGACTCGGGAATCTTCGGCGGGGCGGGCTTCACGCCGATGAAGCCGACGGTCTTGCCCTCGGGGTTCTTGATGCTGCCGACGTGGATGCGGATGTCGTGCTCCTCGCTGCCGCGCTTGTAGCGCACTGCGAGCACATCGCCGGGCTGCGTCCCGGCCGTCGCGGCGACGAGGTCGCGGAAATCCGTGACCGGCTTGCCGGCGATCGCGACGATCTCATCTCCCTTCCGCAGGCCCGCCTTGGCCGCCGGGCCGTCCGGGATCACCTGGCCGATCACCGCCGGGATCGGCGGCTCCCAGAACTCGAAGCCGAGCCCCTTGAAGAGGGCCGCGGGCTCGGTCAGCTTGCGGCGGGCTTCACTGCCGCCGACGTTCAGCGTGGCGGTGTGGATGTCGCCGTCCTTACTGCGAACGTAGAGCGTGGCCGCGCCATCGGCGCTGATGGAATCGAGCAAGCTGAAAACGACATCGCGCCGGACCAGCGTGTGATTGCCGCTCGGTGGTGCGCCGATGGAGAGAATCTCGTCGCCCGGGTGCAGACCGGCGCGCGCGGCGATCGAATCCTTGACCACGTCGCCGACCACCGGGCGCACATCTTTGATGTCGCCTGCAGCCCACAGCATCCCCCACAGGACGAGGATGGCGAAGATGATGTTGAAGGCGGGCCCTGCGAGCAGGACCAGGATGCGTTGCCAGGGGGGTCTGCGCGTGAACGAGCGCGACAGCTCGGCTGTGGGGACCGGACCCTCGCGCTCATCGAGGAGCTTCACATAGCCGCCGAGGGGCAGGCTCGCGAGGGAGTAGACCGTGCCGTCCTTGCCGGTGCGCTCGATGATGGGCTTGCCGAAGCCGACCGAGAACCGCAGCACCTTGAAGCCGAGTCGGCGCGCCACCCAGAAATGGCCGAATTCGTGCACCGTCACGAGCAAGCTCACGGCCACGATGAACCACAATGCGTACCAGGCGATGCTCATGCGTGGGCCCCTCGTTGGCGGGTCTGCGGGGTGGGGATGCGCTCGCGAGCGACTCGTCGCGCTTCGGCGTCGGCCCCGAGGACGTCATCTAGATCACGAATGGGCCTAGCCGGTACAGGCCCGCCGGTCATTTTTGCGAGCACGGCCTCAGAGACCCTCGCGATATCCAGAAAGTTCAACTGGCGGTCGAGGAAGGCCTGCACGGCCACCTCGTTCGCCGCATTCAATATCGCCGGCGACAACCCGCCGGCACGCGCCGCCGCCTGCGCGAGCGCGAGACAGCGGAACCGATCCACATCCGGGGCGCAGAAGTCGAGGCGCCCGGCCCGGATCAGATCGAGGAATTCTACACCGGACGCCACGCGATCCGGCCACGCGAGAGCATATGCGATCGGCGTGCGCATATCCGGTGAACCGAGCTGCGCGAGCACGGAACCATCCACGTATTCGACGAGCGAGTGCACGATGCTCTGGCGATGCACGACCACATCGACCTGCGCGGGGTCGAGACCGAAGAGCAGCGCCGCTTCGATGAGCTCGAGCCCCTTGTTCATCAGCGTCGCCGAGTCGACGGAGATCTTGCGACCCATCACCCAATTCGGATGCGCGCACGCCTGCTCCGGCGTGCAGGTCGCGAGCTTCTCCAGCGGCCAATCGAGGAACGGACCGCCGGACGCAGTGAGCACGACGCGACGCACGCCCTTCGGGGCCTCGCCCGCGCGCGTGTTCGGCGGCAGGCACTGGAAGATCGCACTGTGCTCGCTATCCACGGGCAGCAATGTTGCGCCGGATGCGCGCGCTGCTTCGATGAGCAGCGGCCCGGCCATGACGAGCGATTCCTTGTTCGCGATCAGCAGGCGCTTGCCGGCTTTCGCCGCCGCGAACGTGGAGCGCAGGCCCGCGGCACCGACGATCGCAGCCATCACGTAGTCGACCTGCGGGAGTGTCGCAATTTCGAGCAAGGCGCTCTCGCCGCCCAGCACGCGCGTGCCGACCCCGGCGCGCGCGATGCGTTCGCGCAGCTCAGCGAGCGCGCCGTCATCCGCGAGCACGGCGTAGTCGGGTCGATGCTGAACGACTTGCTGAGCGAGCTTCGCGGCACTCTTGTTCGCGGCGAGCGCGACGACGCGGAACCGATCGGGATGGCGCGCGAGCACGTCGAGCGTGTTCTCGCCGATAGAGCCGGTCGAGCCGAGCACCGTCACGCCGATCACGGATGCACTCCGAGCTTCAGGAGCACGAGCAGCAGAATCGGGGCCGCACCCGTCACGCTGTCGATCCGGTCCATGACGCCGCCATGCCCCGGGAAGAGGCTACCGCTGTCCTTCATGCCGGCAAAGCGCTTGAGGAGGCTCTCCGTGAGATCGCCGACGATCGAGAATGCGACCACGGCCAGGCACAGCGGCACGAACCACAGCAGTGGCTGATCGAACCGGCCGCTACCCAGCGCAGCCACCAGCGCGCTCGCGAGCGCTCCGCCCACGACACCCTCCCACGTCTTTCCGGGCGAAACAGTGGGAGCAAGTCGCGTGCGCCCGAAGCGCCGGCCGACGAAAAACGCACCGATATCCGCGGCCCAGACGAGAATCAGCGCAAACAGCAGCCACTCGGGACCGCGGGGGAAGTCGACGAGCCGGTTCAGGGCCATCCAAGCCGGGACGAGCGCGAACACACCCGCCAACGCTGCCGCCCACGAGGACACGCGGCGCGGCGCGAACATCACCCAGCCGAGCGCCACGATCCACCAGACGAGGGCGAGGCGCAGAACGAAGTCCCGGCCGGCGGGGTCCGCCGTGAGCTGCCAGGTCGCCGCCATCAACGCGGCGATCAGGACAACATACGTTATGCGCAGTGCCAGACTCTGCACGCGCAGGAAGGCCGACCACTCCCAGGCCCCCGCGAGCACGACCAGCGTCATCAACGCTTGCGTGCCCCAGGGCGGGAGCCACAGGACCACTGCCAGCAGGATTGCGGCGAGCACGACGGCAGTCGTGACGCGCTTCTTGATGCCTTCCGCCATGATCTGCGGGCAGCCTACCTGCGGCCCGCGCGCTGCATCTGAGCGCTCGTCAGGCCGAAGCGCCGCTCGCGGCTCGCGAAATACGCCAATGCCGCGTCGAGCTCGGCGGCATCGAAGTCCGGCCAGAGCGTATCGGTGAAATACAGCTCCGTGTACGCGAGATTCCAGAGCAGGAAATTCGAGATGCGCTTCTCCCCGCCCGTGCGAATGAAGAGATCGGGATCGGCGAGCGGCTCGCGGGCGCCCGCACCTTCATCGAGCACCGCAAGCTCCATGGCCGCCGCGAGATCTCGCTCGGTGATGTCCTCCGCGCGCAAGGCCCCCTGTGCGCAACGCTTTGCAAGTTTCCGAGCCGCCTGCACCACGTCCCACCGTCCTCCGTAGCTCACCGCGACCTGCAGCTGCAGCCCTCCGTTGCCTGCGGTTTGTTGTTCTGCCGCTGCGATGCGCGCCTGCAGCCGCACCGAGAGCGCCTTGCGGTCGCCGATGAAGCGCAGCCGCACCCCATTCTCGTGGAGCTCCGCGAGCTCGCGCTCGAGCGCCTCGAAGAACAGGCTCATGAGGCTCGACACCTCTTCCGGGGGGCGCTGCCAGTTCTCGCTCGAGAACGCGAACAGCGTGAGCGCCTCGATCTTGCGCTTCACGCACTCCCGGACGGTGACGCGAACCGCTTCGAGACCGCTCTTGTGGCCGGCGACGCGCGGCTGGCCGCGGGCGGCGGCCCAGCGCCCGTTGCCATCCATGACGATAGCGATGTGCCGGGGAAGCGTCACTCCACTCCCATCACTCGCGCCGTGACGCCCGCCGTCACGCGATGAACCGAGGCTTCGTTCACGGGGCGCTAGACCTGCATGATCTCTTTTTCTTTCGCCTGCAGCAGCTGCTCGACATCGGCGATGTACTTGTCGGTCAGCTTCTGGATCTCCGCTTCGGCGCGCCGCTCGTCGTCCTGCGAGATGAGCTTCTCTTTCAGCGCTTCCTTCACGTCGTTCATCACGTCGCGGCGCACGTTGCGCACGGCGACGCGGGCGTTCTCGGCGTCGTGGCGCAACACCTTCGTGATGTCGCGGCGGCGCTCCTCGGTGAGCGGCGGCATCGGAATGCGGATCACCGTGCCGGCCGTCATCGGCGTGAGCCCGAGATCGGACTTGAAGATCGCCTTCTCGATCGCCTGCACCATCGTCTTTTCCCACGGCGAGATGACGAGCGTGCGCCCATCTTCCACCGTGATGTTCGCCACCTGATTGAGCGGCGTCTCCGCGCCGTAGTAGTCCACCTTCAGGTGCTCCACGAGGCTCGGATGCGCGCGGCCGGTGCGCAGCTTGCGCGTGTCCGCCGCGAAGTTCTGCACGCATTTCGCCATGCGAGTCATGGCGTCTTTCTTGATGTCGTCGAGCATGGTCCGACTCCTTAGTCGAACGTGACCAGCGTGCCGACATCCTCGCCGCGCACGACGCGCGGCAGGTCACCGGCATTGTTGAGGTTGAACACGCGCAGCGGCAGGCGATTGTCACGGCACATGACCACCGCCGTGGCATCCATGACGTTCAGCTTGTCCGCGAGCACCTTGTCGTAGGTCAGGCGCGGATAGCGCGTGGCTTTGGGATTGCGGATGGGGTCGTCCGAGTACACGCCGTTGACCTTCGTGGCCTTCAGCAGCAGATCGGCATTGATCTCGATGGCGCGGAGCGCGGCCGCCGTGTCGGTCGTGAAGAACGGATTGCCGGTGCCGGCGGCGAAGATGACCACGCGCCCCTTTTCGAGGTGCCGCACGGCGCGCCGCCGGATGTAGTCCTCGCACACCTGGTTGATCCGGATCGCGGACATCACGCGCACGTGCAGCCCGAGGCTCTCGAGCGCGTCCTGCATGGCGAGCGCGTTCATCACGGTGGCGAGCATACCCATGTGATCTGCCGTGACACGGTCCATGCCGGCCCGCGCGAGTCCGGCTCCGCGGAAGATGTTGCCGCCGCCGATCACGATCGCGACGCTCGTGCCCATCTGGGTGAGCTCGGCCAGCTCGCCGGCAATGCGCTTGATGACGACCGGGTCGATTCCGTAATCGCCTTGCCCCATGAGGGCCTCGCCCGAGAGCTTCACGAGCACGCGCTGGTAGGGACGTTCCGCTGGTAGTGCATTCATGGGGTTTGGGCTCGCTCGAATTGACGCGCAACTTACCACATACAAAAAACCCCGCCGTGGCGGGGTTTTCTGTTCGGGACGACGGGGCTCAGTGCTTCACCGGCGCGCCGCCGTCCTTGTCACCGCCGTCTTTGTCCTTGCGCGAGCTCTCGATCTGCTTGCGCACTTCGTCGGCGAAATCTTCCTGCTTCTTCTCGATGCCGGCTCCGACCTCGTAGCGCTCGAAGGCGACGACTTTCGCCTTCGCGTTGGCGAGCAGCTTCTCGATGGTGATGTCGGGGTCCTTCACGAACGCCTGACCGGCGAGGGTGATCTCGCCCAGGTTCTTGCGCAGGCGGCCCTCCACCATCTTGGCGATGATATCGGCCGGCTTCGGCTTGCCGCTCGACTGGGCCTCGTTCTGCGCCTGCTCGACCAGGATGCCGCGCTCCTTCTCCACGACCTCCGCCGGAATGGCGGCCACGTTCAGGTAGCGCGGATTGCTCGCCGCGACGTGCATCGCCAGGTCGTACGCGACCGCGGGCTCGCCGCCTTCGACCGCGACCAGCGCGCCGATGCGTGTGCCGTGCACGTACGCGCCCAGGTGCGTCGGGGCGGTGAGCAGCGTGAAGCGGCGCACGCTGATGTTCTCGCCGATCTTCGCGACGAGGGTGCGGCGCCGCTCATCCACCGTCTCGCCACTGTCGAGCTTGGTGGCCAGCAGCGCATCGAGCGAGGCCGGCCGGTGCTTCGCGGCGGCGGCGACCACCGCCTGCGCGAAGCCGCGGAAATCCGCCTCACGCGCGACGAAATCCGTCTCGCAGTTGACCTCGACCATGGCGCCCGATTTCCCGTCGGCCGACTTCTCGATGACGATGACGCCCTCGGCGGCCACGCGCGAGGCCTTCTTGTCCGCCTTCGCGAGCCCCTGCTTGCGCATGAGATCGGCGGCGGCGTCGAGATCGCCCTTGGTCTCGACCAGGGCCTTCTTGCATTCCATCATCCCCGCGCCGGTGCGCTCGCGGAGCTGCTTGACCGCATCTGCAGTGATATTCATTTCATCAGCCTTTCCCGACCTCGAGGCCGGGAGTGAGTGGGACGCCGCCGCGCGGCGCGCCCCTGTCCTTCAAATAGGCACCGGGCGATGGCTCCGGTGCCGCACGCGTTGGAGTGCCGCCTGACGGTTCAGCCCCGGGGAGCCCGGTACCGACGCAGACGTCACCCCGTGACTCGAGTCTCAGCGACCGTCACGCCGACGACGCTGGCCACCGTCGCCGCCCGGGCGACGCGAAGCGGTCGCGGATGGCGCCGAGGGAACCTGCACCGAGGCGGCAACCGCCTCGATGGCGTCCTCGCCGTCGTCGAGGTCGTCGACATCGGCGGCCGCTGCGTCCCCTTCGACCGGTGCCCGCGCCGGACCTGGACGACGCCGTGCCGGCTGCTTCTTGCGGACCGTGGCCGCCGGACGCGGCTTGCCGCGCGCGGACTTCTTGCGGGGATTGCCCGCCTCGTCGAGCTCGACGAACTCGTCCTCGCCGACCGCGACGGCCGGGACCGACTGCTTGCCTTCGAGCACCGCGTCCGCGATGCCGGCGGCGTACAGCTGAATGGCGCGCATGGCATCGTCGTTCCCGGGAATCACGTACTCGACACCATCGGGCGAGCAGTTCGTATCGACCACCGCGACGACCGGGATGCCGAGCTTCTTGGCTTCATGGACCGCGATCGCTTCGTGACCGACGTCGACGATGAAGAGCGCATCCGGCAGCGACTCCATGTCCTTGATACCGCCGAGGCTCTTCTCGAGCTTCTCCTGCTCGCGCCGCAGCTGGGTCGCTTCCTTCTTGCCGCGCTTCTCGAGCGCGCCGCTCGCGGCCATCTCGGTGATCTCGGCGAGGCGGCGGATCGACTGCCGGATGGTCTTGAAATTGGTGAGCATGCCGCCAAGCCAGCGCTGGTTGACGTAGGGCATCCCGCAACGGGTGGCCTCCGCCTGGATGGCTTCGCGAGCCGAGCGCTTGGTGCCGACGAACAGCACCTTGCCGCCATCGGCGACGACGCTCTTGATGAAATTCGCAGCCTCCGCATACATGGGCTGCGTCTTCTCGAGGTTGATGATGTGGATACGGTTACGTTCGCCGAAGATGTAAGGAGCCATCTTCGGGTTCCAGAAGCGGGTCTGATGTCCGAAATGGACGCCCGCTTCCAGCATCTGTCGCATGGACACGCCGGCCATCTGCAATCTCCTGTTGGGTTGAGCCTCCGCGTACCCCCGTCGGCCATCCGGATCTTGCAGCGCTCGCGCCGCCGATCCGAACACCCAGCCACCGGGTTATATGAGTACGCGTGTGGGGTTGTTTGCCAAAAAAGGCCGCGCTTTATACCATGAGTTCCCCGTCGGAACAACGCCTTACGCGGCCCCTTAGAATGGGTCGCGAATCCACGATGCACGTCACCATCAAGTCACCGGAAGATCAGGAAAAGATGCGGGTCGCAGGGCGGCTCGCCGCCGAAGTGCTCGACATGATCGAGGAGCACGTCGCGCCCGGCGTCACCACGGAAGAGCTGGACCGTATCTGTCACGACTACATCGTGAACGTACAGAAGGCCATTCCCGCCAACGTGAACTACCGCGGCTTCCCGAAAACCATCTGCTCGTCCGTCAATCACGTGGTCTGTCACGGGATACCGAACGACAAGCGCCTGAAGAACGGCGACATCGTCAACATCGACGTCACCGTGATCAAAGATGGGTTTCACGGCGACACGAGCCGCATGTACAGCGTGGGCAAAGTGCTGCCGCACGCGCAGCGCCTCATCGAGACCTGTCGGGAAGCGATGTGGCGCGGTATCGAAGCCGTGCGTCCCGGTGCGCGGCTCGGCGATATCGGGCACGCCATTCAGCAGTTCGTCGAGCGTCAGAACTTCTCCGTGGTGCGCGAGTACTGCGGGCATGGCATCGGACGCGTCTATCACGAGGACCCGCAGGTGCTTCACTATGGCGAGCCGAACACCGGACTCGAGCTGAAGCCAGGAATGACCTTCACCATCGAGCCCATGGTGAACGCGGGCAAGCGGCACGTCCGGCTGCTGCCGGACGGCTGGACGGTCATCACCAAGGATCATTCCCTGTCGGCGCAGTGGGAGCACACGGTGCTGGTCACGCCCCAGGGCTACGAGGTGCTGACGCTCGGCGCGCGCGGGCGGCACTAAGACGCGCGCCGCCCGAAATCGCGGAATTCTCCGGCTTCGTCTGCCAAACTGACGACAGCCGATTAGTTTCTATTTGCAGTCGAAGCCACGAATCAGAGCGCTTGTAGGCATGGTGGGAGATCCCGAGCTGCTGGACGAATACCTGCCGAGCATCGCCGTCTCGGCGCCCTGGCCTTTTCTCTCGCGTCTGCCCATTGCGCTCGCGGAAGCCGCCGGCTCTCCCGCCGCCTATCGCGAGCTGCTGAAACAAGCGCACGACGATCTCAACGCGCGCTTCTTCGCCGATGAGTCCGTAGAGACTCTCGTCCACGCTCGCGCGCAGCTCGTCGACGCGGTGCTGTGCGAGGCCTTTCGCGTGAAGCTCGGCGAGCGCTGCGGACAATGGGCGCTCGTCGCGGTGGGCGGTTACGGGCGCGGCGAGCTGCACCCCTGCTCGGATATCGACCTGCTGCTGCTCGTGCCGCAGCCGCTCGAGCTGGCGGAGCGCGGCCTCGTCGAGCAGTTCATCGCGTTCCTCTGGGACATCGGCCTCGAGGTCGGTCACAGCGTGCGGACCGTGGACGAGTGCGCGCAGGAAAGTGCGGTGGATGTGGGCGTCATGACGACGCTGCTCGAAGCGCGTCTGCTCATCGGCAACCCGGACCTGCTCGCGCAGATGCGCGCCGCGCTGAGCCCCGATCGCATCTGGCCCGTGCGGGATTTCTTCGAAGCCAAGGTGCGCGAGCAGACCGAGCGCCACCTGAAGTTCAACGACACCGCGTACAACCTCGAGCCGAACGTGAAAACCGGCCCAGGCGGGCTGCGCGACATCCAGACGATCGCGTGGGTCGCGAAGCGTCACTTCGGCGCGGACACGCTCGATGAGCTCGCGAAGCTCGGCTTCATGACGCCCGCGGAGCTCCGGCGGCTCAAGCAGGCGCAGGCGTTCCTCTGGAAAGTGCGCTTCGCGCTGCACGCCCTGACGGGCCGGCGCGAGGACCGCCTGCTCTTCGACCATCAGCTGAAGCTCGCGCAGACGTTCGGCTACGAGGACGCCACTTACACCCTTGCGGTCGAGCAGCTCATGCAGCGCTACTACCGCACGGTGATGGACGTGATGCTGCTGAACGAGCTGCTGCTGCAGCTCTTCCGCGAGGCCATCCTCACCGAGACGGAGCCGCCGCGGCCGCTCAATCCGCGCTTTCAGGTGCGCAGCGGCTCGCTCGAAGCCGTCAGCGACGATGTGTTCGTGCGCACGCCTTCGGCGCTCCTGGAGATTTTTCAGCTCCTGCAGCAGCACCCCGAGATCAAGGGCGTGCGCGCGTCGACGATGCGCGCCGTGGCGCGCAGCCTCTGGCTGATCGACGAAGAGTTCCGGCAGAACCCGCGGCACCATCGGCTGTTCGTCGACATCCTGCGCGCGCCGGTCGGCGTGACGCACGAGCTGCGGCGAATGAACACGTACGGCGTGCTCGGACGCTACATCCCTGCTTTCGGGCGCATCGTCGGGCGCATGCAGTACGACCTGTTCCATGCGTACACGGTGGACGCGCACACGCTGTTCGTCGTGAGCAATCTGCGGCGCCTCGCGATCTCGCGCTACGACCATGAGCTGCCCGAGCTGTCGCGCATCATGCAGCAGCTGCCGAAGCCGGAGATCGTGTATCTCGCCGCGCTCTTCCACGACATCGCGAAGGGTCGCGGCGGCGACCACTCCGAGCTCGGCTCGGTGGACGCGGAAGCGTTCTGCCTCGAGCAGGGACTGTCGCGGTACGACGCCCGCCTGGTCGCGTGGCTCGTCCGCAATCACCTCGAGCTCTCGATCACGGCGCAGAAGCAGGACATCGGCGATCCGCAGGTGATCAATGCATTCGCGCAGCGGGTCGGCGACGAGACGCACCTCGACTACCTCTACGTCCTCACCTGTGCGGACGTGCGCGGCACGAACCCGAAGCTCTGGAATTCCTGGAAGGCGTCGCTGTTCCACGAGTTCTACACGCGTGTGAAGCGCGCGTTGCGGCGGGGCCTCGAGACGCCCATCGATCAGGAGGAGCTGACGCGCGAAACGCAGGAGGCCGCGCGCAAGCTGCTGGCGGCCCAGCAGGTCTCCGATGCGGATATCGCGCGGGTCTGGTCGCGGTTGTCGGACGCGTACTTCCTGCGCCATTCGCCGGAAGAAGTCGCGTGGCATACCCGCATGCTCGCGGATCGGCCGGATGGCTCGAACGAGCCGCTCGTCGCCATCGAACCGCAGAGCGTGCGCGGCACGACCGGCGTGCTCGTGTACGGTATGCCGGGCCGTTATGGCTTCGCGCGCGCCACGGCCGTGCTGGACCAGCTCGGCCTCACCATCGTCGACGCGCGCATCACGCCGATCAGCGAAGGGTTGAGCCTCGACTTCTATCACGTGCTCGAAGACGACGGCGCGATGATCACGGACCCGGATCGCCAGCACGAGATCGAGCAAGCCTTGTGGCGCGCGATGAAGCGGCCCGAGGATTCGCCGGTCGCAGTCTCGCGGCGCGCTCCCCGTCAGGCGCGGATGTTCAACACACCGACGCAGATCTCCGTGAGCGTCGATGAGCGCAACCAGCGCTCGGTGCTCGAGCTGACGGCCGGCGACCGGCCGGGGCTGCTCTGCGATGTCGGCAAGGTGCTGCTCGAAGAGCGCATCGAGCTGCACAACGCGAAGATCATGACCGTGGGCGAGCGCGCCGAGGACGTGTTCTACGTGACGGACTTCGAGCACCGGCCGCTGACGGAAGCCGCCGCGGAGCATCTGAAGGCGCGCCTCACCCAAGTGCTCGACCGGCGCCGCGCAGCGTGATGACTCAGCGATCGGAGCTCGCGCCGGAAGACACGGCGGCCCGGGTTGCGCTTTGGCGCGCGTTACACGTCGAGGTCGACGTGTCGGCGGCCACGCTGACCCGACGCTACTTCGCCGACCGCAGCGATGGCCCGCGACCGCCGCTCGATGCGGAAGAATTCCTCGTGGCGCGGACCTAGCGCGCGCGGAGACCGACATGAACCCACGGCTGAGCCTGCTCCACCCGTATCCCTTCGAGCGCCTCGCGCGCCTGAAGGCCGGCGTCACGCCGCCGTCCGACCTGCCGCACATCGCAATGTCGATCGGTGAGCCGCAGCACGAGCCGCCGGCGTTCATCCTGGACACGTTGCGCGCGAACCTGCATCGGCTGGGCAGCTATCCCGCAACCGTCGGGCTCATCGAGCTGCGGACTGCCGCGGCGCGCTGGCTCGAACGCCGCTATTCGCTGCCTGCGAACGCCGTGAACGCGGAGACGATGGTCTTGCCGGTGAACGGCACACGCGAAGCGTTGTTCGCTTTCGTCCAATGCGTCGTCGAGGGCAAGCCCGACGCGCTGGTTGCAATGCCGAACCCGTTCTATCAGATCTACGAAGGCGCGACGCTGCTCGCCGGTGCGCAGCCCTACTTTCTCAACACGACCGCGTCGACTCGCTACCTCCCCGACCTCGATGCGGTGCCGGCTGAAATCTGGCGGCGTTGTCAGCTCCTGTTCCTCTGCAATCCCGGCAACCCGGCAGGCGCGATCGCGCCGGCGAGCTATCTCGCCCGGGCACTGGAGCTCGCCGATCGCTACGACTTCGTCATCGCCGTCGACGAGTGCTACGCCGAGATCTATCTGGACGAGGCGAACCCGCCGCCGAGCCTGCTGAACGCGTGCGTGTCGACGGGCCGCTCGAAGCTCGAGCGGTGCGCCGTGTTCCACAGCCTCTCGAAGCGCTCGAGCGTGCCCGGCCTGCGATCCGGATTCGTCGCCGGCGATCCCTCGCTGATGTCGCGCTTTCTGCTCTATCGCACTTATCACGGCAGCGCCATGGCCGTGCCCACGCAGCTCGCGAGCGTCGCCGCGTGGAACGACGATGCGCATGCCGCGCAGAACCGCCGCCTGTATCAGGAGAAGTTCGCGCGCGTGCTGCCGATCCTGGCGCCTGTCATGAACGTGACACAGCCCGATGGCGCCTTCTATCTCTGGCCGGATGTCGGGGGCGACGACGAAGCGTTCACGCGCGAGCTCTTCGCGTCGCAGAACCTCACGGTCCTGCCGGGCAGCTATCTCGCGCGCGACGCGAACGGCATCAATCCGGGACGCGGCCGCATTCGCATCTCGCTCACGGCGAGCGTCGAGCAGTGCATCGTCGCCGCGGAACGGATACGCTCCTTCCTTTCACAACACAGATCGACATGAGCACCCTGCAAGCCACCATCGAAGCGGCTTTCGAGCGCCGCGCCGACATCACGCCCGCGAATGCGGACCCCGCCCTGCTGCGCGCCATCGAAGAGACGATCGCGCTGCTCGACTCGGGCCAGGCGCGCGTGGCGGAGAAGAAAGACGGCCAGTGGGTCGTGAACGAGTGGTTGAAAAAGGCCGTGCTGCTGCATTTCCGCACGCACGACAACAGGGTGATCGACGCGGGCTACACGCGGTTCTACGACAAGGTGCCGTTGAAATACGAAAACGCCACCGAAGCGGACCTGCGCGCCGGCGGCGCCCGTGTGGTGCCGCATGCCATCGCGCGTCGCGGGGCCTACGTCGCACCGAACGCCGTGCTCATGCCGAGCTACGTGAACATTGGTGCCTACGTGGATAGCGGCACGATGGTGGACACCTGGGTCACCGTCGGCTCGTGCGCGCAGATCGGCAAGAACGTGCACCTTTCGGGCGGCGTCGGCATCGGCGGCGTGCTCGAGCCGTTGCAGGCCGCGCCGACGATCATCGAGGACGATTGCTTCATCGGCGCGCGCTCGGAAGTCGTCGAGGGCGTGATCGTCGAGCAGGGCGCGGTGCTCTCGATGGGCGTGTTCATCGGCCAGGGCACACGCATCTATGACCGCGCCACGGGCAAGGTCTATCGCGGCCGCGTGCCCGCGGGGTCCGTCGTCGTCCCCGGCACGCTGCCCTCCGAGGACGGCAAGTACGGGCTCTACTGCGCGATCATCGTGAAACAGGTGGATGCGCAGACCCGCAAGAAAACGTCGATCAACGAGCTGCTGCGCGCGGCGGAATGAGGCCCCCGCGCCGGCGGCGCGGACACGAATGGCGATGCGCGCGTTTCAATATGCGATCATTGCCCATTGTCATACGAATTGATCCGCGGAGTCGTCGATGCGACTGTTCTCGAGGCTGATGCCCCGTGAGGGGCGATTTTTCACGCTGTTCGATCAGCACGCGGACTATGTCGTCAAAGGAGCTACGGCGCTCGTCGAATTGCTCCAGTCCTTCGACGACGCCGAAAACCGGTCGGCGCGGGTGAATCGCATCCTCGAGCTCGAGCATGCCGCGGACCGGGTGACCCGCGAGACGGTCTCGCTGCTGCACAAGACGTTCGTCACCCCGCTCGACCGGGACGACATTCAC
The DNA here is from genome assembly GCA_035760965.1 of Steroidobacteraceae bacterium. Lineage (GTDB taxonomy): Bacteria > Pseudomonadota > Gammaproteobacteria > Steroidobacterales > Steroidobacteraceae > JADGHX01. Next base: position 32,500 of record DASTRY010000014.1, on the reverse strand, counting down.
AGGTTGATCTCGCGCATGGATGACGTACTGGACTTGATCCAGGATACGGCGGAAGCGCTGCAGCTCTACGATATCCAGCGCCTCACTCCGGAGGCCGTGCAGCTGGCCGAGCTGCTGCGGGAGTGCTGCATCCGGGTGGAGAAGGCGGTGCACGGCCTCGCGACGCTCGAGGATTCCGCGACGACCCTGCGGCTGTGCAACGAGATCGATTCGCTCGAATCGGAGGCGGACAAGGTGATGCGCAACGGCATCTCCAAGCTCTTCCGTGAGGAGAGCGACACCCGCCAGCTCGTCAAGCTCGAGGCGGTGTATCAGCTGCTCGAAGCCGCGACGGATCAGTGCGAGAACGTCGCGAACATCATCGAAGGCGTCGTGCTCGAGCACGCGTGATGGTAGACGGCTCGGTCGCGTTCACGGCGCTGGCATTGCTCGTCGCGCTGGCCCTCGTCTTCGACTTCCTGAACGGCTTCCACGACGCGGCGAATTCGATCGCCACGGTCGTCTCGACCGGCGTGCTGAAGCCGTACCAGGCGGTCGCGTGGGCGGCGTGCTTCAACGTCGTCGCGGTGGCGGTGTTCGACGTGCACGTCGCGGCCACCGTCGGCAAGGGGATCGTCGCGACGCCGTTCGTCGATGCGCGGCTCATCTTCGGCGCATTGATCGGCGCGATCGCGTGGAACGTGATCACGTGGTACTACGGGATGCCCTCGAGCTCCTCGCATGCCTTGATCGGCGGGCTCATCGGTGCGGCGATGGCGAAAGCCGGCACGGCGCCGCTCCTCGCGCCGGGCATCCTCAAGACGACCGCGTTCATCGTCATCTCGCCAGTGCTCGGGCTGCTGCTCGGCGCGCTCATCATGATCGCCGTGTCGTGGATCTTTTTTCGGTCGTCGCCGCGCGGTGTCGACATGCTGTTTCGGCGCGTGCAGCTGGTGTCGTCGGCCCTCTATAGCGTGGGCCACGGCAGCAACGACGCGCAGAAAACCATGGGCATCATCTGGATGCTGCTGATCTCGTCAGGGCACGCGTCGACGACTCACCTGCCCTACTGGGTCATCGTGAGTTGTTACGTGGCGATCGGTCTCGGAACCCTCTTCGGCGGGTGGCGCATCGTGAAGACGATGGGACAGAAGATCACGAAGCTGCGTCCCGTCGGCGGCTTTGCGGCGGAGACGGGCGGCGCCATCACTCTGTTTCTCGCGTCGAGCCTCGGCGTGCCCGTTTCGACGACGCACACCATCACGGGCGCGATCATCGGCGTCGGCACGGCGCAGCGCGTGTCCGCTGTGCGCTGGGGTGTTGCGGGCAACATCGTGCTCGCGTGGGTGATCACGATACCTGCTGCCGCGCTGATCGCGGCAGTGGCGTGGTGGATTGGCGCCCTGCTCTTCTAGCCTTGCGTACCAATAGCGGCGCGTTCGCGGGATCTCACGGCACGTGCGCCTCGCACCGCTAGCTGCTGTGCGTAGCCGCAGCGGCCGCCTCTGAGACCGTCCGGCGCTCCTGCCCCATCGCCTCGATGTGGCGCCCGAGATTGCGCGCGTGGTCGCCGCCTATCGCCGCCGCTCAGCCGAAGCGGCCCGTGATGTAGTCTTCCGTCAGCTTGTGCCGCGGGTTCGTGAAAACGCGATCGGTTTCACCGACCTCGATGAGCGAGCCCAGGTGGAAGTACGCTGTGCGCTGTGACACGCGCGCCGCCTGCTGCATTGAGTGGGTCACGATCACGATCGCGTAGCTCGCGCGCAGCTCGTCGATCAGGTCTTCGATCTTGGCCGTCGCGATGGGATCGAGCGCCGAGCACGGCTCGTCCATCAGAATGACTTCCGGATTCACCGCGATGGCGCGCGCGATGCACAGCCTCTGCTGCTGGCCGCCCGACAAGCTCGTGCCGGGCTGCGAGAGCCGATCCTTCACCTCGTCCCAGAGGCCCGCGCGCCGCAAGCTCGTCTGCACGATCTCGTCGAGCTCCACACGATCCGCCGCGAGCCCATGAATGCGCGGCCCGTACGCGACGTTCTCGTAGATGGACTTCGGAAACGGGTTCGGCTTCTGGAACACCATGCCGACACGCGCGCGCAGCTGCACCACGTCCTGCTTGCGGTCGTGGATGTCCTTGCCATCGAGCAGGATGGAGCCGGTCACGCGTGCGCCGACGATTGTGTCGTTCATGCGATTCAGGCAGCGCAGGAACGTCGACTTGCCGCAGCCCGACGGCCCGATCATCGCGAGCACCTGCTCGCGCCCGATATCGATGCTGACGTTCTTGATCGCGTGCTTCTCGCCGTAGAACACGTCGACGTGGCGACACGAGAACACCGGATTCTCGACCGTGACCGTCCCGACGGTCTGCACCTCGCCGCTCGTGACCAGCGACTCGGGAGCCCCAGTCGCCGGGCGGCGTGCGCTCGGCTTGACGTTGAGGCCGGCATCCGGCGAGGCGACGGCAGGGTCGCGTTTCGTCTCGACGGCAGTGGAATCGATGTTCGAGCTCACTCTGACTTACCAGCGTTTTTCGAAGCGATTGCGCAGCACGACTGCCGCCGCGTTCATGATGACGAGGAACGCGAGCAGCACGATGATGGCCCCCGATGTGCGCTCGACGAATGCGCGCTCCGGGCTATCCGACCACAGGAACACCTGCACCGGCAACACGGTGGCCGGATCGGTGAACCCCTTCGGCACGTCCACGATGAACGCCACCATGCCGATCATCAGGAGCGGAGCCGTTTCACCGAGAGCGCGAGCCATGCCGATGATGGTGCCGGTCAGCATGCCGGGCATCGCGAGCGGCAGCACGTGATGCACGACCATCTGGACCTGCGATGCACCCATCGCGAGGGCCGCATCGCGGATCGACGGCGGCACGCTTTTCAGCGCGGCGCGCGAGGCGATGATGATCGTGGGCAACGTCAGGAGCGTCAGCACGAGCGCGCCCACGAGGGGCGCCGAGCGCGGCAAACCGAAGAACCCGATGAACACCGCCAGCCCGAGTAGACCGAACACGATGGACGGCACGGCCGCGAGGTTGTTGATGTTCACTTCGATGAGATCGGTCCAGCGGTTCTTGTGCGCGAATTCTTCGAGGTAGATCGCGGCCGCCACGCCGATCGGAAAGGACAGCACGAGCGTCAGAACGAGCGTGAACGCCGAGCCCATCACGGCGCCCCACACGCCGGCCTGCTCCGGCTCGCGCGAGTCGCCGTGCGTGAAGAACGTCTTGTTGAAGCGCAGCTCGAGCGCATCCGCCTTTTCCAGAGCCGTGATCCACTCGAGTTGCTGAGCGGACAACGGGCCGCCATCACCGCTGCCGGCGTGGGGCAGCTTGTTCTTCATGAGCAGGTCGACATCGTCGCTCGCGAGCACCCATTGCGTCTCGCGCTCGCCGATGAGGCTCGGGTTGCTCACGACACGATCGCGCAGGTCGAAGGCGGCGCCGCTGCTCACGAGCCGGCCGAGGTCGCGCACGTTCTTACGCCCTTCCACCTGCGGAAAGCGCTCCTTCAACGCCGCGCGCACGATCGCCTGATAGTCGGCGTCGCGAATGTCGTTGGGCTTGCGCGTGCCCGCCGGATCGATGATGGCCGGGTCGTAGAACACATCGAGCTTCACGTACGACTGGCGGAAGACCGACGCGCCCTTCATGAAGATCGTCGCGAACAGGAACACGACGAACGCGATGCCGACGAACACGGCGAGCATGCCGTAGAGCCGAAAGCGCTGCTCCGCCCAGTACCGCCGGCGCAAGCTCTTCGCGACGCGCGCTCGAGTTTCCTGCGGCGAGCGCCGCGAGACAGCCGGTGGCGCGGCGGTTGCCGCCGCGGCGCTCGACAGGTCCTGCGTGCGCTCACTCATATTGTTCCCGGTACTTCTTCACGATGTGCAGGGCGAGAACGTTGAGCCCGAGGGTCACGAGGAACAGCACGAGGCCGAGCGCGAAGGCGGCGAGCGTCTTCGGACTATCGAACTCCTGGTCTCCGACGAGCAGCGTCACGATCTGCACCGTCACGGTCGTCACGGCTTCGAACGGATTGGCCGTGAGATTCGCGGCGAGTCCGGCGGCCATCACGACGATCATCGTCTCGCCGATCGCGCGGGAAATCGCGAGCAGCACCCCGCCGACGATGCCGGGAAGCGCCGCAGGCATCACCACCTGCTTGATCGTCTCGGACTTGGTCGCGCCGAGGGCATACGCACCGTCGCGCAACGACTGGGGAACCGCCGTGATCATGTCGTCCGCGAGCGAAGAGACGAACGGCACGATCATGATGCCCATGACGAGCCCGGCGGCGAGCGCGCTCTCCGATGCCACGTTCAGACCGAGCGCTTCGCCCCACGTGCGCAGCGCGGGCCCGACGGTCAGCGCCGCAAAAAAGCCATACACGACGGTCGGGATGCCCGCGAGGATCTCGAGGAACGGCTTGGTCCACGCGCGAAAGCGGCGATGCGCATACTCCGCCAGATAGATCGCCGAGAAGAGCCCGATCGGGACCGCGATCAGCATCGCGATTCCCGAAATCATGAGCGTGCCCCAAAAGAGCGGGATTGCGCCGAAGGCGCCGGAGGAGCCGACTTGGTCCGGGCGGATGGCGGTCTGCGGGCTCCAGTGCAGGCCGAACAGAAACTCGTACCACGGCACCTTGCCGAAGAATCGCAGCCCTTCGACCGCGACCGACGCGATGATGCCCACCGTCGTCAGCACTGCGATCAACGACGACCCGATCAGCGCCCACTTGATCAGGCGCTCGACGGCATTCCGTGCACGGAACGGCGCGGAGATCCGCGACCGCACGATCAGCATTCCGACGACGCCCATCGTGATAACGAGCACCGTCAGCGCGAGTCGCGCCGTGCTGCGCAACTGCTGAAATTCCGCTGCGGCCGCTCGAATCTCCGGGCGCGCCGCAGCCGGCGACACATTCCCCGCGACGACGTTGCGCACGTCGTTGAGCGCGAGACCGAGCTCCGCCGGCGGCAGCTGTTGCACGTGCGGCGGCAAGTGCTTCGTGACGATCGCGGAGATGATCGAATCCTGAAACGCCAGCCAAAGTGCGAGCACGAGCAGCGCCGGAACGGCGCACCAGAGCGCCGTCAGCGCGCCGTAGTAACTCGGCAGCGAATGCAGATTCCGAATGCCGCGGAGCCCGCCGACGACCGCGCGCGCGCGTTGTTTGCCCACCGCGTAAGCAACCAGCGTCAGACCGACGAGCGCGACGAGAAGAGCCGCTGGTGTCATAGAGTCGTGTCGATGTCCTCGAAATCTCGGGCCCGGCTGCGCTCACGCACAGCCGGGCCCGTTTGCGGGGGCGAAGTCTGCCCGATTCCCGTCACGGACAGAACCTCAGAACGCGACGTTCAGATCGATCTGCAGACGACGATACGTGCGATCGTTCACGGGCACGCCGCCGATCGTCACTGGCACATCGATGTTCGTGTCGTTGAGGAAATACGTGCCGTTGATACGGAAATTGCGGCCGAAGCCGTAACCCACCTTGAACACGTGCCCCTTCGAGCCCGTCACGCCGCCGGCGAAATCGGAGTCGATCCACTGACCGTAGAGCGCATCGTTCTCGATCTTCTGATACGCGTAACCCAGCTCCCAGGACTGTCTGCCCGTCACGCGACCGTACTGGAGGCCGGTCATGTACGCGGTGTCGAGACCGCTTGGCGACGTCGGGCCGGCCGCGAAGTCCGCCTTGGTGTTGCGCGCATAGTCGATCGCGAAGATCAGCGGCTGACCGCCAAGCTGCACCGACAACTCCGCCATCCCTTCCACGATGTTGAAGTCGTTCGCGATGCAGGCGGTGCTCGTCGCCGTGATCACTCCGGGCCGGCAGACGGCGGCGCTATTCGTCGTAGTGTTGCCGAATGCATTGCCCGGCAGCGTCGCGTCCTGCACGGCATTCCAGCCCTGGACGGCACCGTTGTCGAAGTAACTCGCAGCAAGGGTGAGCCGTGCCGCGTCCGCAAGATTGCCGCGCCAACCAATCTGGGCACCGCTCATCGTCGAATCGGCCGCCGCGGCGCGTTCGGTGAGCTGGTAATAGAATGCCGAGGCGAAAAATCCGAGCGGCGTCGACCCCGTGCCCTGCTGCCAGTTGAGCGCGATCCCTTCGGGATTGATGTCGCCGTCGAAGAACAGCGAGCCGGTCGGCCGCACGAACGGATACCGCATCTTGCCGAAGGTCGCCTTCACGTTGGCGGTCGGCGCCCACTGCGCGAAGGCGGTATCGAAGAAGATGCGCTTGCGCGAGCTCACGTCCGTGAGCGTCTGGTTCGATGAGCGCGCATCGCCATAGCCGCCGTTCGAGAGCGGCTCGCTGGAGGTGAGCTGGAATTCCGTCGTGACTGTGTCGTTCACCTTCGCGACGAACCCGGCGCGAACGCGAATGCGATCGCGATTGCGTTCCCGCGCGACGAGTTCCTGCTTGATGTCTTCGTTGCGATAGCGAAAGTCGCCCTGCCACGTGAAGCGGCTGACCCAGTCGCCGACGTTCGCGCGCTGCTGCGCGATCGCATCCAGCGTCTTGTCCTGCGTTTCAGCCTGCGCGCTCTGCGACTTCTCGAGCGCGTCGACCTTGACCTGCAAGGCCTGCAGCTGCGCTTTCAGCTGCTCGAGCTCGGCGCTCGCTTGGGCGCGCGCCGCCGGAACGCAGGCGACACTCGACAGGACCGCAGCGGCCGCGGCTATAGAAACCATTCTCATGCGATCTTTCCTCTGGCGGAGGTGTGTTGTCGTGGGTCAGAGCTTCACGTTCTTCAGCGCCGTCGCGTCGGCGCGCACGGTGGTGCGCTCCGCGGAGCTCGGCGGAATGAGGCCCTTGTCGGCGAGATAGCCCTCCTCGCCGAGCGCCTTGTCGCTCGTGTACTCGGCCAGGAACTCCTGGATACCCGGGATCACGCCGATGTGCGCCTTCTTCACATAGATGAACAGCGGGCGCGCGGCCGGATACTTGCCCGAGGCGATCGCCTCGAACACCGGCCCGACGCCCTCGATCAAGCTGCCCTGCAGCTTGTCGTCGTTCTCTTCCAGGTAGCTGTAGCCGAAGACACCGACCGCGGCCGGATTCGCTTCGAGCTTCTGCACGATGAGATTGTCGTTCTCGCCCGCCTCGATGTACGCGCCGTCCTCACGGAGGCTGTCGCACACTCGCTTGAAGCGGCCCTCGTCGACGTCCTTCAGGCTCTTGATCCACGCGAACTGCGAGCAGCCGGGCTCCATGAAGAGCTCGACGAAAGCGTCGCGCGTGCCCGAGGTCGGCGGCGGGCCGAGCACCTCGATCTTCCGATCCGGGAGCGCCGCGTTGACTTGCTTCCACGTCCGGTTCGGATTGGCGATCAGCGTGTTCGAATTCGCGGGGTCGGGAATCTGCTTGGCGAGCGCGAGGTATACATCGCGGCGGGACAGCTTCAGGTTCGGCGCCTTGCGGCTGCCAGCGAGAACGATGCCGTCGTAGCCGATCTTCAGCTCGACGATGTCCTTGACGCCGTTCTTTGCGCAGGCGTCGATCTCGCTCTGCTTGATGCGGCGCGAGGCGTTCGCGATGTCCGGGTGCGACACGCCCACGCCGTTGCAGAAGAGCTTCAGGCCGCCGCCGGTCCCCGTGCTCTCGACCTTCGGCGTCTTGAACTGGCCGGCGCGGCCGAAGTGCTCGGCGACTGCGGTGGTGAACGGATACACCGTCGAGGAGCCGACGATGCTGATGTAATCGCGGGACGACTGCGCTTGGGCCGTGCCCGTGAGCGCGAGCGTGCCGACGGCAATGGACAGCAGGATTCTGTGAGCCAAGGGCGACCTCCGTGAGTGACGGAGGCGCACTCTATGGACCCATTGTTACAGTCACGTTGCCGGACACCGGATCGCGCCGAGCGCTGCACCGGCCGCCGTGGCCGCGAGCCGGGTTGCGCGGCGCCGCCGACACTTGAGTTGACCGACACCACCCCGTATAAGGCGCGCCATGTCCGCAACCCTCGAGCTCACCCAGGACCTCATCTCCCGCCGTTCCGTCACGCCGGCCGATGAAGGATGTCAGGACGTGATGGCGGCCCGGCTCGAAGCTGCGGGTTTCCGCATCGAGCGGCTCCGTTACGGCATCGTCGACAATCTGTGGGCCCGGCGCGGCACGCAGGGGCCGGTGCTCTGCTTCGCCGGCCACACCGACGTCGTCCCGACCGGACCACTCGAGGAGTGGAAGTCGGACCCGTTCGTGCCCGTCGTGCGCGACGGCGTGCTGTACGGACGCGGGGCAGCCGACATGAAGAGCGGGCTCGCCGCGATGATCACGGCGACCGAGCAGTTCGTGCGCGAGTATCCCCAGCACAAGGGGTCCATCGCGTTCCTGATCACCAGCGACGAGGAAGGCCCTTCGGTCGACGGGACCAAGAAGGTGATGGAGACGCTCAGCGCGCGCGGCGAGAAGATCGATTGGTGCATCGTCGGTGAGCCCTCGAGCGAGGCGACCATCGGCGATACGATCAAGATCGGGCGGCGCGGCTCGTTCAGCGGCCGCCTGACCGTGCACGGGGTGCAGGGGCACGTGGCCTACCCGCAGCTTGCCGTCAATCCGGTGCACGCCTTCGCTCCGGCGCTCGCGGAGCTGGTGACCCGGGTGTGGGACAGCGGCACGGAGCACTTCCAACCGACGACGTTTCAGATCTCGAACTTCAACGCCGGCACGGGCGCACCGAACGTCATTCCCGGCGAGCTGAAGGCGCGCTTCAACCTCCGCTACTCGCCGGTGCAGACGCTCGAGGGGCTGAAGGAGCAGGTCGAGAGCATCCTGCGCAAGCACGACGTGAAGTTCACGATCGAGTGGTACCTGTCCGGGGAGCCGTTCTACACGCCGCCAGGGGTGTTCTCGGAGGCCGTGAGCGCCGCGGTGGCCGAGGTGCGGGGCGCGCCGCCCGCCTACTCGACGGGCGGCGGCACCTCGGACGGCCGATTCATCGCGCCGACAGGGGCGCAGGTCGTCGAGCTCGGCGTGGTCAACGCCAGCATTCACAAGGTGAATGAGTGCGTGCGCGTCGAGGAGATCGACGCCCTGCACCGGATGTACTTCGGGGCGCTGCGAAACCTGCTGGCGAAGTAATCCCAGCTCCGGGTGGACTCAGCGCCGGGCGAAGCTCGGCTCCGAGCTCACGGCCCGCGCCGACCTGCCGCGGACATTGGCGAAGACGCCGAAGGCACCGAGCACGACCGCACTGATCAGTACCCACGCCGGCATGGCGAGGCCGAGGAAACGCCAGTTCACCTCGGCGCACTCCCCGCCTCCGGTCAGCACCTTCTTGATGAGCTCGATCGGCGGTGTGAATTTCACGAGGACACTGAGCGGTGCGCCACACGAAGGCACCGATCCCGGCGGCAGGCTCTGCACATAAACGTGCCGAGCGGCGACGCCAATCGTCGCCAACGCGGCGACCGCGATGAGACCCGCGTAGACGTACGCGCCCCAGCGCTTCGGGTTGTGAAGCGCAGCGATCAGGAACACGACGCCCAGCGCGATGATCCCGATGCGCTGGAAGATGCAGAGCGGGCACGGCTCCAGCCCGAGCACGTACTGCGCGTACAGCGCGTAGCCCATGAGCGCAGCGCAGGCCAGGAAGCCGGCAAGATTCAAAGTGCGGCGATTGTTCAGCACGTCGTGTCCACCTCGGCGGCCGATCCTACGCCACCGGCGAGCCCGTGTGCACGCCGGTGCGCCGAAGTGCACGCCCGTGAGCCCCGGCGAGGACTGCTAGGCGCCGGGGCGCGCCGGCGGCATGCCGTCGCGGAGCTCGCGCTCGACGTCGTCGAGCGAGGTGTGGCGAATGTCCTTGCCGTGAACCATGTAGATCACGTATTCGCTGATGTTCTTCGCATGGTCGCCGATCCGCTCGAGCGCCCGCACGACCCACAGGATGTCCAGCGCGCGCCGGATGGTGCGCGGGTCTTCCATCATGAACGTGATGCACTGACGCTGGATCGCTTCGTACTCTTCGTCGACCACCCGATCCTGGCGCGCCACTTTCAGCGCCGCCTCGACATCCATACGCGCGAAGGCGTCGAGCGCGTCGTGGACCATCTCGGACACCACGCGGCCGAGGTGCTTGATCTCCCGGTACTTGTCCGCCGGGCGCTCCATCGTCGCGAGCCGTGATGCGATGTAGCCGATCTTCTCGCCCTCATCGCCCACGCGCTCGAGGTCCGTGATCGTCTTGATGATGGCGACGATCAGCCGCAGGTCCCCGGCCGCGGGAGCGCGCGTCGCGAGGATGCGGCTGCACTCCTCGTCGATGGACACTTCCATGTCGTTGACCTTGTAGTCGTCCATGGCCACCGCCTCGCCGAGCGAGCTGTCGCCCTCGACCAGCGCGGTGACGGCTTTCTGGAGCTGCTGCTCGACGAAGCCGCCCATCGCGAGCACTTTGCTCCGCACGCGCTCCAGATCCTCGTTGAAGCGGCGGGAAATGTGATGGCTCAGGTCCGCGGTTTCCATCGTTCGACTGCTCCAGAAGAGCGCCTCGTTCAAGGGATCATAGCGGAAGGCGACCTGCGGCTCAGCCCGCGGCGCGCGATTCCACCGCCGATGTGTGCTCGCCACTCACCCGCTGGAGCGGGAAGTGACAGGTGAACGTGCTGCCCGAGCCTAACGTGCTCTCGATGTCGAGCGTCGCCCCGTGCCGCTGCAGCACGTGTTTCACGATCGCAAGGCCGAGCCCGGAACCGCCGGTTGCGCGCGAGCGGCCCTCATCGACGCGATAGAACCGCTCGGTGAGCCGCGGAATGTGCTCGGGCGGTATGCCGATGCCCGTATCGGTCACGGCGAAATGGCCGCCTGCGTCGTCGACCCACCAGCGCATCTCGATGCTGCCCTCGGGCGGCGTGTATTTCGCCGCGTTGTCGACGAGGTTGGAGAACGCGGAGTGGATCTCGGGCTCATCGCCGCGCAGCGCGGCCTGCGACTCGATTCTGATACGCACTTCGTGCGGATGCGCGGGCCGCGCGAGCACGTCCCTGCGCAGCGCCGCGATCAGCGCCGGCACATCGATGTAGTCGCCGCCGACCATCTCGTCGCTCTCCTCGAGCTTCGAGAGCGCGAGCAGGTCCTGAATGATCGACGTCATCCGCGCCGCCTGCCGCCTCATTTCGGCGACCGGCGCCTGCAGGTCTTTGTCGAGCGCCGGATCGTGATACAGCGTCTCGAGATAGCCCGCGATCACCGAGAGCGGCGAGCGCAGCTCGTGCGAGGCGTTGGCTACGAAGTCTTTGCGCATGTTCTCCAAGCGCATCTGCCGCGAGACGTCGCGCACCAGCAGCAGATGCTGCCCTTCGCCGTACGGCACGAGCTGCAGCGACAGGAAATTGTCGAGTCCGGCGTCGGGCTGCAGCGCCACCGGATTCTGATAGTCGCCGGCATCGAGATAGCGCGCGAGCTCCGGCTGACGCAGCAGATTGTCGATGCGCAGCCCGTAGTCGGCCGCGCCGCGCAGATTCAGCAAGCGGCTGGCGGTTTGGTTGAACCACACGATCTCGCGCTGCTCGTCGAGGATCACGACGCCGTCGGGGAGCGCCGCCGTCGAGCGCTGGATCTGCCGCAGGAGCTTCACGAACCGCTGCTTGTGATAGCGCTTGCGGCGATGGAGCCGCACCACCTGTGTGACCACTTCGCCCCACACGCCGCCGAATTCCGGCGGGTCCGCAAAGCTGCGGTGACGCACCCAGTAGTCGAGCCGGCAGAGGTTCACGAGCTGCCAGGCGAGGTAGCCGGCGAGCGCGAGAGCGAGCGCCGCCCACACGTTTCCGAAGACCCAGCCGCCAACGAGGCCGACGACGGCGGTCGCGAGCAACCGTCCCGCTGCAAACCACCAGGCCTGTTTCAACCCTTGCATGGGTCGGATCTCACGGCCTTTGCTCCGAAACCGCCTCGCACTACTCCGGGCGAGCCGAGAACCGATACCCCGAGCCGCGCACGGTCTGAATGAAGCGATCGTACCCGAATTCTTCGAGCGCCTTGCGCAAGCGGCGGATGTGCACGTCGATCGTGCGCTCCTCGACGTAGACGTTGCCGCCCCAGACGCGATCGAGGAGCTGGTCGCGCTTGTACACGCGCTCCGGATGCGTCATGAAGAACTCGAGCATGCGGTATTCGGTGGGGCCGAGTGGGATCGTCTTCTCGCCGACCATCACGCGATGGCTCGCCTGGTCGAGCGCGAGGCCTTCGAATTCGATGCGCTCCTCGCCGCCATTGGGCGCGGCCCGGCGCAGCACCGCGTTGATGCGCGCAACGAGCTCGCGGGGCGAGAAGGGCTTGGTGACGTAATCGTCCGCGCCGCCTTCGAGACCCGCGACCTTGTCGCCCTCCTCCGCGCGAGCCGTGAGCATGATGATCGGCAGCTCGCGGGTGTCGCGGTCGCGCTTCAGCGCGCGCGCCAGCTCGAGACCGCTCATGTCGGGCAGCATCCAGTCGATGAGCACCAGGTCGGGGCGCTTGTCGGCCAGTGCGGCGCGCGCACTGCGGCAATCCTCGGCTTCGCGAACGTCGAAGCCGTGGCGCTTCAGGCCGAACGCGATCATGTCGCGGATCGGCTTCTCATCCTCGACGATCAGCACCTGTTTCGCGGGCATGGCACCTGCACGGGCTCCTCAATGGGCGCGCGTATTACAGAGGGCGTTGATGACAGATTGATGACGGACTTCGGCGAGCTTTTCAGACGGGTGACGGCGCGCGGCCGGAGGTGTTCGGGACGTCATCGAGTCTATGGTCACTTCGACATGCGCTTCTCGAGGTCGCGGCGTGCGGAGATGCGGTTCTTGAATCGGCGGCACTCGGGCGCGCGGTCGTCATGTGTGCGATGACTTCGGACGGGCAACATCGTCGCGGAGATACACCGGGATCGCATCCTCCGGCCGCACGAGCCGCCCTGCCTCGACCTCGCGAAGCGCCAGCCGTGCGATCTCGTGGGCGCGGGGAAGCAGATCGTCGCTGACGAGGTGCGCTGGTGCGGCAACCGACTGGGAGGACAGCAGCTTCGCTCGCAGCTGCGGGTAGGCGCGGAAACCCCGACCCGCGGCGCCGATGCTCGGATCACCCGCGCCCGAACCGCGCACGAAAGCGGCCCCAGCCGCCGGGACTTGCGATGTCGGGCGGCTCGACGCGGGGCTTGGCGATGCAGCGGCGCGCGACGGTGGGCTCGGCGATTCCGGGCTCTGCGATCGGCTCGCGCCCGCGGACTCGGAGCCGCTCAGCCACGCCGGCCAGAGCTCGACTCCCTCGGGCGGACCGACGTGCTCGGCGCCCACGAGGCGAGCGAAGCCTTGATCGTCGCGCTCGAAGCACGCCCAGTACACCTCCTGCATGCGGGCATCATTGCAGACAATGACTCGATCGGTGCCGGGCTCCATCTCCAGCGCACGCTGGGCGACAGCCGCCAGGTCCGACACCGGCACCACCGGCCTATCGGCTGCGAACGCCAGCCCTTGCGTCACACTCGCCGCGAGCCGCACCCCGGTGAAGCCGCCGGGGCCGCGGCCGAATGCAATCGCGTCCACCGCCGCAAGCGACACGCCCACTTCCGCGAGCACCGCATCGATCATCGGCAGGATGTTCTCCGCGTGCCCGCGCTCGAGCTCCATCTCACGCGCGATGAGGCGGCCATCGATGAGGAGCGCGGCTGAGCACGCCTCCGTCGCCGTATCCAGTGCGAGTATTTTCATCGCGCTCCTGACCGCCGCCGCGGACGTGAAGCGCGCGGGGCGGCGCTCATGTCGACCGCGACACGGCTCGCCTCGAAGGGCGTGTGCCGCCGCGGACGTGAAGCGCGGGGGCCGACGCTCATGTCGACCCCGACACGGCTCGCCCCTCGAAGGGCGTGTGCCGCCGCAGAAAACGCAGCGTCTCGTCGAGATCGCGCGTCACGGTCATCTCGGGGAGGGCTTTCATGAACACGCGCCCGTAGCTGCGCCCGGTCATGCGCGGATCGCAGATCGCCACCACGCCGAAATCCTCTTCGCTGCGAATGAGCCGGCCGACGCCTTGCTTCAAAGCAAGCGCGGCCTCCGGCAGCTGGTAATCCCGAAAGGCATTGCCGCCGGTCTGCTGCAAGTGGTCGATGCGGGCCTTCACCAGGGGATCGTCCGGCGAGGCGAACGGCAGCTTCTCGATGACGACGAGGCGCAGCGCCTCGCCCTTGACGTCCACGCCTTCCCAGAAGCTCGTCGTGCCGAGCAGGACGCCGTAGCCGTCCTCGCGAAACTGCTTCAGCAAGTGCTCTCGCGGGGCCTCGCCCTGCACGTAGAGGTTGTACGGCGCCTCTGCCGCCCACCGCTCGCGCAGAAGTTGCGCGGCGCGTGCGAGTGCGCGATGGCTCGTGAAGAGGATGAACGCCCCGCCCCGCGCGGCGTCGATGAGCGGCACCGCGCGCGCGATGACCTCCGCGACGAATTCGGGGCTCTGCGGATCGGGCATGCCCGTCGGCAGATACAGCACGCTCTGGCGCTCGTAATCGAAGGGGCTGTCGATCTTCAACGTGTCGGCCTCGCCAAGCCCGAGGCGACTCGTGAAATGGCTGAAGTCCTCGCCGAGCGACAACGTCGCGGACGTGAAGATCCACGCCGTGGGCCGCGCCTGGAGCAGGCCCTGAAAGCGTTGTGCGACATCGAAGGGGATCAGGCTCAGGGTGAAGCCCTTCTCGCGAACCTCGATCGCCCGCGCGCCGTCGAGATCGTCCACCGTCGCGAAACGATCCAGCACGGCCGCCAGCTCCGAGACGCGCTCGGCGACGGCACTGAGCGGCGAGCTGTCGCCGGCTTCCACGAGGCACGCCGCGAGCTCCTGCAACGCGTGCGCAAGCTCGTCGACGCGCGCACTCACGGAGCGCGGCGCTTCGTTCCAGGCGAAGCGCCCGAGTTGCCGCGGCAACATCGAGGCGAGCGCCGCAAGCGCGTCCGCGACGCCCCGCACCGCCTCCGACGCCTGCCGATGCCAACCCTCGGCTGACGCCTCGGCCGAGTGATGGATCGCCGACGCAAGCTCCGCCTGCACGTCGCGCACGACATTATCGATGCGCCGGCTCGCGACGCTCGCGCCGAAGAACTGCGTCGCCAGGTCCGGAATCTGGTGGGCCTCGTCGAGGATCAGCGCGTCCGCGGTGCCGAGAATGTCGCCGAACCCGTCCTCCTTCAGCGCGAGGTCCGCGAGCAGAAGATGGTGATTGACGACGACGACATCCGCCTCTTGCGCCGCGCGGCGCGCCAGCGCGACGTGACAGCGGCTGAACTCGCCGCATTTCGCGCCGAGGCAGTTGTCGCGCGTGGAAGTCACCTGCTGCCAGATGGCGTGAGCGTCCGAGAGACCCGGCACCTCCGCCAGATCGCCCGTGCGCGTCGTGTGCGACCAGCGCGAGATGCGCGCGAGCGTTCGATCCTGCACGCGGGCGCCCGAGAGCGCGAGCTGTTCGCCGGCGAGCCGCAATCGATGCCGGCACAGATAGTTCGAGCGGCCTTTCAAGAGGGCCACCTTCGCCGGCCGCCCGAGCGCCGCGGACACGACCGGCAGATCGCGCGCGAAGAGCTGGTCCTGCAGGGTCCGCGTGCCCGTGGAGATGAGCACGCGCTTGCGCGAGAGCAGCGCGGGCACGAGGTACGCGAACGTCTTGCCCGTTCCCGTGCCGGCCTCGACGACGAGCGGCTCGCGGTTCTCGAGCGCCGCGGCCACGCGCTCCGCCATGCGCAATTGCTGGCGCCGGAATCGGAAATCCGGCAAGGCCCGCTGCAGCGGACCGTCGGCGCCGAAGATGTCAGACAAATCGAGCATTCGTGCGGCTGGTGGTTCGGTTGTGGCGAGGGCAACGGGAACAGCGCAGTCGGCGGGCGCTTTATACACGCATTGTGACCGAGTACCGTCCCGGCTCAAGCCGCTCCGCGGCGTTCTGGCAAATGCCCGGGCCGACCGTACGATCCGCCGCTATAATCGCAAGCTACTTTTCTCGCCAAATACCCCGAATAACGAGGAATTCTGGACATGGCCACGGCTCCGCACCTGATCACTCCGCTCGATCGGCTCAGCAAAGAGGTGACGGAGTGGGTCGAATCGGTGCGGCAGCTCACGCAGGCGAGCGCCGTTCACTGGTGCGAGGGCTCCGCAGCCGAGCAGCGCGAGCTGACGGCCAAGCTCGTCAAAGCCGGCGAGTTGCTGCCGCTCAACGAGAAGGAATTTCCCAATTGCCATCTCGCGCGCTCGAATCCGAACGACGTCGCGCGCGTCGAGCACCTGACGTTCATCTGCTCCGCGTCGAAGGAAGACGCGGGTCCGAACAACAACTGGATGGCGCCCGACGAAGCGCGCGCCAAGATGCGCTCGCTGTTCAGCGGGTGCATGAAGGACCGCACGCTCTACGTGGTGCCCTACTGCATGGGGCCGATCGATTCGCCGTACTCCCGTTGCGGCGTCGAGATCACCGACAGCGCGTACGTCGTGCTGAACATGGCGATCATGACACGCATGGGCCGCCCAGCGCTCGAGCGCATCGCGCGCGAAGGCACGTTCGTGAAGGGACTGCACTCGATCGGCGAGCTCGATCCCGAGCGCCGCTTCATCATGCACTTCCCCGAGACGCTCGAAATTCAGAGCTTCGGCTCGGGTTACGGCGGCAACGCGCTGCTCGGCAAGAAATGCCACGCGCTGCGCATCGCGAGCTATCAGGCGCGCACGGAAGGCTGGCTCGCCGAGCACATGCTGATCGTCGGTCTGCAGAACCCGCAGGGCGAGATGCACTACGTGGCGTGCGCGTTTCCGTCCGCGTGCGGCAAGACCAATCTCGCGATGCTCATTCCGCCGGCGTCGCTGCCGGGCTGGAAGGTGTTCACCGTCGGTGACGACATCGCGTGGCTGACGCCGGGGCCGGACGGACGGCTGTGGGCGATCAATCCCGAGTCGGGCTACTTCGGCGTGGCGCCGGGCACGAACCGCGAGACGAACCGGAACGCGTACGACATGGTCCGCCACGACACGCTCTTCACCAACGTCGCGCTGACCGAAGACAATCAGCCGTGGTGGGAGGGCATGACGTCCGGCAAGCCGGTCATCGACTGGCAGGGCCGGCCGTACGATCCGAAGAACGGGCCGGCGGCGCATCCGAATTCGCGGTTCACCGTTCCGGCGAAGAACAATCCGGCGTACTCGCCGCACGCCGAGGACCCGCAGGGCGTGCCGATCAGCGCCATCGTGTTCGGCGGTCGCCGGCGCGAGCTGGCGCCGCTCGTGTACGAGGCTCGCGACTGGAAGCACGGCGTGCTCGTCGGCGCTTCGGTGGCCTCGGAGACGACCGCCGCCGCGACGGCGAAAGTGGGCGTCGTGCGCCGCGATCCGATGGCGATGCTGCCCTTCTGCGGCTACAACTTCGGCGACTACTGGCAGCACTGGCTGAACGTCGGCGCGAGGTTGAAGAATCCGCCGCGGATCTTCCACGTGAACTGGTTCCGCCGGGATGCGCAGGGCAAGTTCCTCTGGCCGGGCTACGGCGAGAATCTGCGCGTGCTGGCCTGGATGCTGGACCGGGTGGCCGGCAAGGCGGCCGCCAACGAGACGGCGATCGGTCATCTGCCGCGCCCGCAGGACCTCAACACGAAGGGCCTCGACATCGGCGCCGCGGACTTGCAGGCGCTGTTGAGCGTCGATCCGGCGAAGTGGCGGCAGGAAGTGACGGATATTCGCGCGTACCTCGAGACCTACGGCAACCGGCTGCCCGCCGAGATGCTGCGGCAGCTCGAGATCACCGAGAAGAAGCTCACCGGCTGACGCCTGGCGCGGCGGGTCGGCCTGCAATGGGCCGCCCCGCGCGTCGCAGCTTGCGACGCCAGCTTTCCTTGCAGACGAACCGGATGCTTTGACGGAAGCACGCGGCTGACGCCTCGGCGCGCAGAGGCCCCGCGCGTCGCAGCTTGCGGGGCTAGCCTTCCTCGCAGACGAAGCGGATGGTCTGCGGCGACTCGCTCTCGGGCAGCTTCCCGAGCCCGATCATGCCTTCGCCCTTGATCTGCAGGCTGTCGCGCCGGACGAAGGACTCTTCACCGTCCTTCGTCTGCACGAAGGTTCCGTTCGTGCTCTGATCGATCAGCACGAACTTGTTGCGGTTGATCTCGATGCGCGCGTGGATGCGCGAGATCAGGTTCCCTTTGATCACGAGGTCGTTCTCTTCCGCGCGCCCGATGGCGACGTTCGGCCGCTGCTCGTCGAGGAAGATCTCGCGATCCATGAGCCGCAGCCGCAGGCGCATCGTGCGCGCGCCACGCGCCTGCATGGCGATGGCCGGCACCATGCTCGTGACGTCTTCCGTCTGCCACAGGACTTCGTAGAGGGTGACTTCGCTGCCCTGCCCCTTGATCATCGCAACGTCGATCTGCCGGACGGACGCGCGCCACTCGGGCGAGAGGCGTTCCACGGTGGCGGCCGTCGTGATGATCTGCCCGGCCTTGGCCTGGCTCGTCATGCGATTGGCGGTGTGTACGGTGGCGCCGAACACGTCCCGGTTCTCGAGGACCACGGGCCCGAAATGACAACCCACGCGGATGGCGACGGCCTGCCCGTCAACCTTCAGCTGAGAGTGAGCCGAAATCTGCTGCTGCATTTGGGCGGCCGCGTTCAGCGCCTCGTCCGCCGAGGGGAACGTGGCCATGACTTCGTCGCCCATGGTCTTGATGACCGTTCCCTGGTGCTGCTCGGTGGCGCTGCGCATGCAGTCGATGCAGATGGCCACCATGTCCCGCGCGCGCAGGTCGCCCATCAGCTCGTAGAGCCGGGTGGAGCCGACGACGTCGGCAAAAAGAATGGCGAGCTCGATGTCTTTACCCATGCAGAGATCTACTGCTGCTGCGAGGACTCCGGCCTTCCGTCGCACGGCAGCGACCGCCGGGCGATTATACGCGACTACTTAACAGTGGCTACCGAGGCGAAGGTCCTGAATTAACGTAGATTTTCCTTTGTGGCCATCCGGCGACACACGAGCCGAGGCGCTCGCGGGCCGCGCGCTCGGCATCACCGCTCTATATATATGTATTTTTTTGGGCCCGAGGGGATTTTTTTGCGGGCGGGCGCAGATCACGCGGCCGCGCGGGTCGGCGCAGCGCGACGGATGAGATCCGCGGTGGCGTCGGCGGCGCGCGCCCCTTCGCTCAGCGCGCGGCGATAGTCGCGCGCGCCCGGCTCGCCGGCGTAGAGGCCGAGCATGTGCCGCGTAATCGATGATAGTCGCTCGCCGCGCGCCATTTCGCGTGCGGCGTACCGGGCCATGCGATCGAGCATGGCTTCGCGGAGGGTCGCGAGGTCCGCTGCCGGCTCTACAGAGGGCGCTGCCGGCGAGGACGAACGCGCTGCGCTCGGGCTGCGACCCTCGCGCTCTAGCGCGCGATCGAGCTCCGCGAGGATCATCGGGCGGTGATAGGCCTCGCGGCCGAGCATCACGCCGTCACACCACGTGAGCGCCTCGCACGTGCCACTCACGTCTTTGAAGCCGCCGTTCACGATGATCGGCAGCGTCGGAAACTCGCGCTTCATCTCGCGCACGATGTCGTAGCGCAGCGGCGGGACCTCGCGATTCTCCTTCGGCGACAGTCCGCCGAGCACCGCCTTGCGCGCATGGACGATCGCGACGTCGCAACCGGCATCACGGATCTTCGTGATGAACTCTCGCAGGTGCGCGACGTCTTGCTCCGACACGTGCGCAATCGCCTCGTGCGTGTCGCGCTCGCGACCTTCGACGACGCCGATGCGCATCTTCACGGTCACCGGCAGCTTCACGGCCGCTTTCATCGCAGCGACGGACGCGGCGACTCGATCCGGCTCGTGCATCAAGCATGCGCCGAATGCGCCGCTCGCCACCCGATCGCTCGGGCAGCCACAGTTGAGATTGATCTCGTCGTAACCGGCCTCTTCACCTGCGCGCGCCGCACGCGCGAGATCCTCGGGCTCGCTGCCGCCGAGTTGCAGCGCGACCGGATGCTCCTCGGGATCAAAGCGCAGCAGCCGCTCGCGGTCGCCGCGCAGAATCGCCTGCGCGGTGATCATCTCGGTGTAGAGCAGGACGTGCTTGGAGAAGCCGCGGAGGAAGTAGCGGCAGTGGCGGTCGGTCCAGTCCATCATTGGGGCGACGCTGATTTTCCGCCCCTCTGAAATATCGGCGTTTTTGCGCCAAACCGCTATTTTTGCAGCACTTTCCAACTGAGCTGTTCCTGCGACATTTCTGCGTATGGGGTGTAGTTTACCGTTTGCGATGGACAAGGACGGAGACATGATCGGGCCATCAGTCCTTGTCTCCATGGCAACCATCAAAGCGCGGAAAATGCGAAAGGCGAGATGCGGTATACGGCTGCCTGATGAATACGTCGCGACGTTGCCTTGGCGCTCGATATCGCGGATCGCGCGCTGACGTCCTTCGAGCAGCAGGGCGCCATGCCCGTGACGAGCTTTTGCCGCAGATATGGATGCCTCAAATGCGAACGTTTCGGCAGCACCCTGAGTTCAGTGCCTTTGCAAGCAGGGTCGGGCTTCAGGCCTTGTGGGACAGATCGTCGGGTTTTTGAAGCAAGCCGAGAGTGGCGTAGCGGTGAAGGAGCTGTGCCGTAAGCACGGGTTCAGTGACGCCACCTTCTACAAGTGGCGCGGTCGATTCGGTGGGATGGAAGTTTCCGACGCACGCAGGCTGCGGGAGCTCGAGGGGGAGAACACGAAGCTGAAGAAGCTGCTGGCTGAAGCGATGCTCGATATCGAGGCGCTGAAGGTTGTCGCGCGGGGAAAGCGGTAAGCCCGCAGGCACGGCGCGAGGCAGTTGAGGCCATGCGGGCGAAGACCAGGATTTCGGAGCGACGTGCGTGCTCACTGATGGGGATATCGCGCACGGTGCTGAACTATCGGTGCCGCTCGGAAGCGCGTAACGAGCAGCTGCGCGCGTGGATTCGGCAACTTGCAGCGGAGCGGCGTCGCTTTGGGTATCGGCGGATCCATGCACTGATACGGCGAGAAGGAGCAACCGTGAACGTCAAGCGCGTGTATCGGTTGTATAGGCTGGATGAGCTGCAGGTGCGCAAGCGGCGCAAACGCGTTGCGGTCGAGCGGCGGCCGTTGTTGATGCCACAGGCGCCCAACGAGGTGTGGTCAATGGACTTCGTCAGCGATGCGCTCGAGTACGGTCGACGGCTGCAGTGCCTGACGATCGTGGATGACTTCACGAAGGAGTCGATCGACATCGTCGTGGATCATGGCATTTCCGGACGATACGTCACGCGGGTGCTCGACCGAGCTGTGCAATTCCGCAAGCTACCGAAGGTCATTCGAACGGACCAGGGCCCGGAGTTCACCGGCAAGGCGATGGATAAATGGGCTTATGAGCGAGGCGTCGAACTACGGCTGATCGAGGCGGGTAAGCCGACGCAGAACGCGTACGTGGAAAGCTTCAATGGCAAGTTTCGCGACGAGTGCCTGAACGAGCACTGGTTGGGATCGCTATCCGAAGCACGTTCCATCGTTGCTGCCTGGCGCACTGATTACAACCAGCGCAGGCCGCACAGCGCGTTGGGGTACCAGACGCCGGCGGAGTTCGCCGCTGCATGGCGAGCGCGGCGTGCCGCGCCCGCCACGCAGCACACGACAGAGTTGAGGTAACGTAGTGCCTTGGCGCAGGAACCCTGCGCCAAGGGGATGGCCGCGGCGCGTGAGGCTTATGCGCCGCCTCGCGCAGCGTTCTGAGCGACGACCTGCAAGGTCTTTTCGTACTCGCCTTTTGGGCTGAGCTCGATGAGCTCGCAGTCCTGTTCCACCAGCACATTGTGTCCTGGTGGCAGGTAGTAGGCCTGTCCCGCGTTGATGATTTCTTCGCGATCCGCGTAAAGGATCTTGATACGGCCCTTCATCAACAGGCCCCAATGAGGGCACTGACAACGATCACCCGGCAGTCCGCGAAAGAGCGGCCTTGTATCCATTCCTGCAGGAAACCCTTCGAAGGCCACATTCATCTCGCCCCACTGAACGTCGCGGCTGTATGCCGCCCCCACTTCCATGCTGACTGGAACTTCATTTCGGCTTGCGTGCATGTCGAATCCTCTTTGCGGAACGCTGCGTGGTGCGCGTCTTCGAGGAGAAGATGCAGCTCACAGCAGGAAAGTTCGTTTAGTCGCGATCCCGGTCTTCGGGAGGACGTGGGGAGAGGTAGAGATTCATTCGGGTGATCTGGCCACCGTCGTGGAACATGACGAGTGCAAGAGCCGGCGGGCAGTGCTCAGGGTCGTGTACAGGATTTCGAAACTGACCTTCGAGCACCGAGACGTTTCCGCTTGCGAGCACACGCTGCGGCGACATCACAACTCCATCGTCGAAATCCCTCTCGATCTGCCGTTGGAGATGCTCCCGTCCGTAGGTGGTGCGCTTGCCCGACCAGTTGATCTCGAGATCGGGCGCGTGGGCTTCGAAGTACGCATCACAGCGACGATGCTTGAAGGTCTCCTGCATCGATTCGAAGAAGAACGCTCGCCGCTCCTCTTCCAAAGAACGCTGGTCGTCCGCGGCTACTCCCGCCGCCGCCAGCAGCAGTTCCGCAAGGCGCGCCTTGCCGTCGAAGAGACGGCTACGCACGGTTCCAACCGGGATTGCGAGAATGCCCGCGATCTCTTCGTAAGATCCGAAGCTTCCGAAATACCTCAACAGCATCGCAGCTCGCGTGCCCTCCGGGAGCTGGCCAATCGCATTCCACACCCACTCGCGCAGCTGCGTACCTTCGATGCTGTCTTCAACGCGCCTCTCGTCCGGAATGGCCTCGAGGGATGCCGTCGCATTGGCCGTCGGGCGTCTCATCGCCCTACGTCGCTCCATGAGGCATCGATTGCGCAGCGTTGCGTGCAGCCACCCGCCCACCGCGGCGGCATCCTGCAGATCATCGAGGTGAGTGAGTGCCGTGACATAGGTGTCATGCACGGCGTCCTCCGCCGCCGCCTGATATCCGAGCAGAGACATCGCAAGCCCAAGCAGGCGCGGACGATAGCGGTAGAACAAGACGCCGAGGCTAGTCGCGTCACCGCGCCGAGCCGCCTGGACCAGCTCGGCATCTGCGAGCGCCTGCGTCGAAAGAAATCGGGCGTGGGCCATGTGCAGAGGATGCTCAGGCCATCAAAAAGTTCGGTACCGGGATTCTATGGGGTCGGAGGGGGACGAGCCATCACCCTGGCGCCCGCGACATCTTGCGGCGGCTGATCCTGCTGGATCCGCGCGAGAACAGTTAGTGCGTGCCACTCGAGCGCTCGTCGAGTCTGCTCGCCGGCATCGTTGCAGCGTTCATCCTGAACTCGGGCTGGGGATTGCCCGCACCGACCGGCGTGGAGCTCGTCGGCGCTGCGCTGCTGATTCTCGCGATTCTGCTGCTCTACATCGCTCCGCGCGCGACCGCGCAGTCATCGCCCGGCGTGCGCGGGACGCGGCCCGAAAACGGCTAGCACTCAGCCGCTGCTGCGTACGATCAGCTCGAAACCGATGTCGACAATCGGGTTCGCGATGCGCTTCTTGCGCGCCCGGAGCAGCAGAAACTCGGCCGTCTTCTGGGCGATCGCGCTGCCGTCGATCTTGACCGTCGTCAGGCTCGGTGCGAGATCCGCCGCGAAGTCCAGGTCGCCGAAACCGATCACTGCGATATCGTCGGGAATGCGGATACCGCGCTCGTGCAACTCGGCGATCACGCCGTGTGCGCCAATGTCGGACGAGCAGAACACCAGCTCCGGCCGACCACCGCCATCGAGATGGGCGGCCAGGGCACGCCGGCTCTTGCCGAAAGTCGTGGTGCCTTCGAAGGTGCACAGCGCCGGCGGCGGGGCGCCCTGCCCCGTCATCGTCTGCGTGAAGCTGCGACAACGCTCCAGCGCTCTCGCACCCGTCGCGGAGATCACGAGCGTGCGCTTTCGGCCTCGAGCGAGCGCGTGTTTTGCCACCGCGGCTCCGACTTTCGCGTGCGAGAAGCCCACCGCGAGATCGATTGGATCGTCGGGCAGATCCCATGTTTCGATTGTCGGGATGCGAGTAGCGCGCAGCTGCGCGCGCGTCTCCGCATCGAGCGACGCGCCCGTCAGGATGATGCCATCCGGTCGACGACCCACCACCGACATCACTTGCCGCCGAGCGTACTCGTCGTTGCTGCCCGTGAGCGCCAGCAACACGCTGTAACCCTCCGCGGCGAGCGCGTCCGTGACGGATTGAATCGTGCTCGAGAAGATCGACTGGGCGATCGAGGGGATCACCGCGGCGATCAGTCCCGTCCGCTTCGTCGTGAGGGCGCCCGCCAGCAGGTTCGGGATATATCCGACCCGCTGGATCGCTTGTTCCACGCGTGCAGAGGTGTCGCGCGAGAGGAGCCCCGGTGAGTTGAAGAAGCGCGAAACCGTGGCTTTCGATACGCCCGCGATGACGGCGACTTTGCCGATCGTCCGGTCGCCGAAATAAGAACGGGCGGGTCGTTTCGAGCGCTTGCGCTTGGGGGAATTCAAGGGGTTCTCGTCTCCTCGTGGCGGCCGCGCAATGATCAGCGAGACCTGCGGAATCACGCAACTCGCGCTCGCGGTGAGCCTTCCGGCGGTTGCCACGCTCGCTCGGCTGTGTCACGATCTTTGCAACCGGTTTCATGTAACCGGTTGCATAACAACAACGTCAGTCCAACGGGAGGGGGAATGAAGAACGGCATGATTCGGGCGACGCAATCTCGACAGGGGCGCACGCGCTTTCTGCAAATACCCGCTCTCTTCGCAGTAGCGGTGGGTGCGCAGGGTTACCTGCTCGCCGGGGAAGTCGAGCCGCAGCTCACCGAAGTGGTCGTGACCGGCAGCCGTATTCGCGGCGCGGAGCCCACCGGCTCCAACCTCATCGCGGTGGATCGCGCGGCCATTCTCGAGGCCGGCGCGGCGACGACCAGCGATCTCGTGCGCAAGCTTCCCCAGGTCGTAGGGCTCGGTGCATCGGAAACGGCCTCC
Organism: Steroidobacteraceae bacterium; assembly: GCA_035760965.1. GTDB lineage: Bacteria > Pseudomonadota > Gammaproteobacteria > Steroidobacterales > Steroidobacteraceae > JADGHX01. The sequence continues at coordinate 7,530 of DASTRY010000014.1, read as the reverse complement.
GGCGCACAGAATGGCGCGGCCAACGTGACTCGCGGCGTCGGCGTCAATCTGCGCGGCATCGGTTCGAACGCGACGTTGCTGCTGCTGCAGGGGCGACGACTGCCACCCGCGGGCACTCAAGGCCAGTTCACGGATGCCTCGGTGGTGCCCTCCATCGCGATCGATCGGCTCGAAGTCGTACCGGATGGCGGCTCGGCCATCTACGGCTCGGACGCCGTGACCGGCGTCGTGAACATCGTACCGCGAACGAATTTCACAGGCGCCGAAAGCACGGCGCGCTTCGGAAGCGCGGATGGCTACGACGATTGGTCCGTCGCGCAGATCGTCGGATTCGGGTGGAGCTCCGGGCATCTGATGGCCGCGGCTGATTTCACCTCGCACGCGGCGCTCCAAGGTGCCGATCGCGACTACTACACCTCGCAGCTCACGCCGCGCGGCGGCTCCGACCTTCGCTCGCAACAATGCAGCCCCGGCACGATCCTGGTCAACAACGTGCCGTACGCCATCCCCGCAAGCTCCACGGGCGTCGGCCTGACGCCGGCCTCATTCACGGCGAACACGCGCAACCTGTGCGACAACATCAAGCGTGGCGACATCATCCCTTCGCTCCGACGCACCAGCGTCATCGTCTCGGCGACCCAGAGTGCCGGCGACTCGCTCACGTTTTTCGTCGATGGGTACTACTCCCGCCGCACGTTCGAGCTGCAGGATCCGCAGATCACCGCCAACGTGACCGTGACGAACGCGAACCCGTTCTACGTCAACCCGACGGGCGGCACCGGCCCGATCACAGTCCAGTACGATTTCGACCAGGACGGTGGCATCCCGCGAAATCCCGGTTACGCGCAATCGTGGCAGGCCATCGCAGGAGGCCGCCTGCAACTTCCGGCCTCGTGGCAGAGCGAGCTCTACGTCGGCTACGGCGCGAGTGCGGATGAAGTCCGGCGCACGCAGAACATCAACACGCCAGCGCTCAACGCGGCGCTCGCAAATACCGATGCCAGCACGGCGTTCAACCCGTTCGGTCCCGGAGGCATTTCATCTCCGGCCACGGTCGCGGCCATTCGCAACGGGCTCTTCGTCATTCACGGCGACACGGAGCTCAAGACCGTGGCGCTGCAGGCGGACGGCCCTCTCTTCTCGCTTCCGGCCGGCAAGGTCCGCCTCGCGGCCGGGGCGGAGTATCGCGAAGAAGGGTTGTCCGGCTTGCTGACTGCGGGCTCCGCGGTGGCGCCGGTGCTCACGCCGAGCGATATCTCCCGACACGTGAGTGCCGTCTTCGCAGAAGCGCTGATCCCCATCCTCGGCAGTGAGGATCGCCAGAGCGCCGGCCAGCGGCTGGAGCTCTCCCTTGCGGGCCGATACGAGGATTACAGCGACTTCGGCGACACCTTCAACCCGAAGATCGGCCTGACGTGGAAGCCGTTGCAGAGCCTGAACATGCGAGCCAGCTGGGGCACTTCGTTCCGGGCGCCTTCGCTCGCCGAAAACGACCCGCATTCGAGCGGCTTCGGCTTGTATGGCGACACGCTCCCCTGCAATCACATCCCGGGCGCAACGACCTGCTTCGGCATCGGCATCGCCGGCGGCAATCCGGATGTGAAGCCGGAAGATGCCACGACATGGTCGGTAGGTCTCGACCTCACACCTGCGGCACTGCCCGGCTTGCGCGCATCCCTCACCTACTTCGATATCGACTACAAGAACCAGATCGTAGGTTTGCGTGGCACCGCGGGTCTGCTCACCAATCCGATCTATGCACCTTATCGCACGCTCAATCCGACGCCGGCCCAGGTGAACGCCTTGCTGAACTCGGGGTTGCCGATCAACACCCCAATCAACGCCGCGCTCGTCACCTACATTCAGGATGGGCGACGGCAGAACCTCGGCACGACAATCGCGAAGGGATTCGACGCCGACGTAAGAGGCAGCTGGTCGCTCGGCGCGAGTCAGCTGAGCGCGGGCATTGCGGCTTCCTACTTCACGAAGCTCACGACCCAGGCCGCGCCGGGTGCGGTGAGCCTCGATGTGGTCAATACCATCAACTACCCCCAGCGTTTCCGCGGTCGTGCGGACATCGGTTGGCGTCTGAATGCATTCACGGCGACAGCGTTCGTGAACTACGTGAGCGCGTACGATCAGACTGGCGTCACCCCGATCCGGCGTATCGATTCCTACACGCCGGTCGATCTGCACCTCGGCTATGACCTCGAGAGCTTGTCGCAAGGACTGACCGTCGCGCTCGACGCGCAAAACCTGTTCGACGAGGAGCCGCCTTTCGTCAACATCAGCGGCGGGTTCGACGCGCAGTCGGCATCGCCATTGGGTCGACTGGTCGCGCTTAGTTTGCGCAAGACATGGTGAACATTCGCAGTCTACGCAGATCGGTACTGCGCCCAGTCATTGCGCTCATCGCGCTCACGCCGCTGGCGTCCGTCGCTGAAAACGCGGCGGACGTCGGCGCGCGCCGCGCAGAGGGTACGCTGAACAGCGGCGCGCTCTGGGCCTCTCGCGTTCCGGGCAAATGGAACGGTACGCTGCTTCTGTACAGTCACGGCTATTCACCCGCAATTCGCGCCCCCGAGATCGCTCCGCGAGGATTGGAGGATTGGCTGCTGGCGCACGGTTACGGGCTTCTCGCCTCGTCCTATTCCACCGCGGGATGGGCCGTGGCCGAGGCCGTGCCCGATCAGCTCGCCGCGCTCGAGGTGTTCACGCAGAAGTTCGGCAAACCCCGGCGCGTGATCGCGTGGGGCGAGTCGATGGGCGCGCTGGTCACGATTGCACTGGCCGAGCAGCGTCCCGCGCGTATCAGCGCGGCGTTAGCCTCCTGCGGATCCCTCGCAGGATCGGTCGCGATGATGAATCAGGCGCTCGACGCCGCGTTCGCCTTCCGGACGCTCCTCGCCCCGCAATCCGCGATCCGACTGGTCGCGGTGGACGACGACGTCGCGAACGGCGCGCGGGTGCGTTCAGTGCTGGAAGACGCGATGCGAACCCCCGCCGGTCGGGCGCGAATCGCGCTCGCGAGTGCGCTCGGGCAACTGCCCGCCTGGTCACAGCCAAACACTTCGCGGAGTGATGTTTCGTCGCCCGATGAGCGCATCGCGCAAGTCAGCAAGACATTCGTGATGGGCGTCTTCCTTCCCCGCACCGATCAGGAACGCCGCGCAGGTGGCGTCTTCTCCTGGAACACGAACGTCGACTACCGCAAGCAGCTGGAAAAGAGCGGCGACCTGGATTGGGTGCGTGCGATGTACGCCAAAGCCCAACTCGATCTGGACCAGGATCTCGACGCCCTCAACGCTGCGCCTCGCATTGCCGCCGATCCGGATGCGGTCGCGTACATGAAACGCTACTACGCGCCGAATGGGCAGTTGAGTGTGCCTGCCCTGAGCTACCACACGATTGGCGATGGAGCCACCGTGCCTTCGCATCAGGCCGCCTACGAGCAGACGGTTTCGCTCGCCGGACGTGGAAGCTTCTTCAGATCTGCCTGGAGCGAGGCGGCTGGCCACTGTGCATTCACGCCCGGCGAGCACGTCGCCGCGTTGCGCGCGATCGAATCGCGACTGAAGACGGGCAAGTGGGATGTCACGCCCGCACGGCTGAACGCATTGGCACGCGAGGTTTCCGCGAGCGCGGGCCGGTTCACATCCGACCGGGCGTCTGCGTTTCTGCGGCCGTGTCGCCAGACCAAAGACGCGCCATGCGAAGGCGAACCGGTACGCCCGCAGAGCGCCTGCAGCATGCTCGAGTCCTGGAATGAGGGAGAAATCGAGATCGTTTCCGCACGCGACATCGTGCCGAATCCTGAGTGGCGCGTGTCCCAGGATGAACGCGTCCCTGCGGTGAAATCCGCCTTCTGCAGGATCGAAGGCACGATCAAGAAGCGCATCGGCTTTGAGCTCTGGCTACCCCAGCCGGAAGCGTGGAACGGTCGTCTTCTCAGCGGCGGTGTCGGCGGAGACGCGGGCGTCTATAACTATGTCGATCTCGCGCGCGGCGTTTCCGCGGGTTTCGCGAGCGCGACGACCGACACGGGGCACAAGAGCGCAAGCAAAGCATGGATGATGGATCGCGTCGCGCTGCTCGACTACGCATTTCGCGCACAGCATGAGCTCGCCGTCTCTGCCAAGCGCATCATCGCGAAGTATTACAAGTCACCGGCAAGACACTCCTACTTCATCGGCTGCTCGGGCGGTGGCCGGCAAGCGTTGAAGGAAGCCCAGCAATTCCCGAACGATTATGACGGCATCATCGCCGGCGCTTCCGCCCCCGACCTGATCACCATGTCCGCGCGGCACGCCTGGCACGGGCTCTACCAGAGCAGGCACCCCGAAGGGGCACTCAACGCGGATGAGTGGAAACTGGTCTCGGATGCAGCGACAGCGGCGTGTGATGCGCAGGACGGAGTGACGGACGGTGTAGTCGAGTATCCGCCCTCCTGCGCCTTTGACGTGGGCACCCTTCAATGTTCTCTGGATCGCACCCGCGCGTGCCTTTCTGCCGCTCAAGTCGAAACGGTGCGCGCGATCTCTGCCCCCCTTCGAGACGAGAGCGGCAAGCAACTCGATGAGGGACTTCTTCCTGGCGTTCGAACCCGCCCCGGGCCCCCGTCACCCGTGCTTGCAGCACTGTTCGGACAAGCCGGCCATCACGATCTCGCCTGGAGTATCGAGCAATTCAACATGACTCGAGATGTCGCGCTCGTTCGCAGCAGGGCTTCCGAGCTCGACGCCAGCTCGACGGACTTGCGGCCGTTCGCCGCGCGCGGCGGCAAGCTCATCCTGTATCAGGGATGGATGGATCCTTCCGTGATTGCTGAACAATCCCTTGATTACGCGAGAGCCGTCGAAGAACGCGTGGGCTCCGCGCGTGCACGCGAGTTCATGAGATTGTTCATGGTTCCCGGCATGCTCCATTGCGCCGGAGGCAGCGGTGCCGATCAATTCGGTGCATCCATGGCGAGCACGCCCATCGGCGAGCCGGAGCAGGACGTTCTCATGTCCACGGTTCGCTGGGTCGAGCAAGGGATCGCTCCCGAGCAGATCATCGCCACGCGCTATGAAGACGGCAAACCGGTGAAGCGTCATCCGCTGTGCGCATTTCCCATGCGGGCCGTTTACCGCGGCGGGAACGCGAGCGATGCGTCCAGCTTCACGTGCGCGGCGCCCGGCGATAGCATCCGCCAGCAGAAGGATTCCGATGCGGGCCGATAGACCCTCTGATTTCGACGCTACCGCGCCCGAAACATTCGATAGTCCGCACCAGTTGTACGCTGAGCTGCGCGCAAAGTCCCCAGTGGCATGGTCATCGTCATGGGGCGGCTTCTGGGCGCTGCTGCGTTACGCGGACGTCAAACGCGCAGCTGCGGATTTCAAAACATTCATCACTTCCGTGCAGAACGTGGTGCCCAAGGTGGCGTTCACGGGCCGACGTCCGCCGCTGCATCTCGATCCGCCAGAGCACACACCCTATCGTCGCGCGCTCAACCCGCTCCTGAGCGCGGAACGCGTCGCGGCCCTCGAGCCTACCGTACGTCGCATCGTCATCGAGCTGCTCACACCGCTGATCGAGCGCGGCTCCGGCGACATCTGCACCGATTTCTCGAGTCACCTGCCCGTGCGTGTCTTTGCGGAATGGATGAACCTCCCGTCGGACCAGGCTCTGCAGCTCGCACGCAGCGGCCGCGCGTTCAACCTCGCCGTTCAGGATCAGGACGACGAGCTCGTGAAACAAATCAGCTTGCAGCTGTACGAGATGGCCCGCGGGCTGATCGCCGATCGTCGCGCCCACCCGAGAGACCCGCTGCAGGATCCCACCAGCGCGTTGCTCGCCGCGCGCCAGGACGATCAGCCGCTGCCGGACGAGATGATCATCGCCACGATCCGGCAGGTTCTGGTGGTGGGCATCATCGCGCCGACCATCGTCATCGGAAGCATCGCCGTCCATCTATGCCGGCATCCGGACCTGCAACGGCGACTGCGCGCGGAGCCCGCGTTGATTCCCACCGCGCTCGAAGAGCTGCTCCGCCTGTACACACCTTATCGAGGTTTCGCGCGCACGGTTTCACGGCCGCTGGAATGTCACGGTGAGACGCTGCAGCTACGCGAGCCCATCGCGCTGGTCTACGCGTCGGCGAACCGCGATGAGACGGTCTTCGAGCGTCCGGACGAGTTCGATCTGTCGCGCCCAAATCTCCGCGAGCATCTCGCGTTCGGACATGGCCCTCATCACTGTCCCGGCGCCGGGCTGGCACGCCTTCAATTGCGAGTGACGCTCGAGGAGTTGCTGGCGCGTACGCGCGAGCTGCAGCTCGTGGGGCCGATCAAGCCAACCCGCTGTCCCGAAATCGGAGCCCTGTCGGTCCCCGTCACGTTTCTCCGCTAACGCGGCGGCCCGGATCCCTGCGTACTGACGGCGAGCAATCCGCGGAATGCACTAAGGGCCGCGTTCTAGTTCGTGCGCCTCCGCGACCATGACCTCGGGCTGATTCCGCCGCGATCCGATCCCGAACCCCTGCTCTTACAGCTCGTACTTGATGCCCAGCACGAACCGCCGCTCGAGCACGTCAAACAGCGCGCGATTCGTATGTGCAGAGCCGTGGGACTGCCAGTCCGCTGCCATCGGAGACGCCGCTCGTTCCCTACCGAACTCCCTTCTCACGGAGTTCGTCATAGTTGACCGCAAGCGGGTCCTAGAACGGCAGGCCGACGTAGTTCTCCGCCAGCGAGGCTAGCGCCGCCTGCGAGGAAAACAGGTACGCGAGGTCGGTCTGCTGCAGGCGCCGGTCGTACGGACTATCGTCTGGAAACCGATGCAACAGCTTGGTGCCATGCGGGCGCGCTCTTCCGGTGTGCCCGTGGACCACTGGCTTGCATACGGCATGAGCTTGCCGTCGCGCCCGCCCCAGAGGCGGTACAGCGGAATGTTCAGTATTTTTCCCACGAGATCCCAGAGCGCGATCTCGACGTTCGCTCCGCTGCCGATGGAGTTGAACGTACCACCAGGATTGAACAGCCGGCGCGCAAGCTGCTGCACGTCCAGCGGATCGGCACCAATCAATCGCTGACGTGCGACGCTCAACATTGCGGGGGTCACGCCGGGGCCGATACCTGTCAGGCCGGCATCGGTCTGAACCAAGGTGACGAGGTCGCCGCCGACCCGATAAGCCCGCCCGGACACGACCGTGCCCAGTTCCTTGATGACACGTACGCGTTTGACTTGCACATCCGTGATCTTGACCTTCGGTCGGCTCGCGGCGGCGAGCGCCGGGATCGCCGTCGCCGCGGTCGCCGCGGCAGCAAGTCCCAGCGCGCGAGCCATGAACGTTAATGGGCGACGCCGAAGCTGGACACCCGTCGGTTTCGGTGGACACCTCCCTCCCTTGTGATGAGAGAGGCGTCCATCGATGGCTGGCACAGTAGACCCGTTGTCGGACTGCGCATTTGCAGCGGCAGCGATAGCAGACCTCGTTGCACTATCTCCGCGTCCGTTCAGCAGCTAGAAACCTACCAGCACCACCTT
>DASTRY010000013.1:0-16851 GCA_035760965.1 Steroidobacteraceae bacterium | reverse complement strand
CGCTGCAATCTGCGCACGAAGATCTTTCTGGCGTTTTCGTCGCTGATCCTCGCCGTGCTGCTCGCGACGCTCGGGTTCACGCAACTGGTCGTGAGTCGGGATGCCAAGAGCACGCTGAGTCGCGAGCTGGTGACGACCGGCCAAGTCTTTCTGGACCTCCTGCGTGAGCGCGCGGCGCGCCTGAAGAGCAATTCCGTGCTGCTGGCAAGCGACTTCGGCTTGAAGCGCGTCATTGCCACGTACGACCCGGAGACGCTCGCGTCGGCGGCACTCAGCTATCAGGAGCGGATCGGCGTCGAGCTCTTCTGGATCACGGACGAGTCCGGCGTGCTGCTGACGGTCTCGCAAAAGAAGCCGGACGTGCAGCGGTCCATCGCAAGCTTTCCGCCCATTCGCGAAGCGCTGCGGACACAGCAGCCCGCGTCCGCCATCGCCGAGGTGGACGGCACGCTCTTTCAGGTGGTCGCAGTGCCCGTGTTCGGGCCCGACGTGATCGGATTCCTGGTGCTCGGCCACGTCATCGACGATGCGCTCGCGACGAGGCTCAAAGAAGAGACCGGGTCGGACATCTCGTTCGTCACGGACACGCATGTGTTCGCGTCGTCGCTGCCGGGGCGGAAGCGCGGGGTCGCAATCGCTTCCGGCGAGCGTCGCGCGCGGCTTCTGCGCGAAAGCGCACGCACCTCCTCGCTGCTCGATATCGGCAACGAACGCTACATGTCGCTGGCCGTGCCCATTGAAGCGCATGTCGCCCGGCCTCTGTACGCGCTGGTGCAAGGCTCTTATGACCGTGCGCTCGCACCGCTCTATGCGCTGCAACTGCGCATCGCGGGTATCGGCGCCGCCGCGCTCGCTATTGCGCTACTCGTGGGGATGGGGCTGGCTGGCGGGATCATCCGGCCCGTGCGCACGCTCGTCGCCGGCATGCACGAGGTGCTGAAGGGGAATCTGCACTATCGGTCGAAGATCGAGCGCGAGGACGAGCTCGGGTTTCTGGCGCATTCCTTCAACGAAATGGTCGATGGACTGCAGGAGCGCGAACACATCAAGGACACGTTCGGGCGCTTCGTGTCACGCGATGTCGCCGCGGCGGTGCTCGACGGACGCGTGCCGCTGCAGGGGGAGAGGCGCGAGGTCAGCATTCTGTTTCAGGACATTCGCGGCTTCACCGCGCTCAGCGCGCAGCTCGATCCGGCGACCCTGCTACGCGTGCTGAACCAGTTCTTCACGGAGGTCGTTGCGGCGGTGGAGTCCGAGGGCGGCGTCGTCAAGCAGTTCACCGGCGACGGCGTGATGGCGCTCTTCGGCGCGCCGCAGTCACGCGCAGATCATTGCGAACGCGCCGTGCGCGCTGCGCTCGGCATCGTCTCGCGGCTCGATCGGCTCAACGTGCAGCTGGCGGCGCAAGGGCAGCCGGCGCTCGCCATCGGAATCGGCATTCACGTGGGTGAGGTCATCGCCGGACTCATCGGTCCGGACGAGCGCGTCGAGTACGGTGTCGTCGGCGAGCCCGTGAATCTCGCGAGCCGCATCGAGTCGCTGACCAAGGCCACCCGCGCGGTCGTGCTCGTGTCGAAGGAGATTGCCGACCGCCTTGGGCCGGAGTTTGCGTTGGGGCGCACGAGCGAGCTTGCCGTGCGCGGCCGCACCAAACCGGTCGAAGTCGTGGAGGTGCTGCCTCGCAGGAGCGTCGCGGCCACGGAGCTGCACGAGTAACGCGCGCCGCGCCGCGAGCGCTCAAGCCTTCGTGGTGCTCGGCGCGAAGCGCGCGATGAGGTCGTAGTGCGTGCCGGGGAAGACCTGGCGAACCTGCGTGATGTGCTCGGAGCCGCGCCACGTACGGCGATCGACGGCGAGGCAGGCATCGCGCACTTCGATGTCGAGAATCGCGGCAATATCGCGGTCCGCGTTGATCGCGGAGATGCGGTGTTCCGCTTGCGTCCAGGGCACGTGACCCAGCAGCCACGTTCCGGGGGACTCGAGGGCGAAGTCGACATGCGCCGCCTCGGGTACGGCGGCGAGGCTAATGAGGCGATCCTCGAGCGCGAAGGGCCTTCCGTTGGCGAGATGCAGACAACGAAGCGCGAGCAGATCACCGTTGCGTGCCAGCGCTTTTTCATCGGCGCGTTTGGCGAGCGGCTTGCGACGGCGGCGCGCTAGGAGCTTCAGGCCATAGTCCTCGCCGCGCGCGACGATCTCGGCCTGAATGTCCGGAATTTCGAGGACGACCGACTGAATGCGCGGCTGGGCAACGAACGACCCCGCGCGACGGCGGCGAACGATGAGGCCTGCGTCTGCGAGCGTCGCCATGGCCTTGTTCACGGTCATCCGCGCGCAGCCGTACTGCGCCATCAACTCGTGCTCGAACGGAATGCGATCGCCCGGGCGCCACTCGCCCGAGAGGATGCGTCGCTCGATCTCGGCACGAATCCGGCGATGCAGGCTATCGGACTCGATTGCGGGCCGCGCCTTCGCTGCGTTCTTCATGCGCGCATCAGCCTCGCAAGCGTTGCGCGATAGCGCGCCTCGATCTGCGGACGCGCATGATGGCGCCCGCCGGAGACGACCTTGCGCCCTGCCCGCCAAACGCAATCGATACAACGCTCGCCGCCCGCGAAGACGAACGTGTCGAGCATCCGATCGCCCTCGCGGCCAGCGAACAGGACATCGCTTGCATTCAACGAGAAAAAGTCGGCCCGTGCACCCACTTCGAATCCGCCTCGCACATCCATGGCCTGCGCCCCGCCCTTCAGCACGGCGTCATACAACGTGCGCCCCGTCGAGCGATTGGCCCCGCCGGCGAGCACGTTGCGCATTCGATCGCGCAGCCGCTGGCTGTATTCGAGCTGCCGCAACTCCTGAGCCGCGCTGATCAGCACATTCGAATCCGTGCCGATGCCGACCGCGCCGCCCGCATCGAGAAACGTTGTCGCCGGGAACACGCCGTCGCCGAGATTGGCTTCGGTGATGGGACAGAGACCCACTACCGCACCACTTCGCGCCAGCGCGAGCGCCTCCGCTTCCGTGACGAGCGTCGAATGCACGAGACACCAGCGCCTGTCGACCGGCGCGAACGCGAGTAGCCACTCGACAGGTCGCTTACCCGACCACGCGACGCAATCCTCGACTTCACGCGTCTGTTCCGCCGCGTGAATGTGAATCGGTCCATCACCCGCGAGCGGCACGATCACCGTCAGCTCCTGCGGCGTGACGGCACGCAGGCTATGAGGCGCGACCCCGATGACGGCATGCTCCAATCCCGCGACGACCTCGCGACTTGCCTCCATCAACCGCGCGAACTGATCGACGCTGCAGATGAAGCGCCGCTGGCCCTGAGTCGGCGGGCTGCCGCCGAATCCGCCGTGCGCGTAGAACACCGGCAACAGCGTGAGCGCGATCCCCGTCTGCGCCACCGCCGCGGCGATTCGAACCGCCATCTCCGCGATGTTCGCGTACGGCTTGCCGCTCGGGTCGTGGTGCAGATAGTGAAACTCGCCGACGCGCGTGAACCCCGCCTCCAGCATCTCCATGAACGCGTGCGCCGCGATGGCTTCCGCGTCATCCGGCGTGATGCGGCCGACGAAGCGGTACATGAGCTCGCGCCAGGTCCAAAAACTGTCCGCACTCGGCCCGCGATGCTCGGTGAGCCCCGCCATCGCCCGCTGAAAAGCGTGGCTGTGCACGTTCGACAGTCCCGGCAAGCCGGCACTCGCACGCTCATCTTCCGCACGAGGCGCAACGCCCGGTTCGATGGACGCGATCACCCCGTCCGCGATACCGACGCGCACCTGCGCCGCCCAACCCTGCGGCAGCAGGGCGCTCTCGAAATGCACCGATTGAATCGAGCTTTGCACTGGACACGGCCTCCCGGGCTGGGATATGTATAGACATTATGCGGCGCGCCGTCCAGCCCAGCTCCTGCCCTCATCTGCGGCCCCGTCCTTGTCGACTCGCGCCATCTCGACTCGCGCCGGACCTCGATGGCAGGCGACTCGCGCGTCGAGCCGACGACGCACGAAATAGGCATGACTCCCGCACAGGGCACCCTGCGCAACTCACAACGAGGAACGACCGTGCGCTGTGACACGATCTGGCGCAGCGCGCGCCTCGCAACGCTCGCTGCGAACCGCCCCGGCCTGGGTGAAATCGATGACGGGGTCGTCGCCTGCCGCGACGGCACCATCGTCTTCGCAGGCGCTGCTCATGATGCGCCCCGCAACCTCGACGCGGCAGACGTCGTGGATTGCGAAGGACGCTGGATCACCCCCGGCCTCATCGATTGCCACACGCATCTCGTGCACGGAGGCAATCGCGCGCACGAATTCGAAATGCGGCTCGCCGGTGTGTCCTACGAAACCATCGCGCGCCAAGGCGGCGGCATCGTCTCGACGATGAACGCGACGCGCGCCGCAAGCGAAGCCGAGTTGATTGCCAGCGCCCTGCCCCGCCTCGACGCACTTCTTGCCGAGGGCGTGACGAGCATCGAGATCAAGTCCGGCTACGGCCTGAGCCTCGAGCACGAGCGCAAACAGTTGCATGCGGCGCGCGCGCTCGGTCGGGAACGTCGCGTCACGGTGTGCACGACTTTCCTCGGCGCGCACGCGCTGCCGCCCGAGTTCGCCGGTCGCCCCGACGACTACATCGACGAAGTCTGTGATCGCATGATGCCCGCGATCGCCGCGGAGAAGCTGGCCGATGCGGTGGATGTCTTCTGCGAGCGCATCGGCTTTTCACCCGTGCAAACGCGCCGCGTGTTCGAAGCCGCCCGGTCGCACGGTCTGCGGGTGAAGATCCATTCCGAGCAACTCTCCAATTCTCACGGCGCAGCGCTCGCAGCGAGCTTCGACGCGCTCTCCGCAGACCATCTCGAATATCTCGACGAGGACGGTGTCCTCGCAATGGCGGCTGCCGGCACGACGGCCGTGCTGCTTCCCGGTGCGTTCTACTTCGTGCGCGAAAAGCAGGTTCCACCCATCGATCTGTTGCGCCGTCATCACGTGCGGATGGCACTGGCGACCGACTGCAACCCCGGCACGTCGCCCCTCACCTCGCTGCTGCTCGTCATGAACATGGCCGCAACGCTTTTCCGCCTGACCGTCGAAGAGTGCCTCATCGGCGTCACTCGCGCGGCCGCGCACGCGCTCGGCATGAGCGAGCGCACGGGCACACTCGAGGTTGGCAAGTCCTGCGATCTTGCGATCTGGAATATCGAGCGCCCCGCCGAGCTGGTGTATCGGATGGGGTTCAACCCACTGCACGCGCGCGTCTGGAGAGGACAGTGAGCACCGTCATCCTGAAACCCGGCGAGGTGACGCTCGGCGAGTGGCGCGCAATTTATGCCGGCGCGAACGCGGCGCTGGACAAATCCTGCGAGTCGCGGATCGCGGCCAGTGCCGCGGCGGTGTCGCGCATCATCGCGAAGGATCAGCCGATCTACGGCATCAACACCGGCTTCGGCAAGCTCGCGAGCGTGCGCGTCGACGATGCAGACCTCGCGAAACTGCAGCGGAATATCGTGCTGTCGCATTGCGCGGGCGTCGGCGAAGCGATGCCGTTGCGAGTGACGCGGCTCATGATGGCGCTGAAGCTCGCGAGCCTCGCGCAAGGCGCATCGGGCGTGCAGCCGGCAACGGTCCAGCTCCTCGGCGCGCTGCTCGAGAAGGGGCTGACCCCCGTCATTCCTTGCCAGGGTTCCGTGGGTGCATGCGGCGATCTCGCGCCGTTGTCGCATCTCGCCGCCGCGCTCATCGGCATCGGCGAGATCGACGTCGATGGCGAGCGCGTGCCGGCTCTAGCGGCGCTGACATCGGCCGGCCTCACACCTCTCACGCTTGCGCCCAAAGAAGGCCTGGCACTGCTGAATGGCACCCAGTTCTCGACCGCGTATGCCCTTGCCGCCCTTTTCGAAATCGAGACACTGTTCCGGACAGCGCTCGTGACGGGGGCACTCGCGACCGAAGCGGCGAAAGGCTCGGACACGCCGTTCGATCCGCGCATTCACGCGCTTCGCAGGCATCGCGGCCAGGTCGAAACGGCCGCGGCGCTGCGCGCGTTGATGGCTGGCTCGGCGATCCGCGCGTCGCATCTCGTTGCGGACCCTCGCGTGCAGGACCCCTATTGCCTGCGCTGCCAGCCGCAAGTGATGGGCGCCGCGCTGGACCTGCTGCGCTACGCCGCCACGACGCTCGCGCACGAAGCCAACGGCGTCTCCGACAACCCGCTGATCTTCCCCGAGTCCGACGAAGCGCTGTCGGGCGGCAACTTCCACGCGGAGCCGGTCGCCTTCGCCGCGGACACGATGGCCATTGCGATCTGCGAAATCGGCTCGCTCGCGGAGCGTCGTATCGCGATGCTCGTCGACCCGGCGCTCTCCGGGCTGCCCGCGTTCCTCACGCCGAACCCCGGCCTCAACTCGGGTCTCATGCTCCCGCAGGTCACGGCCGCGGCGCTCGTCTCGGAAAACAAGCAGCGCGCGCATCCCGCGAGCATCGATTCCATTCCGACCTGCGCAAACCAGGAAGATCACGTGTCGATGGCAGCGCACGGTGCGCGCCGCGTGCTCCCGATGGTGGAGAACGCGATGGCGATCATCGGCATCGAGCTGCTCACTGCGGCGCAGGGCTGCGACTTCCACGGCGCGATCAGATCGAGCGCGACACTCGAAGCCGTGCGCAGCCTCGTGCGCGCGCGCATCCGCCCGCTCGGAGACGATCGCTATCTGCATACGGACCTCGCCGAAGCGATCGATCTGGTCCGCAGCGGCGCCGTCGTGAAATGCGCCGCGAGCATTCCGCTGCCGAGCGTGACGGAGGCAGCATGACGGAATGGCTCGAGGTCAGCCGCGGCACGCTGCCGCTCATCGTGAGCTTTCCGCACACGGGGACGGATATTCCCGCCGACATCGAGCGACGCCTCGTCTCGCCCTGGCTCGCGCGGAAAGACGCTGATTGGTATGTCCATCAGCTCTACGACATGGCGCAAGGTCTGCACGCCACGACGGTTCGCACGAAGATTTCGCGAACGGTCATCGACGTGAATCGCGACCCCTCCGGCGCATCGCTCTATCCCGGCCACGCGACGACGGATCTCTGCCCGCTTACGACGTTCGACGGCGAGCCGCTGTACGCGCCGGGCGGGGAGCCGAGCGCCGAAGAAATCGCGGAGCGTCGCACACGCTTCTTCGAGCCTTACCACGCCGCCATCGTCATGGAGATCGAGCGGCTGCGCGCGCGGCACGGCTACGTCGTGCTCTACGATGCGCATTCGATTCGCTCGCGCGTGCCGCGACTCTTCTCCGGCGAGCTGCCCCACTTCAACATCGGCACGTACGACGGCACGACGTGCGATCCCGGTCTCACCTGCATCGTCGCGCAACTCTGTCGCGATCCCGCGTTCACCTGCGTCACGAACGGCCGCTTCAAAGGCGGCTGGACCACGCGCCACTACGGGCAGCCCGTCGCCGGCGTGCATGCCATCCAGATGGAGCTCGCCTGCCGCGCGTATCTCGATGAACCGCTCGGCGCCGTAACGGCCGACAACTGGCCCCCGCCGTACGACCCGACGCGCGCCGCAGCCGCGCGCAAGATCCTCGGCGACATCCTCGAAAACTGCATCGAGTTCGTCGACTCGCTGCCTCGGAGCACCGTATGACCCGCATCGACACCACTCGCATCATTCGCGCGCCCACCGGCACGGAGCGCACGGCGCGCAGCTGGCTCACCGAAGCGCCGCTGCGCATGCTCATGAACAATCTCGATCCGGACGTCGGGGAACGGCCGGCCGAGCTCGTCGTCTACGGCGGCATCGGCCGCGCCGCGCGCGATTGGGAAAGCTACGACGCCATCGTCGCGACGCTGCGCAGGCTCGAAGCCGATCAAACCCTGCTGATCCAGTCCGGCAAACCCGTCGGCGTGTTCACGACGCACGCGGATGCGCCGCGCGTCCTGATCGCCAACTCGAATCTCGTGCCGCGCTGGGCCACGTGGGAGCACTTCAACGACCTCGACCGCAAGGGCCTCATGATGTTCGGCCAGATGACGGCCGGCTCCTGGATCTACATCGGCTCGCAAGGCATCGTGCAGGGCACGTACGAGACGTTCGTCGAGATGGGCCGGCAGCACTACGACGGTGATCTCGCCGGACGCTGGCTGCTCACGGCGGGCCTCGGCGGCATGGGCGGCGCGCAGCCGCTCGCGGCCGTGATGGCCGGTGCATCGTGTCTCGCGGTGGAGTGTCAGCGCTCGCGCATCGACATGCGCCTGCGCTCCGGATACCTCGATCACGGCACGGAGAGCCTCGATGAGGCGCTGCAGATCATCGCCCGCTCGTGCTCGGAAAAGAGACCGGTGTCCGTGGGCTTGCTCGGGAATGCGGCCGAAGTGCTGCCGGAGCTGTTCAAGCGCGGCGTGCGCCCCGATCTGCTCACCGATCAGACCTCCGCGCACGATCCGGTGAACGGGTATCTGCCCATCGGCTGGACCGTGGAACAGTGGCTGGACATGCGCGAGCGCGATCCGGCCGCCGTCGCGAGGGCGGCGAAGGCTTCCATGGCCGTGCACGTGCGCTCGATGCTCGACTTCCAGAAGACCGGCGTGCCGACCGTCGACTACGGCAACAACATCCGGCAAATGGCGCTCGAGGAAGGTGTGAAGAACGCGTTCGACTTCCCGGGGTTCGTGCCGGCGTACATCCGGCCGCTGTTCTGCCGCGGAGTCGGGCCGTTTCGCTGGGCCGCGCTGTCCGGCGATCCGGAGGACATCTACAAGACGGATGCGCGCGTGAAAGAGCTGCTCCCGAACGACAAACACCTGCATCACTGGCTCGACATGGCGCGGCAGAAGATCCGCTTCCAGGGGCTGCCGGCGCGCATCTGCTGGGTGGGGCTCGGCGATCGACACCGCCTC
The DNA here is from genome assembly GCA_035760965.1 of Steroidobacteraceae bacterium. Lineage (GTDB taxonomy): Bacteria > Pseudomonadota > Gammaproteobacteria > Steroidobacterales > Steroidobacteraceae > JADGHX01. The sequence goes on along the minus strand of DASTRY010000013.1, from coordinate 7,948 downwards.
GGGCTCGCGTTCAACGAGATGGTGGCCAAGGGCGAGCTCAAAGCGCCGGTCGTCATCGGGCGCGACCACCTCGATTCGGGCAGCGTCGCCTCTCCCAATCGGGAGACCGAGTCGATGCGCGACGGCTCGGACGCCGTATCCGACTGGCCGATTCTCAATGCGCTCTTGAACACGGCCTCGGGTGCGACGTGGGTCTCGTTCCACCACGGCGGAGGCGTGGGAATGGGCTTCTCGCAGCATGCGGGTCTAGTGATCGTCTGCGACGGCACTCCCGCCGCTGCGAAACGCATCGCTCGCGTGCTCTGGAACGATCCCGCGAGCGGCGTGATGCGTCACGCCGATGCCGGCTACGAGACCGCGATCGCCTGCGCTCGCGAGCACAACCTGGACCTACCGGGAATCCTCGGCGCTGCCGGAAACTGACGGCCAGTTCTGGGGCACGCGCCCAAGCGTCAGCGTGGTGCGCGCAATCGGCTGGCCGTTCAATTCCGCTGAACCCTGCTTCAGCCCTCTGTGAAGCCGGGCTTGCCTTACGCGGTCACACTCTCCCGCACACCAAGGCGGAGAGCCACATGACCACGGAACGCAAATCACTGCTCGCAATCATTCTGGCACGGCTGTCTCGCGGCGCCGTACCCGTCGATGGCATGGACTTCTGGGAGCCCGCGGGCGCGCTGAAATTCACCAGCCGTGAGCCGCCCGGCACGCAGAAGACTTGCGAAACGGCGCCACGAGCTCGAGCCACTGCAAGCTATCCTGCGTGCGTGCAGTAGGCCGGTACTCACCACTGATCCAGCCGTCGTAGCCGATTTCCGCCAAGGTACGCAGGACGTGGCACAGATCCAGCTCGCCGCGATCCGGTTCGTTGCGATTCGGGGCTCCCGCAATCTGCACGTGCCGGATCAGCGAGGCAAACCGGCGAATGCGAAAGGTCAGATCACCGCCCATGATCTGACTGTGATACAGGTCGAGCTGCAGACCCACATTGGCGCGCGAGACGTCGCGTAGCACTTCCGCCGCCTGCTCGAGTGTTGTCAGGGCGTAGCCCGGCATGTCGCGAGTGTTCAGTGGCTCGACGACGATGCGGATGTCGCGCGCGGCGGCGACATCCGCCGCCCACTGCAGGTTTCGCACGTACGTGCCGTGTATGAGCGCGGGATCGGTGCCGCGCGGCGGCACGCCCGCTACGATGTGAAGGCGCGAGCCGCCGGCGTCTATCAACCATTGCAACGCCGTCTCGACGCTCTCTCTGAAGTCACGCTCGCGTCCCGGCACGGCTGCGAATCCCATCTCGCCCGCATCCCGCTTGCCCGGTGGGGAATTGATCTGCACGAGCGTCATGCCGCTCGCGCGCAGCTCGCGAGCAACGTCGCGCGCGTCGAGATCGTACGGAAACAGGAATTCGATGCCATCGAAGCCCGCCGTGCGCGCCGCCCCGATACGAGCGAGCGGCGGCAGCTCGGTGAACAGAAACCCGATGTTGGCGGCGATTTTCATGTGGCGTTTCGCGGCGGCGGTCGGCGCGAGTCTAGCATCGCGGTTACAATACGCGCCGCTCCCGTCTGCCAGCGGACCGCTCCTCATGAATGAAAAGTCCAGTCGCGTCATCGTCACCGTCATCGGCGAGGACAAGGTCGGCATCATCGCCAATGTCTCGGCCGTGCTCGCGGAGGCGGGCGCGAACATCATTGACATCTCGCAGACGACGATGCGCGAGTTCTTCGCGATGATCATGATGGTGGACCTGGAGAAAGCCACCCTTCCCTTCGATGAGATCAAGCGGCGGTTGAACGCCAAGGGCGTGGAGATGGGCCTGCGGATCGACGCGCAGCACGAAGACGTCTTCAAGTACATGCACCGCATCTGAGCCGCCGCCATGCCCATGCAATTCTCCGCGCAGGAGATCCTCGAAACCATCGACATGGTGCAGATGGCGAATCTCGACATTCGCACCATCACGATGGGCATCAGCCTGCGCGACTGCGCGCACCCGGAGCTGCGCGTCGCCGCAACCAAGGCCTACGACAAGATTTGCCGGCTCGCCGGGCGGCTCGTGCAAGTCGGGGAGGAGATCCAGCACGAGTACGGCATTCCGATCATCAACAAGCGTATTTCGGTGACGCCGGTGGCGCTCGTCGCCGAAGCGTCCGCAAGCGACGAGTATGTGGTGTTCGCGCAGGCGCTCGATCGGGCGGCGAAAGAAGTCGGCGTGAACTTCCTCGGCGGCTTCTCGGCGCTGGTTCACAAGGGCACGACGCGCGGCGACGACGCCCTGCTCGCCTCCATCCCGCAGGCGCTGAGCAATACCGAACGCGTGTGCTCATCCGTGAACGTCGGGACGACGCGCGCCGGCATCAACATGGATGCGGTCGCGCAGATGGGTCGCATCATTTGCGAGACGGCGCAACTCACTGCGAAGCAGGACGGGCTCGGCTGCGCAAAGCTCGTCGTGTTCTGCAATGCGGTCGAGGACAATCCGTTCATGGCCGGGGCGTTTCACGGCATCGGCGAGCCGGAGAGCGTCATCAACGTCGGCGTCAGCGGTCCGGGCGTGGTGCTGGCGGCCATCGAGCGTGAGCCGCGCGTGGATTTCGGGCAGCTTGCGAGCGTGATCAAGCGGACGGCGTTCAAGGTGACGCGCATGGGCGAGCTCGTCGGGCGCGCGGCGTCGGAGAAGCTCGGCGTGCCGTTCGGCATCGTCGATCTCTCGCTCGCGCCGACACCCGCGCAAGGCGATAGCGTCGCGCGCATTCTCGAAGCGATGGGGCTCGAGCGCGTTGGAACGCATGGCTCGACCGCGGCGCTCGCCCTCCTGAACGACGCGGTGAAGAAAGGCGGTGCAATGGCGTCGAGCCACGTCGGCGGACTCTCGGGCGCATTCATTCCGGTGTCGGAAGACGCCGCAATGATCGAAGCCGCAATGGAAGGCGCCATCACGTTCGACAAGCTCGAGGCGATGACGTGTGTCTGCTCCGTTGGGCTCGACATGATCGCAGTGCCGGGCGATACGACGGCCGAGACGATCTCCGCGATCATTGCGGACGAAGCCGCAATCGGCATGATCAATCGCAAGACGACGGCGGTTCGCATCATTCCCGCGCCGGGCAAGAAGGTCGGCGACATGGTGGAGTTCGGCGGATTGCTCGGGCGCGCGCCGGTGATGGCGCTGCATCCGTGGTCGAGCAAGGCGTTCGTCGAGCGCGGCGGGCGGATACCGGCGCCGCTGCAGGCGCTCAACAACTAGAGCGCGCGGCGAAGTCGTTCGCGGGGCACGCGCTGCGAGCTGCGGCTACCACTTCTCGCCAAACGGTCGCACCTCGATCTCGAAGCTCCAGGCGGAACGCGGCTGCTGGGTGAGCCACACGGCGCTCGCCGCCATGTCGTCCGGCTTGAGGAAAAAGTCGTCCGGCTTGTCCGGCATGCTCTTCCGGGTTCGTGGGAGATCCACTACCGCATCGACGACGATGAGCGCGACGTGGATGCCGCACGGCCAGAGGCTGCGCGCCATGGATTCCGCCAAGCTGCGTTGCGCCGCCTTGGCCGGCGCGAAAGCGGCTGTTTTCGGGCCACCGCGTCGCGACGCTGTGGCGCCGATGAAGATGAAGTTACCTGCCCCCGCCGCCTTCATCGCAGGTATGACCTCGCGACTGACGGCGAGCGCGCCCAACGCATTCACGCGCCATGCCGCTTCGAACTGATCGAGGGTGATGCTCTCGACATCGCCCCACACGCCCGAGCCGGCGTTGTACACGACGGTGGTCGGATCGCCCATCTCGGAGCGGATTTTGGAGAACGTCTCGCTCACCGACGTGGCATCGGAAACGTCGCAGGCGTAGGCCCTCGCGTTCGGCAGAGTTGCCGCCAGCTTCGTGGTGAAGTCCGCTTTGCGCGCGAGCAGCGCGGCGGCCATGCCCGCTTTGGAGAACGCCCGCGCGAGCGCCGCACCGTTGCCCTCGCCGACTCCGATGATCACGCAGATGGGTGTGCTCACGTCGGTACCTCGTCATTGGTCGGAGTGAACCTGGGATCGAGGTGATCGTACCTCACGCGACGCTCTCATCAATCGCGTCTTCGTGACGGCGCGCTGTTGCTGTGGCTGGACAGGAAAAAAATGAACCCGGCACGGACCGGGTAGACCGCTCACGCTCGGCGCGATTTCCGCGCAAATTGGGCTCGGCGGATCGATGGATTCAGATCGGATACAGCTTCGGAAACCAGCGTTCGATGACATCGATCGGAAATCCGAGCCGGAGCGGTGCCCTGTGCGACTCCGAAACGAGCAGCCGTCGATCGATCAGCGCGGAAATCACGCGCCGCGCGGTTCTCTCACTCGCGTCGATGAGTCCAGGTACGCGCCCCCGATCGAGCTCACCGGACAGTAGCGCCTCACGCAACACGGGGAAGCACCTCTTCGGTAGACGCCCGGCATTCTCCTCATCGCGAACGTACAGTGCTCCGTTGAACGTCGCGCCAGGCCGCGAGGGCACGATCGATGTCTCGTGGGTGAGTGTTGTGACCCTCGATCAGATTCAGCCTCAATTTCGCAGGCGCGTCTCGAAACGGCGTCTTGATCCGCGCAAGCGTCGATGGGTCGGATCGTCGCATCCTGTTCGATGGTCCGCCGGACGCGGATCTTTCCGGGCCGACATGGTCCCCGTCAGGAGACCGCATCCTCTTCGGGATGGGCGGCTTCTTTCAGCGCGTCCAGATCAGCACCGCGCGGCTGATGAGCATCCGCCCGGACGGCACCGCGCTCGTCCCCCTGACATCCGGCGATTCGAACGATGCGATGCCGAGCTGGTCGCCCGATGGCACGCAGGTCGTGTTCAGGTCTGCGTCCGGGACTCGCCGTGCGCTGTACATTCTCGACACCACGGATGGCACGCTGCGGAAGCTCGACACCGGCTCCGACTACGACACGTTTCCCTCATGGTCTCCGAAGGGCGACTGGATCTCGTTCACCAGCAAACGCGATGGCAATTACGAGATCTATCGGATCCGGCCGGATGGCAGCGGGCTTCAGCGCCTGACCCATTCTTCGGGCGTCGACGCGCACTCGAGCTTTTCGCCCGATGGCGAGTGGATCGCCTTCGCAACGGGCATGTCCGGATTCAAGGACGAATCCGTCGGCCTGCTTCCCGGTGCGCTGCCGCCACCGTTCCAGCCGTACGGAGAGATCGCCGTAATGCGAGCAGATGGCAGTGGCCTGCAGCTGCTCACGGACAATGCCATTGAAGAAGGAGCGCCGTCGTGGGCTCCGCAGGTGCGAGTGCCCAGCACGGATCAAGCAGCGTTTCGATAAAGAGCCCGTGTCGTTGCTGCGGCGAATCCACTCTTTCGAGCGGGCGGTTTGGCCGGACCGCGACGAAAGTTGATGCCTACCGCATTGGCCGGCTTCACGAGCGCGTGATCGGACAGTGATTCAAGCGGACTCCGAGCGCTCTGCGCCTTTGATGCCCGCCCACTCCAGCGCGTTCGCCCTGTCGCCGAAAGAGCGGTAGTCGATGATCTTGCCATCGCGAAAGACGAAGCCATCCGCAAATCGTCCGTCAATCCATTCGTTCGAGTCTCTTAGGCGGACCCGCGCATGGAGGTACACGACAACCTTGTCGCCATTCTCGAAGAAACCCTCCGGCTCGCAGGTGCCTTCGGCCCAAGTCCCACGTCCTTTCGCGACGTGCTCTTGCACTTCCTTGATGCCGCGATAGGTGCCGGCTGTTGGAAAGCCCACGGGCTCGATGCGCACGATCTCCGGATCGAAATCCTTGGTGATGGCATGCATATCGTTGCGATTGATCGCGGCGAAGAATTCTTTGAGGGCTTCGGTTTGCGTGCTCATGGGTGCATCTTAGGCCGCCCTTTCGTCGAGGGCACGCATTCATGCTTTCGCCCCTGCCCTTGGCGCGTATCCGCGCGGCCCTGCGCGCATCCCCGCAGCCCTGCGCGTATGCCCGCACCTCTATGCGCATCCCGCAGCCCCGCCAGCATCTCTCGTAGAAGCGAGCCGACGACCGAATCGTTCTAGTACTGTTCAGCCCATGCCCGCCGAGTCGGCCTCATTGCGCGCACCGACGCCCCCGGAATGGCTCGACGCCATGAAGCCCGGCCGCTGGTATCGCCTTTCCGCTGAGCGTCCCGATGTGGGACTTCGCGCCACGCCGCCCGGTACGCGCTATCTGCGCGATACCGATCCAGCCCGCGATCCGGCCCTCAACCCTATTCGAGAGCCTCGCGGAATCCTTCGCCGACTGACCGGGCGATCTCTCCACGCACCGTGGAGCGGCCGCGTGGGTTTTTCGGCGATCACCGAGGCCTGGAACGGCGCTGTGCTGGCAACACGATTCGGTGATTCCGGGTCGCTGATCGTCTTCGGCGGAGGCCACAACGACTACTTCGGCTCCGACGTGCATGCGTTCGACCTCGCCACGCGAGAATGGAAGCGCATCTCAACTGGCTTCACTCGAGGCCGGCCCGAGGACTCCGGCGCCGGCGCGTTCTACGCGACCGCGGAATATCCGGACGGCTCCCCGTTGCCCCCGCACACCTACGGCTACGTGCAGTACGACCCGGTCGGCAACGACTACCTGCTCTTGAAGGGCAACAGTGAGCTCGGACCCAACCCCAAAGCTGTCGCCATTCCGCACATGTTCAACCTCGATCGCCGTCAATGGCGTCGCGGCCCGCGACAGACATTCGCCATTCTGAGCTCCGGAGGCTGTTCGACTTGGGATGCGTCTCGACGCGTGTTGTGGGGTCACTCGGGCGACGACGGAGGCGGCAATGCCTTCATCGGCTTCTGCCCAGACGGTGCGAATGCGGACGGCACTTTCGGGCGGTGGGGTGCGCTGCATCCGAACAAGTTCCCTGGCGTTGCCAATCACAATGCGATGCAGATCGATCCGACGCGGGACATCATCGTCGTGCTCGTGCATGCCCGCGACGCTCTCTATGCAATTGACCCGGCCCACCCAGAGGCGCCCGCCGCGTTGTTGCGTTCGAGTGGTGCGCGACCGCGCGTTGCGGAGTACGCCGCGCTCGAGTACGCGCCCAACCTCGACCGGTTTGTCTACTACTCCGCGCAGAACGGCGCTGTCGTTTACACGATCACTGCGCCAGCGGGTTCGGGTTGGTCGGCTCTCACCAGCGACGAATGGGTGTGGATCGTGTGCGCGAGCGATGGGCTCGATCCGATCGCAGATGCCAAACGCTGTACCCACTTCGGAAGCAACTGGCAACACACGTTCGGGCGGTTCCGCGTGGCGAGTTGGGGCGGGATCGACGTCGCATTGCTGATTCGACACGTCGACACTCCGGTGTATGCGCTGCGGCTCAATTGACGCGAACGAAGCGGCATTCGATCAGCGACACGTTCCAGCTCACAAGCTCAGCTTGTCTGGGCGCACGCCGCGCTTCGCGAGTCACGGATCGTCGCCGTTATTCGGGATAGGGACGACGTCAATACAGTGGTGTGTCGTTCTTTACGGAATTTGGCACCTCTGATCTTCGGTCTTGCGCGCGCTGACGCGTGCGCAACTCGCGTGCGGTGAACGACAGCGCGCCTCGCGTGCACTTGAAGACTGTGAGTGCTGCGCGCGAACATACAACGCGCGAATCGCAGCCTTGTCTCTGAAAAAATCCGTGGAATCGCTAACGTGCGCTCTCGCGTTGTGCTTCACAGTTGAGTACCCTCGTCGCTCTTCAACTCACGACCTTCGACGGTCTCACAGAGAAGGGAGAGCACGCTCATGACGGCTTGGCTTCGATGCAAGTTGGACAACGGGATGTTAGCGATGAGGTCGTCGTAACGTACCCTCCGGCCGCAAGCCCGGACCAACAGACTGCGGTGTTCGTGCCCCGCTCCTATGTACGGAGCGAGAACGAGCGCGAAGGCGAAGTCATGGTGGAAATCGTCTTCCAGCATGGCAGGCGTTTCGCAATGTTGCCCAAT
>DASTRY010000012.1:0-94935 GCA_035760965.1 Steroidobacteraceae bacterium | reverse complement strand
GCTGGTGGCAAGCGTGGCCAGGAAAACGAGCAGTGTCGCTCGCTGATGGCGCAGCACGAAGTCGAGCCCGCGCGTGTAAGCCGCAAACAGCTTGTCGAAGCCGCGCTCGATCGTGAGATAGAGCTTGCCGTGCCGCTGCTCTTTCTGGTTGCGCAGGAATAGGGCGCAAAGCGTCGGCGACAGCGTCAACGCCACGAACGCGGAAACGGCGATCGTCACCGTCACGGTGATGGCGAATTCTCGGAACAGGCGCCCGACGATACCGCCCATGAGCAGCAGCGGGATGAACACCGCGACGAGCGAGATGCTGATCGACAGAATCGTGAAGCCGATCTCTCGCGCGCCTTTGATCGCTGCCTCCTTCGGCGTCATGCCGCCCTCGATGTGGCGGTAGATGTTCTCCAGCATCACGATGGCGTCATCGACGACGAATCCCACCGCGATGGTCAGCGCCATCAGCGACAGGTTGTCGAGACTGAAGCCCACCACATACATGACGGCACACGTGCCGAGCAGCGCGAGCGGCACCGTGAGGCCGGGGATAACGGTTGCCCACACGTTCCGCAGGAAGATGAAGATGACGCCGACGACCAGCGCGCACGTCAGCATCAGGGTGAACTCGACTTCGTGTACCGACGCCTTGATGGTGGTCGTGCGATCGATGATGCGATCCACTTTGATCGACGGCGGCACGGACGCGAGGATCGACGGCAGCAGCTCATCGACGCTGTTCACCGCCTCGATGATGTTCGCGCCCGGCTGCTTGAAGATCTGCAGCATGATACCGGGCTGACCGTTCTGCCACGCGGTGGTCTGCGTGTTCTCCGGCCCGTCCACCGCGACGCCGATGTCGCGGATGCGGATCGGCGCGCCGTTGCGGTACGCAACGATCACGTCGTTCCACGGCGCCGCCTCGAGGAGCTGATCGTTGTCGTAGATCGCGAAGTTGTGCTCGGGACCGTTGATCGAGCCCTTCGGCGTGTTGACGCTCGCCTGGCTAATGACGCTCGCGATGTCCTCGAGCTGGATGCCAAGAGCCGCAATCTTCGCGGGATCGATCTGCACGCGCACCGCGGGCTTCTGCTGCCCGCCGATGTTCACCTGCGCGATGCCGGGAATGCGCGAGATCTGCTGCGCGATCTGGTTCTCCGCGATGTCGTCCACCTGCGTGATCGGCAGCACGTCCGAGTGAACCGCGAGAATGAGGATCGCCGAGTCCGAGGGGTTCACCTTCTTGTAGTGCGGCGGGTTCGGCAGGTTCTTTGGCAACTGGCCGCCGGCGGCCTCGATGGCCGCCTGGATGTCCTGCGCGGCCGCATCGATGTTGCGATCGAGATCGAACTGCACGGTGATCTGCGTCGTGCCGAGTACGCTCGTCGAGGTCATCTCCGTGACGCCCGGAATGGCACCGAACTGATTCTCGAGCGGCTGCGCGACGGAGGAGGCCATCGTCTCGGGGCTGGCGCCGGGAAGCTGCGCGGTCACCTGGATGGTCGGGAAGTCGGTCTGCGGCAGCGGCGCGACGGGCAGCAGCGGAAACGCCGCCAGTCCCAGGAGAAAGATGCCCGCCATCAACAGCGAGGTCGCGACGGGCCGATTGATGAACCGGGTCGAAATGTTCATGACGCGGCCCGTGTCAGGGCATCGGGCCCCGGTTCGGCGGCGGCCGGCTTCACATGCGAGCCGGGCTGCAGACGATATTGATTGCTCGTCACCACTCGCTCGCCTTCGGCAAGACCCTCGTGCACGACCGCGATGTCGCCGCTCTCGCCATCGGTCTTGATCGGGCGCGCTTCGACGGTGGAATCCTGCTTCACCACGTAGGCGAACATGCCCTGCGCACCTCGCTGCAGGGCCGCCGACGGAATCGTCAGCGCGCCACGCTGTGTCTTCACGAGTACTCGTGCGTTCACGAACTGCCCCGGCCACAGCGCGTTGTGCGTATTCGGGAAGGTCGCTTTGAGCTTCACCGTGCCCGTGGTCGGATCGATCTGGTTGTCGATGAGAGTCAGCGTGCCGCGGTCGAGCTCTGTCTTCCCATCGCGCGATAGCGCCGCGACCGTCACCGGCCCTGCCGCGAGCGCGCCGTTCACGGTGGCCACGTTGTGCTCCGGAAGCGTGAAGACGACGGAGATCGGCTGCACCTGCGTCACGACGACGATGCCCGTCCCGTCGCCCGCGTGCAGATTGTTGCCCGGATCGACGAGCCGTATGCCGGTGCGACCCTCGATGGGCGAAGTGATGCGCGTGTAGTCGAGCTGCGTTTGTGCGGTGGCGATCGCGGCCTTATCGGCTTCGAGCTGCGCTTCCAGCTGGGTGACGAGCGAGGTCTGGGTGTCGATCTGCTGCTTGCTGGCGAGGTGACTGGGCGCGAGCGAGTGATAGCGCTCGAGGTCGCGCCGCGCGTTGGCGAGTTGCGCCGTGTCCTTGGCCAGGGTCGCGCGTGCCTGATCGAGCGCCGCCTGGTACGTCCGCGGATCGATGCGCGCGAGCACCTCGCCCTTGTGCACCGTCTGCCCCTCTTTGAAGAAGACCTCCTGCAGCTGCCCATCGACGCGCGCCGTGATCTTCGCGGTGTAGAACGCCTGTACGGCACCGAGCCCTTCGAGATACACGGGCACGTCGGCCCGCTGGACGGTTGCGGTCTGCACGACGACGGCGCCGTCCGGTTTGCCTTTCGGCGCGGCTTCCGCTCGCGTGCCGGGCAGCCACCGGTGCGCGAGAAAGAGCGCCGCGATCAGCACGCCGGCACCTAGCATCACCAACCGGGTTTTCATCGAAGCTCCCTATGAATCTCGTTCGGCTCGACGCGCTCGCGCCTCGGTTCGCCGCGCGCGCAGCGAGCACGGGCGCGGGAGGCGAGCACGCCTGGGGTAAACAGACGGAGGAACACGGCCGAACAGAGTAGCCAGCACCGGCTTCCCGCAGGATGGGCGAATCATTAATTTCAGTTAATCCGTGAGAGAATGGCCGCGCCGAGACAAGAAGGATGTGAATGAGAACGATGCTTCCCGCCGTCCTTGCGACGGCCCTGTCCCTCGCCGCCTGCGCCACCCTGCGCCCGAACGCCGCCGATCAGGCGTTCCGCAAGATCTCGAGCGAAGAGTGGCAATGGCGCCAGCAGCAGCTCGCGGACGACGAAGACGGTCAGCTGCCGATCATGGACCACCTGCCCCGGGTGGATCCGCAATCGCAGGCCGAACGCTTGCGTCACTGGGAAGGCGTGCTGAAGCAGCTCGACGCTCTCAACCGCGCGGCGCTCTCGCCGCCCGAGCAACTGAACTTCGACATCTATCGCCGGCAGATCGAAGTGCTCATCACGAGCCAGCGTTTCCGCGACTTCGAGATGCCCGCCAACTCCGATACGGCATTCTGGACGGACCTCGGCTACACCGCGCGCCGTCCGTTCAAGACGCTGCAGGATTACCGGAACTGGCTCGCGCAGATGCGCGACATCCCGCGCTACTTCCATGAGCAGATGGACGAGATGCGTGCCGGATTGAAACGCGGCTTCACGCCGCCGCGCGTCACGATGGAAGGGCGCGATGCATCGATCACCAACGTGACCGAGGCCGCACCCGAAGCGACGCTGTTCTACACGCCCTTCAAGGAAATGCCCGGCATCGCCGACGCAGATCGCGCGACGCTGCGCGCCGAGGCGCTCCGCACGATTCGCGACGTGGTGCAGCCCACGTACGTCGAGCTCCTGAAGTTCATGCGCACGGAATACGTGCCCGGAACTCGCACCACGCTCGCCGCTTACGATCTGCCCGACGGGCAGGCCTACTATCGCGCGAAGATTCGCGAGTTCACGACGCTCGACCTCGAGCCCGCGGCGATTCACGCGATCGGCGAATCGGAAGTCGCACGTCTGCACGAAGAGATGCTGAAGGTGATGCGCCAGACCGGCTTCGAGGGCGACTTCCCGGCGTTCCTGAAGTTCCTGCGGACCGATCCGCAGTTCTACGCCAAGACGCCCGAAGAGCTGCTGATGCGCGGCGCATGGATCGCGAAGCGCTTCGATGGCAAGGCGCCGCAGTTCTTCGGTTACCTACCGCGCTCGCGCTTCACGATCCGTCCGGTGCCGGACGATCTCGCGCCGTTCTATACGGCCGGCCGCGGCGGGCCGGGCGTGTATCTCATCAACACGTACAATTTGCCGAGCCGGCCGCTCTACAGTCTCACCGCGTTGACGCTGCACGAGTCGGCGCCGGGTCACGCGTTCCAAATGCCCATCGCAGCGGAGCACAAGGAGCAGCCCGAGTTCCGCCAGCACACGTACATCTCCGCGTTCGGCGAGGGCTGGGCGCTCTACTGCGAGAAGCTGGGCGTCGAGATGGGCATGTACGAGACGCCGTACGAGTACTTCGGCATGCTGAGCTATCAGATCTGGCGCGCGGCGCGGCTGGTCGTCGACACCGGCATTCATTCGCAAGGATGGACGCGCGAGCAGGCCATCCAGTACATGCTCGATTACACGGCGTTGCCCGAGCACGAGATCGAGACGGAGGTCGATCGCTACATCGCCTGGCCCGCGCAGGCGCTCTCTTATTATCTCGGCGAGATGGCGATCGTGAAGGCGCGCGAGAAGGCCGAAAAGGCGCTCGGCAGTCGCTTCAACATCCGCGCCTTCCACGACACGGTGCTCGAGCTCGGCTCGGTGCCGCTGCCCGTGCTCGAAGCGCGCATCGACCGCTTCATCGCGGAAGGCGGGAAGGGACCGTACCCCGATATGGAGTGACGGCAGCGCTCAGTGCGGCCGCAGCTGCACTTTGTCGGCGAGCAGCACGTCGCCGGTCATGGTGCCGCGAACGATCACCGTGCGATTCAGGGCGGCAGTAAAGAACTGCTTGCCGTCCGGTCCGCTGAACTTCGTCTGCGCGTCCGTCGCGACGGTGATGCCGAGCACCGTGAAATTCGGCGCGTTCAGCGCCAGCACTTGCCCTTGCACGTACACCGACGTGTTCGGCTTGTCGCGCTCGACGAGCGTCGCGGCGAGACCGCCGCTGTTCGTGTCCGGTGTACCGCGAACCTCGACGTAGTCGCCCGTGCGGACGTCCGCGAGCTTGAACAGCCGGATCTTCTGGCTGGACTTGTCCTCGAAGGATGTCGCGCTCGACACGGTCGCCGTCACTCCGAGCACCGTGACGGTATTGTTTGCCGCGGAGACTGCATCGACGAGTCCGCCCACCACGCTGAGCGACTGCGGCTTCACCTGGATCTTCGTGGCGAGGAGGGCGCCCGACGCATTGAAGGTACCCTGCACGTCCACCCGAGCGTTCAGCGCCACCGTCGCGCCGTTCGGTGCGATGACGGTGGAGCCGTCCGTGACCACGCGCTGCGTTCCGACCACGAAATCCGAGGCCGACGTGAATGTGGTGACGACGCCGCTGATCTGGCCCTTGTCGTTCGCCGCAAAGCTCGGCGGACCGATCGCCTGCACGATCGGAGCGATGAGCGCGCCACTCGGCGCAAACCCGCTACCTCGCACGAGCACCGTGATGCCGTTGGCCAGCGTGGCGGGCGGCGTTGCCGTGCTGTAGTCGACCGTGAGCGAGTTGATGTGGAACGTGTGCGCCACGGTGTCCAGCGACTGAACGACGCCTTTCACCTGCAAGCTCGCGCTGGGCGAAGCAGGATCGACCCGCGACGCGAGGAGCTCACCCGCCGCATTGGCATACCCGCTCACTTGCACGAAGGTACCCGCCTGCAGGGATTCGATCTGCAAGCCGTCGTCGAACACCGTGGAGTCGTCGATCCGCACGGTCTGGCCGAGCACGACCGCCGTCAGGTTGTCGACGTCGACCTGCGCGATCGGACCGCGCACGTCGCTCGCGAAGTCGATGTCTGTGGCTTTGCCCGTCGTGCCGTCGTTGTTGATGGAGCCCTTCAGCGTGATGACCTGACCGACTCGCAGCTGCGATTCGGCGCCCGAGAGATCGTCGATGCGGATCTGAGCGCCCGAGGTGTCGTACTCGACGCCGCCGAGGATCACGCTGCCGAAGCCGCTGATCGTGCCCACCGACGTCACGCCTGCAGCCACCGGCGCGCCCGAGCCCTGAATGCCGGCCACCTGATCACCGCCGCACGCGCTGAGACAGCACACCGCCAGTCCGGCGAGCAGTCTCAGATTCCATCGCGATCGAATGCGCTTCAGCATGCAGTCACTCTCAATCCTGAATGTGATAGGTCCCGACGCCGAGCCGAATGACGTCGGTGTCGCCGTCGCTCGCCTGGTGCGCGGTCAGCCAGGCATCGGCGCGCTCGAGAAAGGCCTGGCCTTCGCGTTCCAGATAGCGGCGGAACTCCGGCAGCGCCGCTTTCGCGATGCGATCGTTCACCGCCGCGCGCTCGAAGCGCGCGGGCGTCCGGCCGGTGCGCGTGAGGTTGTGCACGTAGGTGGTCGCGATGTCCGCGAGCACCGAGCCCCATAGCCGCACGAGATGCTCGTCCATCGGATGCGGGATGTAGTTGCGCAGGAGCGGTTCGAGCTTCCCGTCGGGCCGCTTGCGGATGGCGCCTGCGCGCCGCAGCTCCTTCAGCAGCGTGGAGGGCGGCACGTCGCTGCCGGTGCAGCGGCGCACGAGCGCCTCGAAAGTGCCGGGCCCGCCGTCCGCGGCCAGCGCCGCCGGCCGACCCTCGGCGTCCAGGAATTCCGGATCGAGGTGCCATGCGGACAGGACGAGCGAGGCCTTGGTGACGAAACCGGTCGGCGCCTCCGGCGCGGCGGCGAGCTTTTCGCGCTGCTTGCGCACGTCCCGCCGGGCGAGCCCGGTGAGCATGGCGGTGCGCGAGACGTTCGTCGGCCGTCCGCGCTTGCCGAACTGCGTGGTCGCCACTTCGACGAAGGTCGTCTTGGCGAGCTCTGCGAAGTCGCGCCACGAGATGCCGCAGCGGATCAGCACATGCACGATGGGCTTCAGCAACTGACGGGTTGCCGCCATCACGTGTGCTGTCGTTGCCGCTGCCATCCGCGAAGCCTAAGTGGGGCGGGGGGCTGGCGCGGACGAAGCGCGTCGCAGTCTCATGCGATCTTCCAAATGCCGCGTTCCGTCTGGCATGCCACGCCTTTGCGTGTCGACTTTTCCCGACCGCGGCTGGCGATGAGTGTGAATTCGCGACAGCGGGCCGCCTGCTCCCCGCGCCCCTTGCCGGGGACCAGGACGTAGCTCACACCCGTCGCCGGGTTGTCCCACATCACGCGCCCGCCGGGGCGCACGATTTCCAGGGCATGCCCGAGGCAGCCGCGGTCGCTGTTGTCGAGATCGCGGCCGATCTTGGCGCCGATGATTGCGCCGGCCGCGGCGCCGATGAGGACGCCGACCGTGCGGTTCTCCGGGGAGGCCACTTTCGATCCGATCACGCCGCCGGCGACCCCGCCGAGGACGGCGCCGATCGCCTCGCGATTGCAGTGGCCGGCGGCCACCTCGTAGTCCTCCTCCCAGATCGTACCCGTGTAGCCGACGTAGTGCGGGTCGTGCTTCTTGCGCCAGCCGTGCGCCGGCGCGTGATCGGGCGGGTCTGCGAAGGCTTGCAGGCTCACGCTCGCGAAGAGTGCGGCAATGAAGATCACCATGGCGTTGCGCATCGAATGACTCCGGACCTCATCGATAACGGGCGCGCTGGAAGCTGCGGATGATCCGCATGAGTTTCTGCGGCTCGACCGGCTTCATCAGGTAGTGATCGAACCCCGCTTGGAGGGCGCTCTGCTTGTGCTCGGAGCCCGTCCAGCCGCTGAATGCGATGAGCAGCGGGCGATACTCGCCGCGTAGCGCACGGATGCGTCGCGCGACCTCGTAGCCATCCATCTTCGGCATTTCGAGATCGAGCACACACAGCTCGGGCCGCCACTCCTGGGCGATGGCGAGCGCCGCTTCGCCGTCTTCGGCGAGGCGCGTCTCGACACGCAGGCCCGCAAGCAGCAGTGCCACACTCTCCGCCGCATCGGGATAGTCGTCCGCGATCAGCACACGCAGCGGCGGCAGCACATCGCTGTCGACTTCGATACCGAAACTCGGCGCAGCGTGCAGAGTGGTGTCGCCGGGGCCCTTGCTCCAGACCCAGTGATCCCCGCTCATGACACGCGCCCGCGCCGGCGCGCCAGATGCAATGTCGCGTGGTGCTCGGGTGCGAAGGTAACTTCCGCCTGCGCGACGCAGGCGTGCGGATAGATCCGCTGCAAGACGATGAGCCACTTCTCCGCATCGCTGCGCGTAGCGAAGTAGCCCATGTGGAGCCACCACTGCTCGATGTTTCCCTCGCGGCCGCGACTGCAGAAGAACGTAAACTTCGTCAGCCCCGGAGAGCGCGGCTGCGGCATGGCGATGGGCTCGGAAACGGGGCACAGATTGAGCACGAAGGGCCCGACCTCCTCGTCGCCTTCCGTCCCGGCCAGCGGCCGGTCCGGCATGTCGCTCACGATCCCGTTATTGTCGAATTCCGGCATTCCTATGCTCCTGCTCGGCGGCGGTCAGGGGACGCCGACCGCGGTCGTGGTGTTCGCGGTGATCGAAACGTTGCCCACGACCGTCCAATGCATCGTTTGGTAGCCGGGCTGGCCTTGCGCGGCGTTCGGGTCGTAGTCGTCGGTATCGGCCGCGTCGACATCGAAGTTGCACGTTGCCGCGACCGTGTACGGACCCACTTCGAGAAAGTCGATCGTGACCGGCACTTGTGCATTCACGCCGTCATAGGCGACCGGCTGATACAGCACCGGGACCGCGCCGTTCGTGCCATCGCCGTCCTGATCGTCCGGCACGACGTTGGCTCCGGCGAACACGTACAGGCCTGCCTTGCAGCTCGCCGGCGCTGCGCCGGCGCCGAGCTGCGCGGTCGCGAGCGCTGCGAGATCGACATTCGCCGTGAGCTTGCCGACCTGGAGCTGATCGATCAGGCGCAGTGCCGGACGCATGATGTAGTTCGGGTCCTGGCCCGGCGGTGCCGTGATCGACTTGCGCAGATCGAAATCGATGATGAGCCGCGTGGTGCTGCCCTGGGCGACCGTGAACGGGCGCACGAGCTTCAGGCCCGTTTCGGCGCCGCTCGGAATCCATAACGGATATTGCGCACCGCTCGTCAGCTTGATGTACGACTGACCCTGCGTGTTCTTGTCGGCGAGCACTTTCAGACGCATCCAGTCGTAGTCGCCCGCCGGAACCTCGGCGCCATCCGTCAACGCGTTCGTCACGCCGTTCTGGAGCTTGATCAGATCGATCGTCTTCGTGCTGCTGAAATCGATGCTGATCGTCTTGCCGTCGGCGTGATGCAGCTCGATGCCGCTGAACGCGACGACGACTTCGGTAGCGCTGTCGACCGGCGCGTCGGTGAGACTGACGCTGAGCTTGCCCATGCCGCCGGACGACGACGCGTCGCCACCGCCGCATCCACCGGCGAAAATTCCGGTGCACAGCACCGCGATACCCGCGACGCGCCAAGAAGAACGCATACCAGCAACCCCCGAATCCTGTGCGAGACACCGTATCTGAGACTATTTGTCTCAGATAAAGCAACGTGTCGGGGTTCGGCTACGCGTGACATAAGCCCGCGCAGCGGGCGGTGAGCGCGCGAGAGGCCGCGCAGCGGGCTGTGAATGCGGCGAGCCTTCAGCCCGCCTTGCGAAAGGTCAAATTGAGCCGCTGCGCGCCGAGCAGGGGGTGTGGCTCACCTTCGAGACGGAGCACCCCGTGGTAGCGCAGCCGATCTTCGCCACCCCACACCACGACGTCGCCGTGCTGGAGGGGGATGCGTGCGGCGCGATCCGCGCGCTTGCGACCGCCGAACAGGAAGATCGCATCCATGCCGAGCGACACCGAGACGATCGGCGCCGAGAAGTCACGCTCGTCCTTGTCCTGATGCAGCGACATCTTCGAGCCGGGCCGGTACCGGTTCATGAGACAGGCGTCGGGCTCGAACTCCGCAAATCCGATCGCGCTCGCGGCAACCCGCGCGAGCCGCGCGAACGTTTGACGCATACCCGGCCACGGGTTGCCGGTCTGCGGGTCGATGGACGTGTACCGGTAGCCGCGCCGATCCGTCGTCCAGCCCAGGGAGCCGCAATTGGTGAGCGCCACCGACATTGTGAAACCGCCCGGCGTGACCATGTGCCGAAACGGTGCGTCGCGCTCGACCTGCTCGACGCCCGCGAGCAGCTCCGCCGCAAAGGGGAGCGCGAAGCGACGCAGGACGACGGCCCGCGGGCCGATGACCTCGGGGGCGCCACCGCTTACCTCGCGGTCGCCTGGAGAATTGGCGAACAGGTCACTAGTCACGTCACCGAAAGTCCGTCAGAATTGCTGGCTTGCCAACGTCTTACGAGAGCTTCTGAACGACGCTCTTCGCCGCGGGTCCACTCCTGGGTCCGCACGCGTCCGGCTGCGTTCACGCCGGTCGCAACAAAAAGGCGTGTTGCCGTGTTCTCGCGCTACCGCACGAACGAACACTCACTGATTGGCATCTAATGCGACCGTCGATAGGGCTCGAGCATCGTTCCGTGCCCACCGATCGTAAGGGAGACCGGGTGATCTCAAGAAATCGAATCCTCTGCCGGGCGGGTCTCGTGGCCGGCCTCACTGCTTCGCTCTTCGTGCTCGCCGCGTGCGGCAAGGGCAGCGCCAGCGACAACGCGAGCGCGGCGCAAGCGCCATTGCTCCTGTCCGAAGAGGATTTGCTTACCGTCCGCAACAACGCTCTGTCGCAGGGTCCGGTGATTACGGGCTCCGTGCAGCCCGAGCGCCGAGCGGACCTGCGCGCCGAGGTGTCCGCTGTCGTGCTTGCCGTTCTAAAGGAGAACGGCGATCCCGTGAAGCGCGGTGATCTGCTCGTGCGGCTCGACGACACCAGCATCCGCGACACCTTGACATCCGCCACGGCCGCCGAGAACGCGGCCGCCCAGGCGTTCGAGCAAGCCGAGCGTCAGTTCCAGCGCATGAGGACACTTCGCGAGACCGGCATCGTCTCCGCGCAGCAGCTCGAAGATGCGGAGAACCGCCGCAATACCGCGCAGAGCGACCGCGAGGCCGCCCGGGCACGCGTCGTGACCGCGCGCCAGCAACTGCAGCGGACCGAGGTGCGCGCACCGTTCGACGGCATCGTCAGTGATCGCAAGGTGTCTGCCGGCGATACGGCGCAGATCGGCAAGGAGCTGCTGAAGGTCATCGATCCGAACAGCTTGCGCTTCGAGGGTCTCGTGTCGGCCGAAAACATCGGCGCCGTCAAGGTCGGACAGCCCGTCATGTTCCGGGTGAACGGCTTCGGCGATCGCGAGTTCATCGGCACGATCGCGCGCGTCAACCCCGCGGCGAATGCCACGACGCGGCAGGTCGAAGTGCTCGTGACCTTCGACAATCAGAAGGACACGCCGAACGTCGCCGGCCTCTATGCCGAAGGGCGCATCGAGACGCATCGCACGTCGGCCTTGACCCTTCCGCCGAGTGCGCTCGTCCGCGAGGGCGACAACGCGTACGCGTGGCGCGTGAAGGATCGCTCGATCCAGAAGGTCGCTCTGCAGCTCGGCGATCGCGACCCCCGTAGCGGCGAATTCGTGCTGAAGAGCGGGCTCGCCGAGGGCGACACGGTCCTGCGCTATCCGACGACCACGCTGGCAAACGGTCAACCCATCGAGCTCGCGCAGGGCGCATCGCTCGCGACGGCCTCGCGAAAGTAAGCCATGTTCCTTTCGAACTTCAGCATCAAGCAGCCGGTGACGACGACAGCGATCGTCATCGTGCTCATGGCCCTCGGCCTCCTGGCGTTCAAGAACCTGCGCGTCAACCAGATCCCGGACGTGCAGCAGCCGGTCATGGTCGTGACCGTGCCGTATCCGGGCGCCTCGCCCGAGACGGTTGAGCGCGAGATCATCAATCGCATCGAGAAGGCGCTGCAGAGCATCTCGCAGGTGTACGAGATCCGCTCGACCGCATCGGAAGGTCAGGCGCGCATCATCATCATCTTCAACTTCAAAAAGGACATGTCCGAGGCGGCGGACGAGATCCGCAACGCCATCAACTCGGTGCGCTACAAGCTGCCGGTCGAGATGCGCGAGCCGGTGCTGATCCGCGTCGATCCGTCCGCGCAGCCGATCATGCAGCTCGCGCTGTCCTCGACGCGCCAAAGCCACGCGGAGATCTCGCGCCTCGCCGAGGACGTGCTGGCCGATCGCTTCCGCGCCATCGACGGCGTCGCCGTCGTGAACGTGAACGGCTCGCTCCAGCGCGAGCTGTCCGTGCTCGTCCACGCGCAGAAGCTGCGCGAGTTCAACGTCTCGGTGAGCGACGTCGTCAATGCGTTGCGCATGCAGAACACGACGGCGCCGGTCGGGCGCGTGAAGGGCGCGCTGGATGAGCAGAGCATCCGCCTCGTCGGGCGCATCGAGTCGCCGAAGGAGTTCGAGAGCATCGTCGTGAAGCGCCAGGGCGACGAGATCGTGCGCCTTGGCCAGGTCGCGACCATCGAGGACGGCTTTGCGGAGCTGAACAGCTATAGCTTGCGCAACGGCCGCCCGAACGTCGGCCTCTCGATCATCCGCTCGCGCGAGTCGAGCACGGTGACCGTGGGCGAGAAGGTGCGCGAGCTCGTCGACGAGATCAACGCCACCCTGCCCGAGGGAACGAAGCTCGAAGTGACCGACGACGGCGGCAAGGATGCGGAAAGCAGCCTGCGCAATGTCGTCGAGGCGCTCATTTTCGGCGCGGGGCTCACGATCTTCGTCGTGTACGCGTTCCTGAATTCCTGGCGCTCGACGCTCATCACCGCGCTCTCGCTGCCGACCTCGGCGGTCGCGGCGTTCATCGCCGTGTGGGCGTGCGGCTTCACGCTGAACTTCATGACGCTGCTCGGCCTCTCGCTCGCGATTGGCGTGCTCATCGACGATGCCATCGTCGTGCGCGAGAACATCGTGCGGCACATGGAACGGGGCGAGGATCGTGTGACGGCCGCGCGCAACGGCACGGCGGAAATCGGGCTCGCCGTCGCGGCGACCACCTTCTCGATCGTCGCGGTGTTCGTGCCGGTCGCCTTCATGGGCGGCGTCGCGGGCGAGTGGTTCCGGCCGTTCGCCTTGACCGTCGTGACCTCGGTGCTCGTGAGCCTCTTCATCTCGTTCACGCTCGACCCGATGCTGTCGGCCTACTGGGGCGATCCGCCCGGCCATGCGCACAGCGAGCGGCGCGGTCTGGGCAAGGTCTTCAAGCGCTTCAACGAGTGGTTCGACCACCAGGCCGATCGCTACGGCAACGTCATCGCCTGGGCGCTCCACCATCGCAAGTGGATGGCCGTCATCTCGCTGGCGGCGTTCGTCCTCGCGCTCGTCATGCAGTTCACCGTGGGCGGCTCGAACTTCCTGCCGAAGACGGACAACGGCATGGTCGCCATCGACGTGCGCACGCCCTCGAGCGCGAGCCTCGAATACTCGAAGGTGAAGGTGGAGCAGGCCGCTGCCCTCGCGCGCCAGATTCCCGAGACGAAAGCGACCAACTCGTACGTGAATCCGGGCGGCGGGCGCGTGTACGTCGACCTCGGCAAGAGCACGGAGCGCAGCCGCTCCGCCGAGCGCATCGGCGAGGTGCTGCGCGAGCAGCTGAAGCGGCTCGTCGGCGCCGAGTACACGATTCTCGACGACCTGAACAACGGCGTGCAGAAGCCGGTGCAGATTCAGTTCTACGGGCCCGACTCGCGCCGGCTCATGGCGATCACCAGCGACTACATGGAGAAGATGAAGAAGATTCCGGGCGCGGTCGATGTGGGCCTCTCGGAGCAGGAGCCGAAGGATGAGCTGCGGATCGAGCTCGACCGCGGGCTCGCCAATCAGCTCGGCATCTCTGTCAATGACGCCGCGCAGGCGCTGCGCGTTGCGTTCGCCGGCGTCGAAGTGGGCGACTGGATCGATCCGACCGGCGAATCGCGCGACGTCGCCGTGCGCCTCGCGCCCGAGGATCGCGTCGATGCGTCGAACATCGAGCACCTGCCCGTTGCGGTCGGCAACAGCAACATGCTCGTGCCGCTCGAGCAGATCGCGACCATCACCATGGACAAGGGGCCCGCGCAGATTCAGCACCTCGGCGGCAAGCGCACCGTGACCGTCTCGGCCAACGTGCAGGGGCGCGCGTCGGGTGAAGTGACGGCGGACGCGAAGAAGCTCGCGAACCAGATTCAGTTCCCAGAGGGCTATGGCATCTCGCTGGGCGGTGCTTCGCGCGACCAGGAGGAAATCTTCAGCGACATGTTTGCCGCGCTGATCATGGGCATCGCGGTCATGTACCTCGTGCTCGTGATGCAGTTCGGCTCGTTCACGGCGCCCGTGCCGGTGATGATGTCGCTGCCGCTGTCGCTCATCGGTGTCGTGACGGCGCTCCTGCTGACGCGCGGAACGCTCAATCTCATGAGCTTCATCGGCATCATCATGCTCATGGGGCTCGTGGCGAAGAACGCGATCCTGCTGCTCGACTGTGCGCGCAAAGAAGAGGCGCGCGGCGTCGATCGCGAGGAAGCGCTGATGCACGCGGGACGCACGCGCCTGCGGCCCATTCTCATGACCACCTTCGCGCTGATCGCGGGCATGATGCCGGTTGCGATCGCTCTGGGCGAGGGCGGTGAGTTCTATCGGCCGATGGCGGTCGCGATCATCGGCGGGACGGTCACCTCGACGTTGCTCACGCTGCTCGTGATCCCGACGTTCTACGACAGCATCGAGATTGCGCGCGAGCGCGCCGTGGCGAAGTTCCATGCGCGCGCAGACCGAATGAACCCGGCGCTCGCGTTCCTTGCAACCTTCGGCGAGGCGATCTGCACGCTGCTGTTCCTGCGCTTCGTGTATCGGCGCGTGCGAGCGCTGGTCGGCGCGAACGACTCCATCGGGACGCCGTCGCCGCCGCCGGCCGCGCCCGCTTCGGCGGAGGGCGGCGCATAACGAACCTCTGAGTCGGTCCCGTGCGCGTCTGCGGGGCGGCGCCTGAGGACGCTCGGGTTTCGACAAGGGTCCCATGCGGCGTCTGCTGGCGCCGCACGAGATCAGAGGTTCGCCAACGCGTCGCGCGGCCTATAAAGGTCGTGCGGACTCGACGAGGGACGCGCGCGAGATTTCCCGGACCGAGCGAGCGCCGCAGCCCGCCATCGCGAGCCGCAGCTCCAGATTGAGGATGTCGAGCGCGCGCTCGGCGCCCTCGTGCCCGAAAGCAGCGAGACCCCACGCGTGGGGCCGCCCGATTCCCACGCCCGCCGCGCCGAGCGCCAGTGCCTTGTAAACGTCCGTGCCTCGCCGTACGCCGCCGTCGATGAGCACGGGGATGCGGCGCGCCGCGCCCGCCACGACTTCCGGCAACGCTTCGAGGGTGCCGCGGCCGGTCTCCATCGCGCGCCCACCGTGATTCGACACGATGAGACCGTCGACGCCGTGCTTGACGGCGAGCGCCGCGTCTTCGCGCGTTTCGATGCCCTTCAGCACGATCTTCATGCGCGTGCTGTCGCGCAGTTGCTTGATGAAGTCCCACGTGAGAGACGCGGAGGTGAGCGCGAGCCCTTGTGTTTCGATGCCGGCGAACATCGGTTTCGAGGCGAGCGACGGGCGCGGAATCCCGCGCTCGTCCACCGTGTGACACGCGCTGCAGTTACGCGTGTCCTCGCGACGAAGCTTTGCGGCAGTCACCGTGTTGCGCCCGGCCGGCGTGTCGACGGTCACCGCCACGACGGGGCATCCGGCCGACTCGGCGCGCTTCAACATCGCCTTCATCGCGTCGAGGCGATTGGTCGTGTAGAGCTGAAACCACACCGGTGCGCCGCGCGCCGCGGCGACGTCTTCGATCGGGAGCGACGCCTGCGTCGAGAGAATCTGCAGAGCATCTTTCGCCTTCGCGGCCCGCGCGACTGCGACTTCGCCTTCCGGATGCAGCGCGCGCATGCTGCCGATCGGGCAGTAGAAGACGGGCGAGGCGACGCGCGTTCCGAGGACCTCCGTGCCGAGATCGATCCGACTCACATCGACGAGGCGTCGCGGTCGCAGCTGATAGCGGCCGTAGGCCGCCTCGTTCGCGCGCACCGTCGCATCGCCATCGACGCCGCTTTGCAGGTAGCCCCAATGCGCCGGCGGCAGAACGCGTCGCGCGGCGGCGTGGAGGTCCGCGATGTCGAGCGCCTCGCTTGCCGCGGCGAGTGCGCGCTCTTCAGCGGGCGCACTCGGCATGGCGAGCACGCTCCGGAACGGTTCGCTGCCGGCGAGGAGGGCGCTGCCACCCAGCCATTGCAGGAACGCGCGGCGCGCGAGTCCTCGCGAACGCTCGCAGCTTGTCGATCGTGCGCGGCCTGCCGCCGCGGCGCGCGGTTGCCGTGCGGTCATGGGGTTCCGAACTGGAAGTTCACGTCATCCGGCACGGAGAAGTTGTAGCCCTTCGTGAATCCGATCCAGCGAGCCAGGAAGATCACCGTGATCCACAGCAGGATCGAGAAAGCACCGGCGAGCCGGGCCGCAAGCGGCGGCGCCACGTTCTGATCCCACGTGCTCACCGCGCGAGAGGTGATGCCTTGGAAGATCGCCATGTTCACGCCGGCCCCGAGCAGCGCGAGCATCTTCAGACGGAAGGCCGTGTTCTCGTAGTACGTGTTCGCATTGGCCGCAAACATGAGCGACCCGGCGATCAGCGCGATGACGAACGCAAGCCACGTGAGCCGCAGCATCTCGTGCGAGATGCGCGTGAACGGTCGCTGCGTGTTCGGGAAGCCGAGGAGGCGCAGATCGACGATGAAAATGGTGCCGAAGACCGTGGCCGCCGCGAGCACGTGCAGCGCCTCGACGATCGGCATGGCCTTCACCGACGTGCGCATCCACTCGGCCGGTCCGGAGGCCTGGATGCTCTGGATGATGCTTGCGATGTCCATTGTTTCGCTCACGCGTGCAGCGACAGGGAGCCCCACACTTCAGTGTCGTAGGCGATGGCCCGACCCAGGAAGATGATCGCGAGCCACACGATGATGAGCGCGAGCGCGCCGCTCTTGGCAGCCGCCGAAAACTGCACCGGACCCGCGCCGGCCGCCGCCGCGCGCACCGCGCGCCCGAAGAGCGCCGTGCTGCTCACCGCGACGGAAACGAGCGTCATCTTCACCCAGAAGGACAGGGTCGTGACCTCGCGGACCGGCTCGGCGAGCACGAGCAGCAACCCCGTGAGCGTCATGACTGCGAGGCCGTTCCACATCCAGGGCGCGAAGCGCCGCCACACCGCGTCGAAGGGCTCGTCGACGCGCATTCTTCCGAGAACGCGCAGGGCGATCATCAGGCTCGAGACGAACACGACGCCGATGGTCAGGATGTGGATCGATTGCAGCAGCGGCACCATCCATTGCGACGCCTGGATGCCGACGCTGACACGCGTCCCCTGCAGCCACTCCGCGAGCTCGCGCACGCGCGCTTACTCCTTCGGCTGCGGCAGGCCGCCGGTTCCGTACGCCGTGTTGCCGGGGACCGAGTCGCAATGCTTGCCGGGCGCCGGCGGCGTCTTCGGCGGGCACTTGTAGATCGTGCCGCCGCGGCCGCGCGTGCCGGCATGCTGGCCATCGCGCAGCGGATGCAAGCCGATGCTGAAGATCGTGCCCGGCGGGAACGTGTTGACGGAAATCCCTTCCGCCGCGGACTGCGCCGAGCCCATCATCTCGACGGCCCAGATGATGGGCTTGCCGTCCTCGCCGCGAATCACATTCTTGCGTTCGTCGTTCATCGGCGCGAAGAAGATCTGCAGATGATTTGCGTCGGGGTTGATGCGCGTGACGACGCCGGTGAACACCTTCGTCTTCTCCATGTCGTAGGCCGCGAACGAATGGTGCGCGCGAGCGGGCAGAGCGCCGAGCGTCGCGGCCGCCGCCGCCGCGAGAGCTACGCCGATGACCGTACCTCTTGCTGTCGTCATAGTCCCCTCATTTGAAGCTGAAGATGTCTTCGTCCGCGGGCCGCTGCATGCCCTTCTCGAAATACTGTTCCCAGATCTGCGCCCACGGGCGGCCGAACATGTCGGGCACGCGGTACTCGATCACCGAGCCCGGCACGACCGGCGACATCCTGCCGTTGATCGGAAAGATCGTCTGGTTGCACTCGATGTAGACGTACGGATCGCCCTGCTCGTAGCCGCTCGTCTTGATGTAGTTGCGCACGATGCGGATCGGCTCCACGAGCGCCTCGGGGTCATAGAAGATCGCCTCGTGATTGAGCCCGATGAACTTGCCGTTGGCATCGTGGTTCGGCGAGTAGATCTCGATCGTCTGCATCTTGTTCGAGTACTCGAACGCGCCGTGCACGGTCCACCCCTGGATGTTCGAGGTCCACGTGATGAGGGTGTCGTGGTCCCAGAAGCCGATCGTCTCGCCGTACCAGCGCGGCACGTCGGCGCCGAGGCGCGGCACCGCGCCGTCCATCTTGAACTCGCGTCCGATGTGAATGTTCGTGATGAAGTTGCGGGCGACACCGGCGAGAATCTGCACGAGTGAGGGCGTGACGGTGATGTCCCATTCCCACGTCGCGTACTCGTGCCAGCGCCGCATGAAGCCTTCCGGCCAGCAGTACTGCGAGGGCCACTGCGCGGCGTTCGTGTTGCCCTCGTGAAATTCCTGCTGGACCATGCGCTTCTGGTATTCGGGCGTCAGCAAGGAGAGGATCGTCGGCACCTGGTTGTGCCGCATGCGATACCAGTACGCGTTACCCGGCGTGAAGCCGGGATGCATGTAGCGGCCGGTCCATTCGCCGGGAACCGTCGCGTATGTGTGCTGGGTTGGGCCGCCGCGCTTGCGCGTCTCGGCCAGCAGCGCCTCGTAGTGCTCCTGTGCCGTCTTGAACTTGTAGGGGCTCACGATGGCCGCGCGCGGATAGTCGCGATCGCAGCGACCCCACGGCGCGGAGGCGGCGCCGCTTGGGCCGATGAGCCGATCGCCGTTCGCGCCCCACATCTCCTCGATGGCCGCGGAGCTGTTGCAGCGGTAGTAGCGCGGGTCCATCCACAGCGCCTTGTCCTTGTAGAAATCCTTGGTGGTGAAGAGATCGACGGGCAGGGGCTTGATGCCGGGAGGAGGCGTGCCGTCGCGCGAGAGGCCGACGAACGTCTTCGCGGAGGCCGGGGCGTCGAACTGCCCGATGAGGCTTGCGCCGACCGGCTCGTACGTCCGCAGGTCCGCGGCGAGCGGGGCGCCACGCCCGACGCTCTTGAATCCGGGATCGGCCACCTGCTGTGCCCAGACGCACGTGCCACCGAGTATCAATGCAGCGCTGGCAGTCGCGCGCCATACCGCCTCGAGCATTCCCCCACCCCCCTGCTGCAGGTTCGCGCAGATACTAATTGGGAAGCTCGTCGTGCGAGCGATTCACGCGCGCGGCGTTCGCAGCGTGATGGGCCCGTCGCGCCGCGGGCGTATAACCGATTGTATTTACTGCCCTCGCAACGTCAGGAGTGTGCGAGAACCGCGGCGATGCCCTCCAGGTTGATCGGCTTCACGAGGTGCAGATCCATGCCGACTTCGCGAGTCTGACGCCGGTCGCGCTCCTGCCCCCAGCCGGTCAGCGCAACGATGATCATGGCTCGACCCCACGGCTGGGCTCGGATCTGGCGCGTGGCCTCGATGCCGTCGATCTGCGGCATGCCGAGGTCCATGAAGATGATGTCCGGCTGGAAGAGCTCGGCGAGCTCCACGGCTTGCCGCCCGTTGTGCGCGGTCCGCGTCTCGTGCCCCTGCATCTGCAGTAGCAGCGCCAGCGAGGCGGCGGCATCCACATTGTCGTCGGCGATCAGGATGCGACGCGCATGCTCCTCGACCGGCTCGCTCGGGTCCTGCGGCGATCCGTGTACCGAGACGAGCGCGCGCAGCAAGGGCAGGCGCACGGTGAAGGTGCTGCCTTTCCCGGGCCCCTCGCTGTGCACTTCGACGGTTCCGCCGTGCATCTCGACCAGACTGCGCACCAGCGCGAGGCCGATGCCGAGGCCGCCGCGGGCGTGCAGCCGATGCGCCTCCACCTGCGAGAACATGTCGAACACCGTGCCGAGGGCGTCGAGGGGGATGCCGATCCCGTTGTCCCGCACGCTCACGACCGCCTGCGACGCGTCCTTGCGGATCGACACCTCGATGCGTCCGCCGGGCTCGGTGTACTTCACGCTGTTCGAGATGAGGTTCGCGAACACTTGCGCGAGCCGCGCGAAATCGCCTTCGACGAGAACGGGCTCGGCCGGAACGTCGATCGCGAGCGTGTGGCGGCGCGCGGTGATGAGGCTCTGGCAGCTCTCGACTGCGGATTCGAGCGCGCGCGCCAGCGGGACCGGCGCGTGACGCAGCTCGAAGCAGCCGCGCGAGATGCGGCTGACGTCGAGCAGGTCGTCGACCAGACGTTGGAGCTGCGTGAGCTGGCGCGACATCATGTCGCGGATCCGGCGTAGGCCTGAATCCGCATTCGCTGCCGGCCGCAGCAACTCGACGGCGTTGACGAGAGGTGCGAGTGGATTGCGCAGCTCGTGCGCGAGCAAGGCGAGGAATTCGTCCTTGCGACGATCCGCCTCGCGCAGCGCTTCCTGGCTGCGCTTGATCTCTGCCTCGGCTTGCTTGCTCTCGGTGATGTCGCGCGCCACCTGTGCGACGCCCACCACGCGCCCCGTGTGATCGCGCATCGGCGCCGCGCTAAGCGAGATGTCGAGACGTCGCCCGTCCTGCGTGTAGCGAACCGTCTCGTGATGGCGAATGCGTTCGCCCCGGTTGATCCGATCGAGCACGCCGTGCTCTTCCGGCGGCGGGCTCAGGCACAGGGCAGGGTGGCCGAGCATCTCTTGGGCCGTGTAGCCGAAGAGCTGCGTCGCGCCGGGATTCCAGGATGTGACGCGGCCGTCGAGCGTCATGCTGACGATGGCATCGTCCGACGAGTCGACGATGGCCGCGAGCAGATCGCGCGCCTCGGCAACGCGCTGCCGATCGGTCACATCCGTGATGGCGACGACATAGCCTGCGACACGGCCGGCGGGCGTACGCGCCGGGCTCAGCAGGCAGTACATGCGCTGCCGCTCACCCGAGGGACGCTCGACATCCACTTCGTACTCGAGCTGCTCGCCCGCGAGAACGCGATCGCGATAGGGCTGGATCTCGCTCCAGAGCTTGCCGCCGAGCAGGCTCTCGACGGTCTGACCGAGAACCTCGGCCGTGCCGCCGAAACGCCGCGCGTACGCCGCGTTCACGTACCGATAGCGATGCTGGTCGTCGACGTACGCCAGCAGCACCGGCGCGTTGTCCATGACGAGCCGCAGCCGCTCGCATTCAGCTCGGCACTCTGCCAATTCCCTGACGAGTAGTTCCTCCTCGTTTGCCGCGGTGGGCACCGTGAGATCGTGCATGGGGGAGTCCGGAAGGGGTCAGGATTCTGGACTCCCATGAACACGACTCGCAAGGCCAATTGCGAGCCGAAGCTTCAGGTGTGCGTTACCACGGCGCCGGCTTGTAGTCCTTGAGGAACTGGCCCCATACGTGCACGCCGGTCAATTCGCCCACAAAGAGGGGGTCGACGATGCGCGCCGCGCCGTCGATGATGTCGAGCGGCGGCGCGAAACCGAGCTCGGCCTTGCGGGCGGCGTGTACGGCAGGGTCTTCGTCGGTCACCCAGCCCGTGTCGACGGCATTCATGTGGATGCCGTCCTGTACGTAATCCGGCGCGCTGGTGCGCGTCATCATGTTGAGCGCCGCCTTCGCCATGTTCGTGTGCGGGTGTTTGTCGGTCTTGGTGGCGCGATAGAACTGGCCCTCCATCGCACTCACGTTGACGATGTGCTTGTGACGCCCGGGCGTTCGCACCATCAGCGGCTTGAGGCGCGCGTTGAGAATGTACGGTGCGATCGCATTCACGAGTTGCACTTCGAGTAGCTCGGGCGTTGCCACTTCGTGCAGGCGCAGGCGCCAGCTGTTGATCTCGCGCAGGTCGACCTGTTGCCGGTCCTCGTCGTAGCGATGTGCCGGAAACAGCGCCTCGCCATCGCGATAATCTTCGTCGAGGTAGCGCCGCTGCGAGAGCGCGGCGCTGTGCAGAAGACCTTCGGCGTGCGCGCGCGCATCCGGCGCGAGCAGCGCGCCGGCGGCGTGTTCGGGCGATGCGGCCAGGGCTCGCTTCAACTCCTCATGGCTCGCGAGCGGCGCGCGCAGGGCTTCCGGAAGCCGGGACACTGCCTCGGCCTCGCGCGCGAGCAGATGCTGAAAGAAGCCGGCCGGCCGCCGTACCGTTTGGCAGGCATTGTTCAGGATGTAATCGAGGCGCGGCAGACGCTCGAGCAGAAAGCGCGTGAAGATTTCCACGCTGGGCGTGTGTCGCAAGTCGACGCCGTGAATCTGCAGCCGTTCGCGAAAGTCGGCGAAGTCCGGTTCGCGAGCATAGCGGTCGGCCGCATCGATCGGGAAGCGCGTCGTGACGACGACGTGTGCGCCGGCGCGGAGGAGTTTCAGCGCGGCCTGGTAACCGATCTTCACTCGTGCGCCGGTGACCAGTGCGTACCGACCCGTCAGATCCGCTGTCTGCGCGCGCTTCGCGTAATTGAAATCGCCGCACTCCTGGCACATCGAGTCGTAGTAGCGATGCACGGTCGTGAAAGGGCGCTTGCAGATGTAGCAGGCGCGCTCCCGTTGGAGCTGCGGACGGTCCTCGAGGTCTTCGGGTTTTGGCGGCTCCAACCAGAGCGGCGTGTACTCCGCCGCGCGGCGCTGGATGCGCAGTCCGGCCTGCTCGATGGCCTTGCGATCGCGTTCCTGCGCGGCCGCGCGATCGGCGCGACGGAACGCCTTGGCCATCCGCACGAGATTGTGGCGCTCGGGCTTCGCGACGAGTCCGGCCAGTGTCAGCAACTCGCGACGCTGTTCCCGGGTGAGGCGGGTGAGGTGCGAACGATCGGCGTCGATTGCGCGTAGAACTCGCACACAGATCCGCACGTCGTCGTCTGATAGTGTTTCCATTGCAACATTGTATGTCTCTCCAGGAACGATCGCCTGCGTCAACTGTCCGCATAGGCTCGCGATTTCGAGGATCAACGATGGATTTGCGTGTGTGGCGTCCGCTGCTATGGGTTGTCGTTTTCGTGTCGTGGCTGAGCGCCGCGGCGCCGGTCGATGCGGCCGGTGAGAACACGCCGAACGCGGAGATCACGACGCGATTTTTGCAAGCGGCGCAGACTTTCGAGCAAGCGCGTGCCGGCAGTGCCGCAGCCGTTGGGCCCGCGCAAGCCGCGTTCAAACGCCTCCTGGATGAGGACAGCTCGAATCCGCTCTTCATGGCGTACTACGGCACGACATTCGCCATGCAGGCGCGCGACGGCGGTCTACCCTGGCAGAAGATCAAGCTCGTCAACGAGGGCATCGGTCACATCGACCGGGCGCTGAGCTTGCTCGGTCCGCAGCACGATGCGGAGCAGATTCGCGGCATCCCGGTGTCGCTCGAAACGCGCCTCGTGGCCATCGCCACCTTCGTGTCTTTGCCGTCGTTCTTCAGACGCTTGGACGCAGCCAAGCAGCAGCTGGCGACTGCAATGTCGAGCCCGCTCTTTGCCTCCGCATCCAGCGAGCTGCGCGGCCGCTTCTACTATGAGGATGCGCTTATCGCGCACGCAGAAGGCGACAAGGAGCGGGAGCGCCGCTCGCTGCGAGTGGTCGTGCAGTACGCGCCGCCTTCTCTCGACATGACGGAAGTGCGCGAGCAACTCGCGAAACTCGGCGGCTGAGCGCGCGCGACGCGCTCAATCCCATCTCGTGTCCCGTTATGTCCGGAGTCGGACATAGGTCTGGGCACCCTTCTTGCTGCGCTGCGCGCCGGGCGGGTTCCCTTCGGCTGGCGGCCTCCATGATTCAGCTGACCTTGAGTGGCGCGGCGGGCGCGCCGGATCTCTCGTTGGGTGTTCCTCACGTGCGCATCTTCGGCGGCACGGTGTGGGATCGCGTCGATCTCGGCGTCGTCGCGACGTACTCCGCCGGCTGCTGGGTGCGTCGCTCGGTGGACTACCAGTGGATTCTCTTCGAGGGGAATTTCCGGCTGCTGTTCGGCCTGATTCGCGATCCCTCGCCGATCTCCGAGCCGGTGCAGATCCTCACGCTTTCGGGCCCGATCATGTACCTGAACGATGCGCCGTTCGCGGAATACATGCCCGCGATGCAGATGTGGCGCGGCACGAGCGAATCGCGGCTCTGGTGGCCGTCACTGCACCTGACCTCGGCGGATTTCGTGGATTCACGAGACGATGCGACCGGAGCGCAGCGTACCCTCGATCTCACAACGTCCGACGAAGTACCGCCGCGGCGACTCCTGTAGCGCAACGACGCAGCACGACCGGCAGATCGAGCGGCGTGATCAGCATCTCCGCCGCCATCCGACTCGGAAAGTGCGCGCGCGCGATCTCGCGAACCTTCTTGCGCCATGCGCGGTACTCGGCGCGAGTAGGCGTGCGGCCCCCGTTGCGAAAGCGGTAGGCGTGCAGAAAGGCCTGCCAGCCATCATCGCGGGTCATCTCGAACGTCCGCTGCAGCACGCAGCGGGCGAGCCGCAAGCGGCTCACGCCACGCTCGCCTCGCATCGTGCGCAAGTAGCGATAGAAATGCTTGAAGTGCCGCACTTCGTCGCGCCTGATGTGATCGAGCAGCTCGCGTAGCACCGGCTCGCTCACCGCCTCGTGCAGCATGCGGTAGTAGCTTGCCGTGCCCATCTCGATGGTGCAGCGCGCGGCGAGCTCGAGCGCACGATCGGCTTCCAGGTGCTCCGCGTTGCAGAGCCGCCGATAGTCGTCGAAGAAGGCGCGGAACGCCGCATCCCAGTCGTACTCCGGCCAGACCGCGCGGACGTATGCGGCGAGCCCGCTGCCGTGGCGCAGCTCCTCGCGTTCCCAGGACTCCGCGAGCCAGCGCTGCACGACGGGGAACGCACTGTAGTGCTCGATGAGATTGCGCGTGTAGAGCTCGGAGCCCGACTCGATGAACGATGCCGAGACGAGCATGTAGAAGAGCGTCTCGTCCTCGCGCACGCGGTTGCGATCGATGTGCTCGAAGGCGAGATCCTGCAGTGACCAGTCGTGCCGCTTTTCGGATCCCGCTGGGGGATCGAGCTTCGCGTGGGCTACCATCGTTTGCGATGCAGGTTTCGTGCTTACCGTAACGCCGTTCAGGTTGCGCTTCGAGGCGTAGAGTTCCATTTTGCGTCCCGGCAGGCAACGGCCGCTCGTCTGTAGGACATCGCGTGCGCTCCATCTACACGGCCCGGCTGGTCAACGGTGTCTGGGGAGACCCAGGCCTTTGCGTCGATCTGCCCTTCCAGCGCCGCGCGCTGCTGTTCGACATCGGGGACGTCGCCGCGCTGCCCACCCGCATGCTGCTGCGGGTGAGCGACGTGTTCGTCAGCCATACCCACATGGACCACTTCGCCGGCTTCGATCATCTGCTGCGCGTCTGCCTCGGGCGCGATACCGGCGTGCGCATGTACGGCCCGGAGGGCTTCATCGACCGCGTCGAGCACAAGCTCGCCGCATACACGTGGAATCTCGTGCAGAACTACGCGACGGATTTCGTCGTGGAGGCTCGCGAGCTGCAGTCGGACGGACGCGTTGCGCGCGCCCAGTTCAGGAGCCGTGCTCGATTCCAGCGCGAGCCTCTGCCCGTGGAGCGCGCGACAGACGGCGTGCTGCTGGAAGACCCGCAGTTCCGCGTGCGTGCGCGTGCGCTGGAACATCACGATATCGTGTCGCTGGCGTTCTCGTTCGAGGAGGGCACGCACATCAACGTGTGGAAGAGCCGCCTCGAGGCCCGCCGCTTGCCAAGCGGCCCCTGGCTCACGGAGCTGAAGCGGCAGGTGCGCGCCGGCGCGCCGGATGACACGCCGATTCACATCAGGTGGCGCACTCGCGAGGGTGCGCGTGAAGAAGTGCTGCCGCTCGGCGAGCTGAAGCGCGACATCCTCGAGTTCGTGCCCGGCAAGAAGCTCTGTTACGTGACGGACATCGGCGGGCACGAACGCAATCTCGAGCGCGTCGTCGACTTCGTGCGCGACGCGGACCTGCTGTTCATCGAAGCCGTGTTCCTCGAGGCCGACGCCGAGCTCGCCGCGCGCAAAGCGCACCTCACCACGATGCAGGCGGGCGAGATCGCGCGGCGCGCGCAGGTAAAGCGCGCCGAGCCGTTTCACTTCTCATCACGATATCGCGGCAGCGAAGCGGCGCACCGCGAGGAGTTCCTGCGCGCCTGGACCTCTACGTAGCGCGTCAGGAGCATCGGCCGGCCGCCGGTCACGGGCAGCCAACCGCGTTCCGGATGCGCACAGCCAAGCTGATGGTTGCGTGTCTGTTGCCGATACACCGCAGTGCGATGCGCGTTCTTGGCCTGTTGCAAATGACAGACAGGTTGCTCATGTGGGAACGCTGGTCTCATATGTGGCACCATAGCGCCGCGAGGGGGTCCTCAATGGACTGTGGGATGCAACTGATGCACTGGACGCAACTCGAGAACGACCACCCGGACGACGCCAGCTCCCCACACAGCGTGTACGCCGCACGGCGCCGCGCCAACCCCAACACCACTCGTGTCCTCATCGCTGATGACTACGCCGATGCGGCAAAGAGTCTCGCGATGCTGCTCGCGATTGCCGGCATTGAAACGGCTATCGCCATGGATGGCGAGGAAGCGTTGGCCGTCGCGGAAAGCTGGCATCCCGACATCTGCCTGATCGATCTGCTGATGCCGAAAGTCGACGGCCTTGCGGTCGCGCGGCGCATTCGCGAGCAGGACTGGAGCTCGCGTCCGCTCCTGATCGCACTGACCGGGCGCACCACTGCGCAAGACCGGCACAGCGCGGCCGAAGCCGGCTTCGATCACTACATGATGAAGCCGGCCGATCCCGCAACGCTGGTGCGCACCATTCAGAGCTACACGAGCGGCGATCGGTGCCCATGTACGGCGTGTGATACACCGTATCCATGACATCCGCGAATTCCACTCAGGTGCTGGCCGCGACGCGCCAGTGGCTGAAACCTGCCATACACGTGCTGCTCCGGTGCGGAGTCACTTGGAAAGAATTCTCTGAGCTCGCGAAGAGCACCTATGTCGAAGTGGCGAGCGAGCGGTTCGGTAAACGCGGCCGTCCGACGAACGTATCGCGCACCGCCGTGCTGACCGGGCTCGCGCGTCGCGACGTGCGCAAGCAGCGCGAGCAGCTCGCGCGCGCGCCCGGGCCTCTCGCGGGATATGTTTCGAAAGGGAGCCTCGTGTTGACGGCGTGGCACTTGCATCCGGATTTTCTGGACGAGCAGGGCAAGCCCGCGTTGCTCCCGCTCGAAGGCGCGGGCGCGACGTTCGAGTCGCTGCTGCGCCGCTGCGGTGCCGGCGACGTGCGCCCGTCCACGTTGCTGAAGGAGCTGGTCGATGCCGGCGCGGCGCGCATTCGCGCGGACGGCCGGCTCGAAGCGCTCGCGCGCAACTACATCCCGCATGCCATCGACGAGCAGCTCGTGCGCCTGTGGGGCACGGTGCTCGCCGACATCGCCGCCACCTACGCTCACAACATGATGCGTGATGCGCGCACGCCCGCGCGCTTCGAGCGCGCGGCCGTGAACGCGCACGTCGACGCCGCTGCGCTGCCCGAATTTCGGCGCTTCCTCGAGAAGGAGGGTCAGAGCTTTCTCGAGCGCGTCGACGCCTGGCTCAGCGCGCACGAGGTGCCCGAAGCAGCGGTCAGGCGCACCGCCAAGACGCTGCGCCTCGGCGCCGGGCTGTATCACATTCAGGACTGATGGACGACAGTGAGGAACCTATGATCATCTCTCACGCGGTACGAACGATGCGCATTGCAGGCCTGCTCGGCGCGGCGCTCGTGTGCTTACTGTTCACGGCGAGCGACGACACGTCCATCGCCGGTATCCAGGGCTCGGGTCTCGCGTACCGCATGACGGCGCGCGGTCACATCACCCAGTTCGGCAGCATCTTCGTGAATGGCGTCGAGTACGACATCTCGGGCGCCAACATCCGGATCGACGGCAAGCCGGGCTCGGAGTCGGGACTGCATATCGGCCAGGTGGTCACAGTCAAGGGCGACGTGAATGCCGAAGCGACGCAGGGCGCGGCGCGCGAAGTGTCCGCGACCAGTGCGGTCGTGGGGCCACTTGCGCAGGTGGATCTCGCGGGCGGCACGCTCGTTGTGCTCGGTCAGCGCATACGGCTGCTGCCCAGTACGTTCCTCGATCAGGCGCTGAATCTCGGAGGTCTCGGCGGCCTGCTCGGGATCGTGCCGGGGATCAACGTGCGCATCAGTGGATTCCCGAATGCCGCGGGTGAGATCGAGGCGACACGCGTGGACCTCGCGATCGGGCTGCAGAGCCTGCGGCTCACCGGGATCGTGCAAGGACTCGATCGCAGCGCGCATACCTTCAGGATCAACTCGCAGACCGTGCAGTACGGGGCCGTTGGCGAGATGGATGGGCTCGTGAACGGCGCGATCGTCACGGTGCAGGGGAACATTCCGCTGCTGCAGACGACGCTTCATGCGACCAGCCTCGAAGTCTTGAGCGGCATCGGCGGTGCGGCGGACGAGCTCGGGGAAGTCGAAGGGTTGATCACGACGTTCAACTCGGCGGCGGACTTCACGATCGAGAGCCAGCGCATCGTCACGGACGGCAACACGGTGTTCACGTTGCAAGGCCAGACGCTCGGTCCGAATCTCCCTGTGGTCGTGCGCGGCACGTTCGACGACGCGGGTGTGCTGGTCGCGAGCGAAGTCGTTGCGACTTCGTCAGGTCAGGTGGGCGTGCTCGGTGCGATCGAGTCGATCGCGAACGGAACGCTACGCGTGCTGGGAGTCGACTTCGCCACGACCGATGTCACGGCGTTCGACGATCAGTCGAACCAGAACGTGCGGCCGTTCGGGGCCGCGGCGCTGCACGTGGGCGATCTCGTGGAGATTCGAGGCGGGGCCGCATCGGGCGGCGTGCGTCAGGCCGTCGCGGTGAAGCGTGCGGATGGAGCGACGTCGTACTACCTGGAGGGCGTGGCCACCGATCTCGCGGCGCCGAGCTTCAGAGTGCTCGGCGTGCGCGTGCTGACGACGCCGCAGACACGCTACTCGCGCGGCGGCTTACTCGGCGCGCTCAAATTCTTCGCGGGCGGCGCGAACCAGAAGGTCAAAGTACGCGGCACACTCTCCGGCCAGACGCTCATCGCGGAGGAAGTCCGTACCGAGTAGTTGGCGCCGCATTCTGAACCAACTGAGAGCTTGGGCGCCCGGGCGCAGCGACGCGCGGGGTAGGCGGCAAAAACCACGCTTTTTGCCGCCGGCCGACTTGTAGGGTCTCGAAAAAATCGCCGCAGGTGATCTTTTCCAATAGATCAGGGCGTGCTAGCGCCGAACAGGCGCGGCACGGGGCAGCGGGGCGCGCTGAGTTTCGAAGGCTCAGTGCGCTCCGCGGTCCGAGAAAACTCGAACGCACGCGCGTGCGCAGGCGTCTCGAGTCCCAGGCGCCAGCGCTTCTGCATCCACTCGATCGACGCATCGTCCACGTTCAAGGCCGCCACTTCCTCGCTCGATGCGTCGACGACGACCAACGCGTCCTCCGGCTGCATGATGTCCCACAACCGTCGCGCCGCTTCCGCCGCCGTGAAACGCGAACGCACGTACCAGAACGTGCTGAACAGCCGCACCGCCTGCCCGAGCTCCTCGATGGCCGCGAGCACGAGGGAAGGTTCGCGCACAGGGTCGCGCGCGTCGAACGCGACGAACAGGTTATTGCTCATGCCCACATCCCCTTTCTTGTTCTGGAGCGAGCGTTTCTAAAGCAAGCGATTCAGCTCTTCGTAGTCGACGGGCTTCGCGAGATAGTGATCGAACCCCGCTTCGAAGCAGCGGTCGCGATCGCTGGCGCGCACCCATCCGGAGATCGCGATCAGCAGCACCCGCCGGTGCTCGCGGCTGCGTCGGATGCAACGCGCCAGCTCGTGCCCACTCATCGACGGCATGGCGATGTCGAGAATCGCGACATCCGGTTCGAATCGTTGGAAGCAATCCCAGGCGCTCGCGCCGTCGCACGCGGAGACCACTTCGTGTCCGTCCATGCGAAGCAGCAACGCGCAGCTTTCGGCGGCATCGCGGTTGTCGTCCGCGACGAGAATGCGCTTGGGCCTGCGCCGCGATCCACCGTGAGCGCGCACCTCGTTTGCAGGCGCGAGAACCTGGCGCTCTTCGAGAGATTGATTCGCAGAAGGCGACAGCATGAACGTTCTTTCGGCAGCGGCGGGCGGCGAACCGTATCACCGTGCGCGCCGCGACGTCTTTGCCGTGGATCAATTGCGGAAAGTGTGCGCGCGCATGGCGTCCTGCGCTGTGAGTTTCCGTCGGAACGCGCTTTGCTTCGCTGAAGCGGATGCACACCCGATGGAGAGCATGATGGAATCAGGCCTCAGTGCCGAGGATCTACTGGAGTTCAGGGCTCAGCTGCAAAAGCGCGAGCGTGAGCTGATTGCCGAGCTCGAAGCCGGCCGCGAGCGGGCCTCGAGCGAGACGTTCGAGCGTCTGGCCGGCGAAGTTCCAGATGCCGGCGATGCCGCCGTCGCCGACACCGAGCGGGACGGCGTGAATGCGGAGCGTGAGCGCGATTCGGCGGAGCTGCGCGAAGTGCGCGACGCGCTCGCGCGAATGGATGCGGGCACGTACGGGGTATGCCTCATCTGCGGCAGCCCCATTCCGCGCGAAAGGCTGCGGGCGTTTCCGACCGCGCGCTACGACGTCGAGCACCAAGCGCAGCAGGAGCGCTTCGCGGTGGTCACGCCGAAGCTTTGACGTTGCGCGCCGCCTCGCGCTCGGCGCGCGCGCCTATTCCCCGGCCTGGAGAGTCGCCGTGACTTCGAGCGTCCTGCCGCCGCGCCAGATCTCGAGCCGAACCCGATCTCCCGGTTTGTAGTCATCGAGCCGCGCGAGCAAGCGCGCGACGCTGTCGACCTTCTTGCCGTTCACCGCCGTGATGACATCTCCGGGGATGATCGAGTCACGCGGACCGATGCGAGCGCCGCGCAGACCGGCGCGCGCGCCGGGGCCGTTGGGCTGCACGCGCGCGATTGCAGCACCGGTGACCCCGAGCTGCCGTGCGATGGCGCGGCTCAGCAGCTCGTCCGCCTCGATGCCGAGCCCCGGCGGCGCGTAGTGACCCGTCTGGATGATCTGCGGCACGACGCGATTGATCGTGTCGACGGGCACGGCGAAGCCCACACCGGCGTTCGCGCCCGACGGGCTGTAGATCGCAGTGTTCATCCCGATGAGCCGCCCGGCGCTGTCGAGCAGCGGCCCGCCGGAGTTCCCGGGATTGATGGCGGCGTCGGTTTGGATGAGGTGCTGTGTGAGCACGCCGTTGTCGCCCTCGAGCGAGCGATCGAGCGCCGAGACGACGCCGGTGGTCAGCGACCAGTCGAGACCGAACGGATTGCCGATGGCGAAGACTTTCTGTCCGACCTGCAGATCGCCGCTCGTGCCGATCGGAATCGGTCGCGGACGATTCGAGGACACCCGGATGCGCAAGACCGCGATGTCGTGCCCTTCGCTCGTGCCGACGAGATCGGCGGGATAGTCGCGCCCGTCCGCGAGCCGCACGATCGCTTCGGCGGCGCCTTCGATGACGTGCAGATTGGTCACGACATGGCCGTCGTCGTCCCAGATGAAACCGGAACCGGTGCCGCGCGGCACGGTCAGCACGTTGCGCGTCCAGACATCGTAGACGCGTTCGCGCGTGGAGATGTAGACCACCGAGGACTTCGAGGCCTCGAAGATCGCAATGTTCGATTTTTCCTCGGCAGTCAGCTCCCCGCGCGGGGTGATGGCGCGCGCTGCGGAGTGGACAGTCTCCGCATGGATTCCCGCGGCCACGAGCAGCGCGGTGAGGATGCAGGCTCGCTGTTTGCTCATCGGCGCTAGTTTAGCGGTCTTGCACGCTCGAGCTACAACTCGTGCGCTCACGGACGCGCCCCGCCAGGTGTGCGGCCGGCGTATTGCAGGTACCCTGCCACTGAAATCGGCGACCGCTGGGCTCGCGCGCAATCGCGACGAGGAACACATGCTCACCATCTATCACTGGGAACCGAACGCCAACTCGGGCAAGCCGATCATGGCCGCGTACGAGAAAGGCGTGGAGTTCGAGAGTCGGTACGTGGATTTGCTCGGCTTCGATCAGCACACACCCGAGTATCTGAAGATCAACCCGAACGGCACCATTCCGAGCATGGTGCACGATGGCACGCTGATCGCCGAATCCACGGCGATGATGGAGTACATCGACGCGGCGTTCCCCGGGCCGCCGCTGCGCCCGAGCGATCCGTTCGAGCGCTGGCGCATGCGCTGGTGGTGCCGCTTCTTCGATCAGTTCGTCGGGCCCGCGATCAGCATGTTCGGCTGGAGCTTCTTCGTCGGGCCGGCCGTGCGTCAGCGCGACCCGGAGGAGCTCAAGGCGCGCATCGAGCGCATCCCGCTGAAGGAGCGGCGCATCGCGTGGTCGAAGGCGATTTACGGCACGTTTTCGCCGGAGGAGATGGCGGAATCGCGCCGGCGCATCGAGCTCGGCGCCGAGCAACTCGAGGCCGCTCTGAGCGAGCGCCCCTGGGTTGCGGGTCAGAGCTACTCGCTCGCCGACATCGTGGGCTTCAGCATGCTCGCGGGCCTTCCCCGCATGATGGCGGACGTCGCGAACGACACGAAGACACCCCATCTGCTGGAGTGGCTGCGCACGATCAACGAGCGTCCGGCCGTGCGTAGGAGCTTGCAGCACGGTCGCACCCAGCTGATGCAGCGCTACGCCCATCTGCAGCGCAAGAGCTCCTGAAGGAGTCGCCCACATGCTCGAGTTGATTCACTGGGAGCCGAACGGCAGCTACCTGAAGCCGCTGATCGCGCTCAACGAGAAGGGACTGCCGTTTCACAGTCGCTACGTGGATGTGCTTTCGTTCGAGCAATATCGGCCGGGATTCCTGGCCGCCAGCCAAGAAACACGGCTCAATCAGGAAGGCGAGGGCCCGGTGCTGCTCCATGACGGCAAGCAGATCACCGAATCGCTCTTCATGATCGAGTATCTCGAGGACGCATTCCCCGAGAAGCCGCTGCGGCCAGCGGACCCGCTGGGGCAGAACCGCATCCTCGCCTGGGCGCGCTTCATCAACGAAGTGTTCATGCCGGGCGCAAACACGCTCGGATGTCACACGTATCTCGCGCCTCACTTCAAAGGCCGAAACGCGGCGTCATTCGAGGATGTGCTGGCGCGTATTCCGATGACGTTTTTGCAGGAGGGCTGGCGGCTCGCCATCACGGATGGCTACTCGCCCGAGCTGCTGGAGGACTCGCAGCGGAAGGTTGGGCTTGCAGTGCGTCGCATCGAGGACGCGCTCGCAAGCTCCGATTGGTTGGTCGGAAATGCCTATTCGCTCGCGGATATCGACGCGTTCGCGATCTGCAACTCACTGCCGACCTTGACGCCGGCGCTCGTGAATGCGACGAGCACGCCGCGTCTCATCGCGTGGCTAGAGCGCATTCGCGCGCGCCCCGCAGTTCAGGCTGCGCTCGCCGTGAGTCGCACCGGAAAGCCCGAGCAAGCCTTCGCGCCCGGGCCCGAGCATTCGCGCTGGGGTTGAAACGCAGAGGCGAAGAATGGACTACAACGAATACATCGCCGCGTTCAACGCGGGAGACGACGCCGCGCTCGTGAGCCGCTTCTTCACGGAGGACGTCGTGTTCCAGAGCGGCGCGCGCGTTCTGCACGGCGCGGACGAGCTGCGGAAGTTCCTCGCGTGGGCCCACGACGGCATTCGCGAGATCATCCGCGCGCAGCTCGTGCTTCGCGACGAGAGCCACATTTTCGCCGAGATCGACATGGACTTTCATGCGACCCGCGACCGGCCCGACTTCGTGTTCGGGCCGCTGAAGCAGGGCGAATTCACGACCGTGAAATTCTTGGTGGTGTACTACCTGCGCGATGGCAAGGTCGCCCAGCTGAAGGCGAGCACGTGGCCCCCCAACGTCGGCGTGACCAAGCCGCCCGCGCGCCTCGCCGGCGGCTCCTGACTCGGCGACTAGCTGCGCGCGCGGGCCGCGGCGCGAAACTCCGTCGGCCCCAAGCCGAAGGCTTTGCGGAAGCGGCGCGCGAAGTGGCTCGGTTCCAGGAAGCCGCAGCGCGCGGCCACTTCGCTCACGGAGAGTGCGTCGTAGCGCCGGTCGCTCAGCAGGCGGCGCGCAGATTCGAGGCGCGTGCGCATGAGCTCGTTGCCGAAGGTCGTCGACGCTTGCGCGAACAGGTAGTGCAGGTAGCGCTTCGAGATGTTGTGAATGTCCGCCACCGCACCCGGACTCAGGCCGGGCTCGTGGCAGCGGTCGCGAATCGTGCTCAAGATGCGCTTCAGCAGCTTCTCGGTGCCGCTCGAGGCATGAACCTCGGGGCCCGCGGCGAGCGCGAGCAGCGCGGCGATCTGCTCCGCGACGACGCCCGGCGGCAGGGCGAGCTCCTCGTCGCTGTCGAGATTGGCGAGCGCCGCGCACAGCGCGGTGCTCCAGCCGGCACCTGAGCGGAACGGACGGCCCGCGAGACTCTCGGGCGCGGGGATCCAATTCTTCAACCATTCCTGCGGAAAGCGGATCGCCACCGTGCGCGTCGTCGGCAGGCACTCGACCCGATAGGGCGCGTTGCAATCGACGAGCACGCTGTCGCCGGGCTGGATGAACGACTCGCGCCCGTACTGCTGGAAGTGCAGCTGACCCGTGCGAAGCTGCAGCAGGAAGTAGCCGGCGTAGCGGCTGTGCGCGATCCGAGAAGGCGTGCGGCGGACGGTCTGCGTGTTCGCTTCGACGAGGTAGAGCGTGGCGGGACCGAGGTCGGACTGATCGAGGCTGCCGTGGAAGTGCTCGCGCTCCGGGCTGTCGATATCGATTTCGAGGAACGACTTGCAGATCGTGTCGACCCAGTACGCCAGCGCGTGTCGCGGGTCGACGTCGGCCGTGGACCAGTGCTGGCGCGCGGCCCTCTCGGTCATGACGACCATATATAAGGGGTCCTTATACCTGCCTCTCGGCGCCGGATAGTGCGCCGACGGCCGAACCTTCTGCAAGGCCCGAGACCGCGGGGCGCCGGCCCCGCGGCCGCCTGCGCGAACCGCCGCGTTGCAGTCACGAGCTACACCTTCTGCGCTGTTAGCCTCGCAGTCGGGGGCCTGCCCGGCTACGCTCTCGGGTTCATCCGGAGTGAGCCCATGAATGCTTCAGTGAAATCCCAGGGTTTTCCGCTGCCTAGCTCGCTGAAAGTCGTGCCGGGGACCGAGCGCGCACAGGCCGCCTATCCCTATACCGTGCAGTTCGGCAAGGGCGACGACGAGCGCTTCTGGTTCTACAACTCCATGCACTTTCCCGAGCCCATGTCGGCCTTCGACATGGTGACCGCCGAAGCGGCGTACTGCGCGCTCGGCTCCGCGAACACGCGCGTGCACTGTCTGCCGACGACGCTCGGCATCGATCACCGCATCATCAACGGCCGGGTCTACATCGGCGGCAATGCCGTGACCGATCCCGCCGAGATCGCGCGCCGCACCGCGGAGTTTCAGAAGAGAGCTTTCTACTATTACGAGAACTGGGAGCGCCTCTACGCGCAGTGGCGCGAGAAGATGCTCAAGCTGATCCGGGACGCGCAGGCGTTACCGAAGCCCGAGCTGCCCGAGTTCGAGCCGCTCGAGCACGTGCACGCGGGGCGCGGCGTGGCCTCGAACCACTACCTCCTCGAGACGTACCAGAAGACGCTCGAGGGGTACTTCCGCATGTGGCACCACCACTTCGAGTTCCTGCTGCTCGGCTACGGCGCGTATCTCACGTTTTTCGCATTCTGTAAGAAAGCCTTTCCGGAGATCA
This sequence comes from Steroidobacteraceae bacterium, assembly GCA_035760965.1. GTDB lineage: Bacteria > Pseudomonadota > Gammaproteobacteria > Steroidobacterales > Steroidobacteraceae > JADGHX01. The sequence continues at coordinate 59,078 of DASTRY010000012.1, read as the reverse complement.
CGGACCAGACCATCGCCCGCATGGTGGCCGGCATCGAGGCCGAGATCTTCCGGCCGGACGATGAGCTGCGGCGGCTCGCGCGGCGCGCGGTCGAGCTGCGCGTCGACGGCAACTTCAAGGAAGGCGTCTCGGCGGACGACGTCATCCGCTCGCTGGAGGCGGCCGGTGAGCCGGGCAAAGAGTGGCTGCGGGAGCTCGAGATCTCGCGCGATCCGTGGTTCAACATCAACGTCGGCGACGGGTTCTACCACTATCACCGTGCGTGGAACGACGATCTGTCGATGCCCTTCGCAGGGCTCCCCGAGTACATCCGCCGCGTGAAGGCGGGCGAATCGCTCGAGCGGCCGATCGAGAAGCTGCGCGAGGAGCGGGCCCAGCTCATCGCGGACTACCGCGAGCTCTTGAACACGGACGAGGAGCGCGCCGCGTACGACCAGATGATCGGGCTCGCGCACCGCGTGTTCCCGTACGTCGAGGGGCACAAGTTCTACTGCGAACACTGGTACACGAATCTCTTCTTCAACAAGATTCGCGAGTTCGGTGCGCTGCTCGCGCAGCACGGCTTCTTCCCCGACGCCGAGGACGTCTTCCATCTCACGCGCTACGAGCTCGAGAACGCGATCGTCGATCTCATGACCTCGTGGTCGAACGGCTCGCCGCCGCGCGGGCCGGATGTCTGGCCGCAGATCGTCGCCGAGCGGCGCGCCGCGCTGGCCGAGTGGGCCAAGCACGACACGCCTCCGGCGCTCGGTCCGGTCCCGGACGTGATCGATGACCCGGCCATCGTGATGCTCTGGGGCATCACGCGCGAAAGCCTCAATCAGTGGCTCGCAGCGGGGAGCGAAGAGAGCAGCAACGAAGTGCGCGGTTTCGCGGCGTCGAGCGGGGTGGCGGAAGGGCGCGCATGCGTCGTGAAGTCCGTCGAGGAGATCTCGCGCCTGCGCAAGGGCGACATCCTCGTGTGTCAGGTGACCAATCCGACGTGGGCGCCGATCTTCCAGAAGATCGCCGCGGCGGTGTCGGATATCGGCGGCTCGATGAGCCACGCCGCCATCGTGGCGCGCGAGTACGGCCTACCGGCGGTCGTCGGCACGGGCAATGCGACGGCGCGTATCAAAGATGGCCAGCGCATTCGCGTCGACGGCGGGCGCGGCATCGTGACGATTCTGCAATAGGGCTTTTTCGGTGACTGACATCATCGGCTGGTTCGCCGATATCGGGCTGAACGATCGACCTCATGTCGGCGGCAAGGGCGGGAGCCTCGGCGAGCTGCAGCGCGCCGGAATCGCGGTGCCTGCCGGGTTCGTGGTGAAGACGGGCGCGTTCGAGCGCTTCGTGCGCGCCCTCGAGCGCGAGGCGCCGGTGCGTTCGCGGATCGAGGCATTGAATCCCGACGATCTTGCGGCTGTCACCGCGTGCTGCAGCGAGATGCGCGCGCGTGTCGAGGCGGCCGAGCTGCCTGCCGACGTGCTGGAGGAATTGTCCGCGAGCCACGCGGCCTTGTGTGGCGACGGCGGGTCGAGTCCGGTCGCCGTGCGTTCGTCGGCGACGACCGAAGATGCGGCCGACGCGAGCTTCGCAGGCCTTCAGGACACGTACCTGTGGGTCACGAGTCTCGAGCAGACGCTGCACAAGGTGCGGAGCTGCTGGGCGAGCCTCTACTCGGTGGAGTCCGTGACGTATCGGCGCAAGCGCGGCTTGCCGGAGGACGGTGTCGCGATGGCGGTGGTCGTGCAGAAGATGGTGAATGCGCGGACCGCCGGAGTCATGTTCACGCGCAGCCCGCTCACGGGCGATCGGTCGGTGATCACGATCGAAGGCGCATGGGGCCTGGGCTCTGCCGTGGTCGGCGGAGAGGTGACGCCGGATCGCTGGGTTGTCGGCAAGATCACCGGTGAGATTTCGGTGCGCGAGATTTCGGAGAAGGCGGTTCAGCACGTGCCCGCACCTGGCGGCGGCGTCGACGCGACGCCCGTCGACGAAAGTCTGCGGCGTGCGCCGTGCTTGAGCGACGAGGAGCTGCAGGCCTTGCGCACCATCGGGCGCAAAGTCGAGCGGCACTACGGGCGGCCGCAGGACATCGAGTGGGCCGTGGAGCGCGACACCAATGCGATTCTGTTGCTGCAGAGTCGGCCCGAGACGGTGTGGTCCTCGAAGGAGGTGGCGCCGGTCGCGAAACCTGCCCCGGATCCGCTGGCGCACGTGATGTCGATTTTCGGAGGTCAACGGTGAGTCTTACGTCCGCGGATGTCGCGGAGATCATGAAGCTCGTCGAGCAGTCCAGCTTCGATGAGCTCACGCTGGAGATGGAGGGCATCAAGCTCACGCTGAGGCGCGGTGTCGGTGTCGTCGCGAACGGCGCGGCCGGCGCGCCGCACGCGGTGGATTCCGTTTCCAGCGCGCCGGCGCTCGCTGCGGGCGGCGCGCAATCGGGCGCAGCGCATGCGGCTTCCGCCGTCGGCGGAGCGGGTGCATCTGCCGGTCCTGCGGCCGGAGCGGCTCCGCCCAGCAGTCTCGCGCCGCCATCCGATCCGAATGTCGTGGATGTGACCGCGCCGCTGCTCGGCACCTTCTATCGCCGACCCAAGCCGGGCGCGCCGCCCTTCGTCGACGTCGGCTCCGTGGTCGAAGAGGACACGGTCGTCGCGATCATCGAGGTCATGAAGCTCATGAACACCGTGCGCGCCGGCGTGCGCGGTACCGTGACTGAAATCCTCGCGCGGGACGCAACGCTCGTGGAGTACGGCGAGACGCTCCTGCGCGTCCGCAAGGCAGGCTAGCGCGTGGCGATCCGGCGAATTCTCATCGCCAATCGCGGCGAGATCGCGGCGCGCATCATCCGCACGTGCCGCGCGCTCGGCATCGAGACGGTGCTCGCCGTCTCCGACGCGGATCGCGACAGCGTGCCCGCGCGGCTCGCCGATCGTGCCGTGTGCATCGGCCCGGCGCGTCCGACCGAGAGCTACCTGAAGGTCGAAGCCATCGTGCACGCGGCGCTCGGCACCCAGTCGGACGCGATCCATCCGGGCTATGGCTTTCTTTCGGAACGCGCCGCGCTCGCGCGGATGTGCGAAGCCGAAGGCGTGATCTTCATCGGCCCGACCGCCGCGCAGATCGAAGCGGTGGGCGACAAGCTGCGCGCACGCGCGGAAGCCGAAGCAGCAGCCGTGCCTGTCGTGCCCGGCGGCCCGGTTGCATCTGTCGATGAGGCCGTGGCGCTGGCGCGTGCCATGGGCGCGCCGCTCCTCGTGAAAGCCGTTGGAGGCGGCGGCGGTCGCGGCATGAAGCGGGTCGAGCGGCTGGCGGACCTGCCTGCCGCAATCGAGCTCGCATCGGCGGAAGCGGGCGCCGCGTTCGGCGACGCGCGCGTGTATCTGGAACGGTTCATCGCGAGCGGCCGGCACGTCGAAGTGCAGGTGCTAGGAGACGGTGCCGGTCGAGTCGTCCATCTCGGTGAGCGCGACTGCTCGGTTCAGCGGCGCTACCAGAAGATCATCGAAGAGACGCCCGCGCCGGCACTGCCGGACGCCGTGCGCCACGCGCTGCACGAAGCCGCGGTTCGCTTCGGCGAGCGCCTGAAATATCGCGGCGCCGGCACCGTCGAGTTTCTCGTGGACCGCACGACGACGTCCTTCTATTTTCTGGAGATGAATGCGCGCATTCAGGTGGAGCATCCGGTGACGGAGGCCGTCACGGGAGTCGATCTCGTTGCCGAGCAGATTGCCATTGCGAACGGCGAGGGACTGCGACTCGAGCAGGCAGACATCCAGCTGCAGGGCTGCGCCATCGAGTGTCGCGTGAACGCGGAGGACCCGGCGCACGACTTTCGTCCGAGCCCGGGCCGGGTCGGCGACGCTTCGTGGCCGCAGGGCGCCGGGATTCGGGTCGACACGCACATCGCGGGCGGCTCGCACGTCCCGCCGTTCTACGATTCGCTGCTCGGCAAGATCATCGCGCACGGCGCCGACCGCAAGGCCGCGCTGGCGCGTCTGCGCCAGGCGATCGCGGGCACGCGAATCGCCGGCGTGGCCACGAACCTTCCATTTCACGCGACGGTGCTCGCCGATCGCGAATTCCAGGCGGGCGGCGTCGACACGGCGTTCGTCGCGCGTCTGCTCGAGGCGCGCGCGCAGCCCGTGGAGGTCGCACGTCATGGCTGAGATCCAACTCGTCGAGACCTCGCTGCGCGACGGCAATCAATGCCTCTGGGCGGCGCTCGGCATCGATACCGCGAAGACGCTCACCATCGCGCCGGTGATGGATCGCGTCGGCTTCAAGGCGATCGATTTCACCACCTCGACGCACATGGGCGTTGCGGTCCGGTACAAGAAAGAAGATCCGTGGGAACGCATCCGGCTGATGGCAGAGGCGACGCCGAACACGCCGCTGCAGTTCATGTCGACCGGCTTCCGCTTCATCTCGTGGGAGACGGCGCACCCGGAGTTCATGGAGCTCGCATTCCGTGTGCTCGCGCGCAACGGCATCCGCCGCTTCTGTCTCGCGGATCCGTCGAACGACGCCGACGCGAACATCGCATGCGCCCGGATGGTGAAACGGGGCGGCGGTGAGTATGTCATCGCGGCGCTCGTTTTCACGCTGAGCCCGATTCACGACGACGCGCACTATGCCGAGCGCGCCCGTAAGCTCGCCGCGTCGCCGGACATCGATGCCCTCTACATCAAGGACCCCGGCGGACTGCTCTCTCAGAATCGCGCGCGAACGCTGATTCCCGCGATCAAAGCGGTGATCGGCGACAAGCCGCTCGAGCTGCACGCACACTGCACGATCGGTCTCGCCGAGCACATGTACATGGAGGCGCCGGATTACGGGATTCAAGCGCTGCAATGTGCATCGGGCGCCGCGGCCGACGGCACGTCGAATCCACCGTCGGAACGGGTCGTCGCCAATCTGCGCGAGCTCGGACACACGGTGCGCATCGACGACGAGGCGCTCGCGGAAGTCGGCCGCTACTTCACGCGGCTCGCCGCCGCCGAAGGATTGCCTGCCGGCAAGCCGCAGGCCTTCGACGCCGCGTATCTGCATCATCAGTTGCCGGGCGGCATGGTGGGCACCATGCGCCGCCACCTGGCCGAGAGCCGCCTCTCGCACATGGAGAGCGCGGTGATCGAGGAGCTGGGCCGCGTGCGCGAAGAGCTCGGCTGGCCCATCGTCATGACGCCGTTCTCGCAGATCCTGATGACGCAGGCCGTCATGAACGTCACCAATCCCACGCGCTATGCCGTGATTCCGGACGAAGCGATCCGCTACGCGCTCGGCCGGTTCGGCAAGCCCAATGTGCCGATCGCGGCGCACGTGATGGAGCGCATCGAATCGCTGCCGCGTACGCGGGAGCTGCGGGCCGAGCCCGCCATGCCGCCGCTCGATGAGCTGCGCGCCCGCATCGGCAAGCATCTTTCGGATGAGGAATTCCTGCTGCGCGCGACGATGCCCGCGGTGCAGGTCGACGCGATGCTCGCGGCGGGGCCCGCGGCGCGCCACTACGATCCCACGATGAAGCCCGTGATCAGCTTGATCCGCAACCTCAGCCAGCGGACGGATCTGTCGCACGTCGCGGTGAGCAAGCCTGGATTCAAACTGGAGATGCGGCGGTACGCACGATGAGCGCAGTGGTTGCAGAGGAGCAGTGGAACGAGCCGCTGCCGGCGATCAGAGGATTCATGTTCGATCTGGACGGCACGCTGTTGCTGAGCGATCGCTCGCTCGGCGGCTACGAAGTGTTGCCGGGCGCGGTCGAGGTCCTTTCGACGCTGAAAGAGCGCGCGATCCCGTTCGTCGTGCTGACGAACGGCAGCGCGTACCCGCCCGCCGAGCAGGCCGCGAAGCTGCGCGGCATCGGGCTGCCGATTGCCGACGAGCAGATGTTCACGCCCTCGAGCGTCGCCGCCGAGCTGATGAAGCGTCGCGGAGTGCGACGCGCGCTGGTGCTCGGCAAGCGCGGAGTGGGGCACGCGCTCGCGGAAGCGGGCATCGAGACCGTCTACACGGGCGAGCCGCGTGCGAGCGAAGTGGAGGCCGTGTACATCGGCTGGCACCCCGACTGCACGATGAAGGACATCGAGGCGGCATGCCAGGCCATCTGGGCCGGAGCGAAGATGTACGTCGCATCGGACGTGCCGTTCTTCGCCACCCGACACGGCCGCTCGATGGGCTATTCGTACGCGATCGTCGGCGCCGTTCGCCGCATGACCAAGGCGCCGATGATTCTGACCGGCAAGCCGTCGCTGCACGCGTTGCGCTTCGTCGCCAAGAAGCTCGGCGTGCCGGTGCGTGATGTCGGCGTCATCGGTGACGATCCGCTCGTCGAGATCATCATGGCCCGCCGCGGTGGCGCGACCGCGTTCGGCGTGACCACGGGGGTGACGGGGCTGGCGGAATGGGCGAGCCAGCCCAAGGCGCGCCGTCCGCATCGGGTGCTCACACACATTCGCGAGCTGCTGACGTGCGGTGCGATCCTGCCGGAGTCACAGCGATGACGGAAGGCGATCTGCTGTGGGCCCCGAGCCCGCAGCGCCGCGAGAAATCGCACCTCACGGCCTTCATGCGCTGGCTCGAGCGCGAGCGCGGTCTGCATTTCGAGACATACGATGCGCTCTGGCAGTGGTCGGTGACCGACATCGAGGCGTTCTGGCTCGCCATCTGGGATTATTTCGGCGTGCGCGCCTCGGCTCCGTTCACGCGCGTGCTGGGCCGGCGCGAGATGCCGGGAGCGGAATGGTTCCCCGGTGCCCGGCTCAACTACGCCGAGCATGCGTTGGCGCACGAGCGGCCGGACACTGACGCGCTCCTTTATGTGCGCGAGGGTGCGCCGCTCGCCCGCATGAGCTGGACCGAGCTCGGCGCGCGCGTGCGCGTGCTCGCCACGCAGTTGCGCGCGCTCGGGGTGAAGCCGGGCGATCGCGTCGTGGCGGTGTTGCCGAATGCTCCGCAGGCTGTGATTGCAGTGCTCGCCACGACGAGCATCGGCGCGATCTGGTCGTGCTGCGGACCCGAATTTGGCTCCACGGGCATCCTGGAGCGCTTCTCGCAGCTCACGCCGAAAGTCATTTTCTACGTCGACGGCTACCAGTACGGCGGTAAGCGCTTCGATCGCAAGCCGGAGATGCGCCACATCCTCGCGCAGCTGCCCTCGGTCGAGCGCGTCATCGCCGTGCCGTATCTCGATCCGGACGATCGGACGGTGCTGGCGCCGAACACGATCTTCTGGGACGACCTGTTCGCCAGGCCGCCGGTGCCGGCAGCGGAATTCCGCTGCGAACAGGTGCCGTTCGATCATCCGCTCTGGATTCTGTTCTCATCGGGCACGACGGGGCTGCCGAAGGCCATCGTGCACGGTCACGGCGGCATCCTGCTCGAGCACCTGAAGCACCTCGCGTTCAACTACGACGTGCATGCACGCGAGAGGCTGTTCTTCTTCACGGTCACCGGCTGGATGGTCTGGAACTTCGTCGTGAGCTCGCTGTGCTCCGACGTGGTCCCGGTGCTCTACGACGGCAACCCCGCGTTCCCGCAGCCCGATGCGCTGTGGAGCGTGATCGAGCAGTCCGGCGCGACGCTCTTCGGCACGAGCCCGACGTTCATCGCACATCAGGAGAAGGCCGGCGTCGTTCCGAAGGAGAAGTTCGATCTCAGCCGGCTCGAGTCCGTCACGCTCGCCGGATCGCCGGTGACGGCGGAGTGCATGCAGTGGGTGTACCAGAACGTGAAGAGCGACTTGCTCGTCGCATCCGGCAGCGGCGGCACCGATTGCTGCACGGGATTCCTCGGCGCGGTCTCGATACTGCCCGTCTATGCGGGCGAGATTCAGGCGCGCGCGCTGGGCGCCGCGATCTACTCGTTCGATGAACACGGCAAGCCGCTCACGGATCAGGTCGGCGAGCTCGTCATCACGCGGCCGATGCCGTCGATGCCGCTGCGCTTCTGGAACGATCCGGACAACAAGCGCTATCTCGAATCCTACTTCGACCTGTATCCCGGCGTCTGGCGTCACGGCGATTTCCTGCGCTTGAACGCGCGCGGCGGCGCCTTCGTGCTCGGACGCTCGGATGCGACGCTGAATCGACACGGCGTGCGCATCGGCACCGCCGAGGTCTATCGCTCGCTCGCGGCGCTGCCGGAAATCGAGGACGCGCTGATCGTCAATCTCGACCTGCCCGGCGGCCGGTTCTTCATGCCGCTGTTCGTGAAGCTGCAGGGCGAACGCACGCTCGATGAGCCGCTGCGCGAGCGCATTCGCACCCAGCTGCGCAACGACTATTCGCCGCGTCACGTTCCGGACCGCATCTATCAGGTGCCTGCGATTCCGATGACCCTCACCGGCAAGAAGCTCGAAGTGCCGGTGCGGCGGATTCTCATGGGCACGCCGCCGGAGCGCGCCGCGAACCGCTCCGCGCTTGCGAACCCGGCCGCGCTGGACTTCTTCATCGAGTACGCGCAGAAGCAGTCGGACTACTCATTGACGGCTGCGCAATGAGCGGCGCGTAGACCCCGCAACGCGCGATGCGTGGAAGAGCTTTCGCGCGACGCGGGGCGCCAGTTCGGAAGTGCGGAGCGCGCGCCTCGCGGGGGTCGATGAACCCTCAGGTGTTCACCACGACGACGTCGGCACGCCTCGTGCCGCGGCGTGAGCCGAGAGCCCTGCGGCGGCGAGCGGAGATCGAGCGGACGAGGGCGTGGGCTAGTCCTTCACCGGCATAGCGCGCAGCCGATTCACCATCGCGCGGCGGTTCTCCTCGAACTCGCGCCGTCCGGCGGGAATCTGCTGGTTGCGCGGGAACGCGTCGTCGAGCATCTGATACAACTCGCGCACTTCGTCGCGAAACTCTTCGTGAGTGAGGATGTACGGCGCGTTCCTGCGAATGCCCTCGACCACCATCGCGCCGAGCTCCACCGGGTCCATCCACGAAGCCGTCATTTCGCGCGCGGCAGCGCGCCCCGCCTCGTCGCGTGCACCGGCTTCGATGATTCGTGTGCGGGTGCCGCCGGGAAACAGGCACGACACGCCGATCCCGTGCGGCGCCAGCGACATCCGCAGCGACTCCGTGAAGCCGCGCACGGCGAACTTGGCGGTCTGATACGCGCCGAGACCCGGCAAGGGCAGGGGAACGATGCCGGCCATCGACGAGGTGTTCACGATGTGCCCGCCCTCGCCATGACTCATGATGAGCGGCGCGATGATCTTGGTGCCGTTCACGACGCCACCGAGGTTCACGCGCAGTGCGCGATCCCACGCGTCGAAGTCCGGATCGATGGTGTCGCCGCCGCCCCCGATACCGGCGTTGTTGCAGAGAACGTGGATCTTGCCGAACGCGCGAATCGCCTCGTCCGCCGCCGCGCGCACCTGCTCGCGGTCGCCGACGTCGGCTTCCACGATGCGCACGTCGTTGCGACCCGCCAGCGACTCGCGCACCTCCTGCAAGTAGGCGCGATTGAAATCGACGATCACGACTTTCATCCCGAGCTGCAGGAAGTTCTGCACGAGGCCGTAGCCGATGCCGCTCGCGCCGCCGGTGACGAATGCGGTCTTGCCCGAGAGGTTCTTCATGTGCGCTCCTCGCGCGCCTCAGCGCGCCTCGCCGGTAAACGTGCGCAACGCCGGGTTGGTCCGATTCGGCATGGCGAATGCGGCTTTCACGCCCGGCCGCTCATGGATGCGCGCCACCCACTCGGTGAGCCGCGGCGCGCGCTTTGCGATGTTCATTTCCGGAAACAGGCGATTCAGCGCGAACCCGCCGATCGCGAAGAAGTTGATGTCCGCGAGCGTGTACATGTCCCCCGCCAGCCACGGCGTCTGCTCGAGCTGCCGCTCGACCTTGTCGACCGCCACTTCGACCTTGCGCGTGGCGTTCGCGAGGTCCGCTTCGCTGAAGCCGGAGCGCGCCGTCTGCCACTTGACGCGCTGCTCGTAGAGCGGAACGCGGGCCATGAGCCGCTCGAACTCGCCGGCTTCGACCGAGCGCGCGATCACGCTGACCATGCGATGCCAGCCGTGCATCGAGACGTAGTTCATGACGTGCTCGTCGACGAACTTGTTCCAGTACCGCATCCGCGCCTTGCCGAGCGGATCCGCCGGGCGCAGCGGTGGGGCGTCGGGGAACGCATCCTCGAGATATTCGCCGATGACGGTGGTGTGCGTGATGATCGCGCCGTCGTGATCGAGAACCGGCACCTGTCCTTCCGGATTGATCGCGACGAACCAGGGCTCGTGCTGCTCGAACTTGTGCAGGTCGATGTACACGCTCTCGAACTCGAGGCCCTTCTCCTTGAACGAGATGAGCGCTTTCAGCGAGTTCGCCGCGGGCTCGGCGTGATAGAGCTTCAGCATGGTCAGCCTCTCTGTGCAAGCATGGCAACGAGCTTGGGATCGAGCTTCTTGGGCATGGCGGCGAGCAGCGCGGCATGGCGCGCTTCGGCCATGGGCCGCCATTCGCCGTGCGTGATGATGTAGAGCTCGTCGTTGCGCACGGCGTTCAGCACGAGCGCGCCGACTTCTGCGGGCTCCATCATGCTCGGGAAATCGACCTTGGTCGCGCCGGCGTTCTCGGCCGCACGGAACGCATCGCCGACGCCGAACTGCGGCGGACGGTTCTTCGCGAGCTCGTGGATGTTCGTGCGAACGGGTCCGGGGCAGAGCACCGATACGCCGATGTTCTCCTGCGCGAGCTCGCCGCGACTGGTTTCGGAGATCGCGACCACGGCGGCCTTCGCTGCGACGTAAATGACGAACTGTGCCGGCATGGGCACGAGCGCCGCGAGCGATGCGGTGTTGACGATGTGGCCCCCCTCACCGTGCGCGCGCATGCGCGGCAGGAAGGTCTGCAGACCGTTGATGACGCCGCCGAGGTTCACGGCCATGCCGAAATCCCAATCGGCGTACGTGATGCCTTTGAACGGTCCTTGAATACCGACACCAGCATTGTTCACGAGCACGTGCACCTTGCCGAAGACGCGTTCCGCTTCATCCGCTGCGGCGGCGAGCGCGGCACGGTCGGTGACGTCGACGCGCACGGCATGCACGCTGCCGGATTGGCCGCGCTCCGCGAAGCGCGCGCGTGCCTCGTCGATGTGATCCTGCCGCAGGTCGGCAAGGACCACCCGCATCCCGGCGTCGACGAACGCACCGGCAATGCCGAGGCCTATGCCGCTCGCGCCGCCGGTGATGAATGCCGTTTTCCCCTGTGTCTCTTTCATTCCGTGGCTCCAGTGCGCGCCTGCGCTTGCAGACTCGTGTATGTCAGGAGATGCGCGCGCGTCGAGCGGTGCCCTTGCCGTTGCGCCCGCGTTTGACTGCTGCGAGCGTTGGTATCCGCTGCTCGGCGCGCTCGCGGCGCGGGCCGCGGTATAGCTCGTGCTTCTCGGCGCGCTCCCACAAGTTACTGAGTGCTTGCTGCAGCGGCACCACCTGTTCGGCGCTCACGTTGGAGAGCAACTCGGATTCGATCCGTGCGGCGACCCGCAACGCATCCGCGAACAGCTTCTGTCCCGCGGGCGTGAGGCGCGTGTGCAGGATGCGCCGGTGCTCCCGACTCGCCTCGCGCTTGATGAGCCGCTTGCGTTCGAGCGGCGCGAGCACCTCCATGATCGACTGCGGCCGCACGCCGATCTCGCGTGCCAGCTCCGCGGCGGACACTTCGTGCCGATCCCGCAAGCGAAACATCATCAGAAATTGCGTCGGAGTGAGATCGAACTCCGCGAGCGCGGCTTCGACGCAGCTGCGCACCGCGAGCTCGGCGCGCTTCAGCAGATAGATCGTGCCCAACGGCGATTCGCGCATGAACACTCCTGCCGATCTCGTGCAGCGTATCTGCTCGGACGATATAAGGGGGCCTGTCATTCGGGCAAGCGCCGCGGCGGCCTCTTGCAGCGGCGGACTCATGTCATTGCGCGCATGGGCGCACGCGTGCGCGCGGCGCTCGGCTTGACGTCGGTTCGGTCGAATAGTCAGACTAGTTTTCACGCTCCGGGGGGAAGCGCTTCGTGACAGGTCGAACGTTCCTTCCTGTGCGTCTTCGTGTTGCTCGCCGCCATGTGCGCGCAGCGCCACCGAGGGGCCGCCGCGCGCCGGCATCGACAGCGCCTGGGAAGGCACGTCCGATGCGCGCGGCACCTGGGTCCGGGGCGGCTGCTGAACGGCGATCAGACGCATCAGGGCCGGCATCTGCGCGTTGCGCCGGGTGCATCCAGATTCAGCGCGTACGCTTCTATCGCTATCGCTAGTCTTACGCGGGAAAGGCCGCCGGCGCGCGCGTCAAAGCGCGTGCGCTTGGTCTATCATTCGCGACAATGGCGAAAAACAGTACGCGCGCGCACGCTCCGGAGGCGGTAGCGGAGGATTACCCGCCGCTGCGCCCGACGCGCCGCATTCATCGCCGGATCGCGGATCAGCTCGGCATCGACATCGTGTCGGGCCGCCACCCGCCCGGCGCGGTGCTGCCGAAGGAAGTGCAGGCGAGCGCGAAGCTGCGCGTGTCGCGCACCGCGTATCGCGAGGCCGTGCGCATCCTCACCGCCAAGGGACTGGTCGAGAGCCGGCCGAAGGCGGGTACGCGCGTCAGTCAGCGTCACCGCTGGAATTTCCTGGATCCGGATGTGCTCGCATGGGTGTTCAGCAGCGAGCCGAGCGAGGACTTCGTCCGCGCGCTGTTCGAGCTGCGCGAGATGGTCGAGCCGCAGGCGGCCGCGCTCGCCGCGCAACGGCGCACGCCCGAACAGCTGGCGCGCATGGAGCGGGCGCTCGAACAGATGATTCGCCATAGCTTGTCGGCGCCCGAGGGTCGCGCGGCGGATGAAGCTTTTCACGCGGAGATCCTGAAGGCGGCCGGCAACGAGCCCCTCCTGAGCCTCAGCTCCTCGATTTGCGCGGCGATCCGCTGGACCACCATCTTCAAGCAGCGTCGCCGCCGTGTGCCGCGCGATTCCAGTCAGGAGCATCGCCGGCTCTACGCGGCCATCGCAGAAGGCAACGCGCAGCGCGCTGCCGATGCCGCGCGTGAGCTGATTCAGTCTGCGCTACAGGACACGCGCAGCCTGCTCGAGGGCGGCGACACCGCGTAGGCTTCTCAGCTCTTGCCGAGCACCCAGAAGTTCGGCCCGCGCTCCGCTTCGAGCTTCGCAAGCTGCTCGCGATGAATCTCGCGGACGCGCGCCGGCGTGATGGCTTCCGAGCGATCCACTTCCTCGATGCGCAGGCTCGTCTTGTCTTCGTAGAGGTGCTCGCCCGCGAGTCGCGCGCGCTCGTCGTACGGCCAGATGAAGGCCTGGCGGCTGTACACGTGATACAGCCGGTCCGGCCGCTCGACGTCGTAGCCGAGCGCTCTGAGATCCGCGCCGTTCGCCAGCTGATGGAAGGTGATTTCGTCGCAGATGCCCCAGTCGGCTACAGCGAGACGATCGTCGGAGTGCCAGAGCACCGCTTCGCCGACGCTGTTGTAGAACGCCTTCACGCCCTGCTTGCCTTCGATGACGGCCGGATTCGCGCCCCATGTCACGCGATACACCGGGTTCTCGACCATCATGTCCGGCGCGAGGATCTTGTCGTACTCTCCCGCGCCCTCGAGATGCACGTGCCGCCAGAAGTTCAGCAGGATGGCGCGATGCAGGGGCTTGGTCGTGCGCTCGAGGAGCTGAGCGGTGGGGAGCATGCAGTCGTAGACCGCTTTCTCGAATCGATTCATCGCGTGGCCTCGCGGGACGTGGGTGCTGACGCTCTCGACTATAGGTCGGCGGGAGGAGGGGTCAAGGCGCCGCTGATCCGGTGAGCGCCTGCTGCGCTCGCCGATCTCCATGAGAGGTCGCGGCGCCGCCGGCAAGGATTGCGAGGTCACGCCGGAGCCCGCAATGATTGCAGAGTCACGCCGGAGCGGGCACCGATGCGAGCCTTCGCCGGAACGCTCCTTGCGGTGCTCGACGTGGCTGGCCGGAGGGACCTATGCGCGAGCTTCACCTCGGACGACTCATCGATCACGTACACCTGCGTGCGCGCAATTTCGAGCGCACGAAGCAGTTCTATCGCGCGGTGCTCGAGGCGCTCGAGGTGCCGGTGAGCGGCGACGACGCGCACCATCTCTCTTGCGACGAGCTCTGGATCGACGCGCTCGGCAACGATGAGAAGTCGGCGACCCACGTGCACCTCGCGTTTCAAGCGGAAGATGCGGATATGGTGCGACGGTTCCACGCCGCGGGTCTCGCGGCCGGAGGTCGCGACAACGGCGCGCCGGGCGAGCGCACGTATCATCCGGGTTACTTCGCGGCGTTCCTGCTCGATCCGGACGGGAACAATGTGGAAGCCGTGTATCACGGTCCCGCGGAGCGCTCGGCAGCGTCGGTCGTCATTCGAGCGTGACTGGGCGTCGCGCGGCGCTCACTGAACGACGCGTTTGTACTCCTTCCCCGCTTCGAGCGTCGCGTTCTCGTCCACCTGATTGAGCAGCGCGAGCGTGCTCGCGTCGACCTTCGACGGATAGGCGCGCGCGAACTCCTCGAGCGTCATGGGACGCGACAGCTTCACGAGCTCGATGCGCTTCGGCTGAATGCGCAGCGCGGCCGGGTCCTTCAGCGCACCGAAGCTCTCGATCGTCTGCAGAAACACACTCTGTTGTCCGCTGTAACGGCCGGTCGGCGCATAGCCGACGATCTGGTAAGTCGCGTTCTGATACGACACGTAGCTCACGAGTCCCTGCACCGTGCCCTGTTGAGTCTGCGCCGCGAATTCCGCAACGACCGCGGGCAAGCCGTTCACCGTCTTGCGCGCGAGCTGGCCGCCCTGCACGCCTTGCTGACCGAGGAACTGCCGCAGAGCCTGCTCGGGATCGCCGCGGCCGAGCGACAGCTGAATGGCCGCATCCTTCTGCGGCGAGACGGCGACCACGGCCTGGGGCAAGTTCTGCGTTTTCCAGCCATCCGGGAAGGTGATCTGGAAAGCGAGGTCGGGATGCAGGAAGCGTGAGCCTTCGAAATAACCTTGGCGCGGATTGTCCCCGTACACCAATCCCTGGATGTGACCGAGAAAGTCCGCACGGCCGACGCGCGTGCCGTCGAGCGCGCCGGGCGGCAGCTCGGCGATGCGTCGCTGGACGGTCTCGATGCGCTCGCCTTCATCCGGATGCGTCGACTGCCAGGTCGGCAGCGGGCTGCGGTGCTCCTGCTCGGAGAGCTTTTGCAGCGACCGGAAGACATCGTCCATTTCCCGCACGTCGTACCGCTGCTGCAAGGCGTAGCGGAATCCCAGCTTGTCGGCCTCGCGCTCCGCGTCGCGGCCGTACTTCAGGAAAAGCAGCTGCAAGCCGGAACCGAGGAGGTCGCCGAGCTGCTGCAGCTCGGGGGCAATGATCATGCCCAACCCCAGTCCGAGCTGCGCGATCTGCGCGCGGCTGATCTGCTGCACCGAGTGGCGCGCGGTGACGTGGCCGATCTCGTGTCCGAGCACGGCGGCGAGCTCCGCTTCGGAATCCATGTAGGTCATGAGCCCGCGTGTGATGAAGATGAAGCCGCCGGGAAGGGCGAATGCGTTGGGCGTCGGGTCATCGATAACCTGGAAGCTCCAGGGCAGATGCGGACGCTCGCTGTGCGTGGCCAGCGTCGTGCCGACCTGGTTCACGTACCCCTGCAGCGCGTCGTTCTTCACGATCCCGATGCTCTGGCGCGTCTCCTCGGCCGCCTGCTTGCCCATCTCGATTTCCTGGGATTCGGAGACGAGCGCGAGCTGCGGTTTCCCGGTCACCGGATTGGTGGCGCAGCCCGTCAGTGTCATGGCGGTGGCGGCGGCGAGCAGCAGCGCGGCGAGGCGGGGGGCATGTCGGTGGAGCATGGGCATGGATTCCCGGGTCCAGCAGCCGCTCATCTGCGAGCAAATTGCATACCGATAATTTTGCCCGCGAGCGTGAACGCCGCCTCGGCGGCCCGCGGTCATAGGGGTGCTGTCGGGAAGCGATGGACGCCGTGCTCCAGGGGTCTACAATCACGCCTCCCGCGAGAAATCTGGATGAGAAAGAGCGGGATCACCGATGACGGACCTGGCACCCATTCTTGCCCTCGTGATGGCTGCGATATCCATCATCATCAGCCTGTTGCCGCGGCGCCGGCACGTGCCGCGGCCGCCGGAGCACCGGCAGCTCTATTGGGACTCGCGCGCGGCCTGCGCGGAAATCGACGCAAGCGTTCGCCGCGGGCCGCAGCGGCGTCGGATCGAACGCAGGTTGGCCGCACGCCCGGACAAGTCGCGCCAAGCTCGTTGACGCCGAAAGCGCCTCGGGCCGTTAGACCGGTGATGGACACGACCCGCGAGCAGGCGTCCCTGTGGCTCACGAAGTTGGCCCGCGGCCTGGACAAGGAGGACGGGCCGGCGCTGAACGACTGGCTGCGGGCGCCTGAAAATCGACGCACCATCGTTCACATGGCCTCCTCCTGGCACGGACCGGAGGTCATGGCGCTGCTCGAGCAACTCCTGCCCGAGGAATCGAAGCGCACCCGCCGGCGGTCGCGACGCAATCTGGCGATCACGGCTCTCGCGTTCGCAGTCGCGATCGGCGTGGTGGTGATGTTGACCAACGCGCTGCTCGACGGTCGCACGCTGTGGTCCTACTTCGACGGCTCGCACCTGCCCCGAACGATCCTCGCGCGCACGACGTACGTCAGCGGCATCGACGAGCGGCGCAACGTGCAGCTCCCGGACGGCAGCACTCTCGTGCTCAGCCCGGCGACACGTGTGTCAGTCGAATATTCGCGACCCTGGCGCAACGTGAAGCTCGATTACGGCGCTGCGCGCTTCGCGGTGGCGCACGACCCGGACTGGCCCTTCAACGTGCATGCCGGTAAGCGCGACTTTCAGGCGATGGGTGGGCGCTTCGCGATGCAGGTGCTGACACCGGAGCTCATCGAGCTCGCCGTCAGTGCGGGAACCGTCAAAGTGCAGTTCGCTACGCCGCGCCGCCCAGAAACGGACGCGCAGCGGAGCGAGAATCTGACGTACGGCGAAGCCATCGTGCGGCCTCTCGAAACGGCGCGCGTCTATCCGGGGTTCCAGTCGATCCGCAGGCCGGCGATTCAGTGAAAAGGGTCGGCGCGCGGCCTGCCTCGCACCGGGTGGCAAGCTCGTCCAGCGCAGCGCTGTTCTCGAGCGCGCGCTGAAACAACTTCCACGCGCGACGAAGCGCCGTGCCACGTAGCTTGCGGGAGTGGTCGTGCTGCTACCATCGACGGCCCCAGCAAACGTTCGCGAAGTCCCCCCATGCGCACTCGAACCCCGCTTGTCGGCTTGGCTGCATGCCTTGCCATCGTCGCATCCGCGCTGGCAGACGCCGCGCCTGCAACGTCCGTCGAAGCACGACTTGCCGCGCAGAACGCGCTGTTCGAAGAGCAGTACGAATACGATCTGCAGATGCATCCCGAGTTTGCGACGGCGCGCGGCGACTATCGCTTCAATGACAAGCTCAACGACTACTCGCTCGCAGGTATCCGCCGCCAGCATGCGGGCGATGAGTCGTTCCTGAAGCGCCTGAAGGCCATCCCCGTCGACGGTTTTCCGGAGCAGGATGCGCTCTCACACGCCGTCCTCCAGCGCACGCTCGAGCAGCGCCTCGCGAACTACGATTTCAAGGAGTACGCGATGCCGGTGAGCCAGGTGGACGGCCCGCATCGGCACTTCGCGGACCTGCCGCTCGCCGTGCCGTTCGATACGGTGAAGCAGTACGAAGACTACATCGCCCGCCTGCATCAAATTCCGAACGCATTCCGGCAGACCGAGGAGGTGCTGCGCGCGGGAATGAAGGAACACCTGATGCCCGTGCGTTTTCTCCTCGAGAAAGTGCCGGAGCAGTGCGCGGGCGTGATCGCGGCCAATCCGTTCCTGTTGCCGACGAAGAAGTTCCCCGCAAGCATCTCGGCGGCGGATCGGGAGCGGCTGACCCAGGCGATCACCGACGCCGTGACGAACGAAGTGCTGCCGGCGTACCGGGAGTTCGGCGAGTTCATCGCGAAGGAATACGCGCCTCATGGGCGCACGACGCTGGCCGTGACATCGCTGCCGGGCGGGGAGAAGCGCTACCGCAACGACATCGTGTATCGCACGACGCTCACCGATCTCACGCCCGAGCAGATCCACCGGATCGGGCTGCGTGAGATCGCGCGCATCGAAAGCGAGATGCTCGCCATCGCGCGCAAGCAGGGGTTCGCGGATCTCGCGTCGTTCCGCGAGTCCTTGAGCAAGAATCCCGCCTACCAGCCGAAGTCCGAGCAGCAGATCGTCGACTACTTCCGCAATGCCATCGCGCAGATGCAGCCCAAATTGCCGGAGCTGTTCGGCTTCATTCCGAATTCTCCGGTGACCGTCGAGCCGATTCCGCCGTTCGACGCGGCGGCGGCCACGCACTATCAGGCGGGCACGCCCGACGGCAAGCGCCCCGGACGCATCGTGGTCGCGGTGTCTCATTTCGAGCAACGCTCGCTCGTGCTCGACGAGGCCGTCGCATACCACGAAGGCGTGCCGGGTCATCACCTGCAGCGCTCCGTCGCGCAGAGCCTGCCGGGCTTGCCAAAGTTCCGCCGCTATGGCGGCAATTCCGGGTACTCGGAGGGCTGGGCGCTCTACGCCGAGGAGCTCGGCAAGGAGGTCGGTCTCTATCAAGATCCGGTGAGCGACTACGGACGGCTCTCGAGCGAGCTGTTCCGCGCCGTGCGGCTCGTCGTGGATACGGGCATTCACGCGAAAGGGTGGTCGCGCGAGCAAGTGGTGGATTTCTTCCGCAAGACCGATGCGGTGGACGAGCCGACGATCCAATCCGAGACGGATCGCTACATCTCATGGCCGGGACAGGCGCTGGCCTACAAGCTCGGTCAGCTGAAGTTCCGCGAGCTGCGCGAGCGTGCCAAACGCGAGCTTGGACCGGCGTTCGACATCCGCGAGTTCCACGACGAGATGCTGAATGGCGGCGTGCTGCCTCTCGACCTGCTCGATGCGCGCACCAACCGCTGGATCGCGTCGCGCAAGGCGCGCGCCTCGCAGTGAGGGTAGATCTGGGTGTGTCTGCCCTGCCTCGGGGGACGCAGTGAAACGGCTGCGCGCCAGCGCGCATAGCCGTGGGTTTCCACCCTGTTCAAATCCCGCTGCCGGTTGAGTCAAGACGGGCGGCCCTACGCAGCTAACGTTCCCCCTCCGCGCAGTTGCGGGGGGAGAACTAAAGCATGTCGATCAATCGAATCTCGGGCAATGGTTCGGGGGCCGTTGCCTTCGCGGTTCGCGCCATCCTGGCAGCCGGTCTCACGAGCGTCGCTTTCGCGCAGAACGCGCCTTCCGAGCCGGAGGATGCTCTGCAAGAGGTAGTCGTGACCACCGCCCAATTCCGAGAGCAGAACGTTCAGGAAACGCCGCTGGCGATCACCGCCATATCGGCCGGAATGCTCGAAGCGCGCAGCCAAACCAACATCACCGAGCTTACGAACCAGGCGCCGAACGTCACGCTCAACCAGCAGGGTCCGACCTTCGGGCCGTCCATCGCGGCGTCGATCCGCGGCATCGGGCAGGTGGATTTCAATCCGGCGCTGGAGCCGGGCGTCGGCATCTACGTCGACGACGTGTACTACGCGACGCTCACCGGCTCGATGCTCGACCTGCTCGATCTCGATCGCGTCGAGATTCTGCGCGGACCGCAAGGCACGCTGGCGGGGCGCAACTCGATCGGCGGCGCGGTGAAGCTCTATTCGAAGAAGCCCAAGGGAGACGGCAGCGGCTACCTCGCTGCGACCTACGGCTCGCGTGATCGCGTGGACCTGCGCGGCAGCACGGACTTCGCGCTGGCCGACAACCTGTTCGCGCGAGTCGCCGGCGTGAGCAAGCGGCAGCGCGGCTACATCGCGCGCCGCGACTACGGCTGCGATTTTCCGAACAGCGGCATCCCGGCGCTGCGCTCGGCCACCGCCGGCTGCGTGATCGACTACGACAGCAATGTGAATCTCGACGCCGTACGCGGCGCGTTGCGCTGGGTCGCAACCGACGCGCTCGAGATCAATCTCGCCGTCGACTACACGCACGACGATCGCAACCCGACCGGCACCGTGCTCGTCGACGGCAGCTCGCAGGTGCGACCGAACGTGCAGCAGGTACCCGGCGCAACGAGCATTCCGCTCTCGACGTTCGTCGTTCCGAAGGGCTCGTATTACAACTACGCGGGTTACTACAACCCGCCCGGCACGACGACGAGCGGCGCGCCGCTGCTGGAGACGCGCGCCGATCCGCGGCAGTTCTTCGACGGCTGGGGCACTTCGCTCCAGGCCGACTGGTCGCTGACCGACTCGCTGTCGCTCGTTTCGATCAGCGCGTACCGCGAGTACGACAGCGGCTTCTCGAACGACAACGATCTGTCGCCGCTTGCGAGCTCGCTCGGCGTCGGCACGCTTCCGTTCCATTCCTTCAGCCAGGAGCTGCGTTTGAACGGCGCGTTCGCGGGGCGCTTCGAGTACACGCTCGGGGCATTCTACATGGACCAGCAATCACGATACGAGACGTGGCAGGACTTGCGCTACACCGGGCCGCTGCAGTTCCAGCAGAACGATGTGGTCAATGCGGACACGCAGGCCGCGTTCGCGCATCTCGCATATCACCTGACCGACAGGCTGACGGTGACGGGTGGTCTGCGCTACACGGAAGAGCACAAGGACTACACGTTCGTACGCCGCACGCGCGACGGTGCGCCGCATCCCGCGCTGGGTGTGCTCGACGGTCTGAAGAGCAACTACGAGGGCAACAACCTGGACTACCGCATCGCCGGCCAATACAACTGGACGGACGCGGTGATGACGTACGTCCAGTTCTCCACCGGCTTCAAGGGCGGCGGCGTGAGCCCGCGGCCCTTCATTCCGGGGCAGGCGGTGCCGTTCGATCCCGAGACGCTGGATTCGTACGAGCTCGGCGTGAAGTCCGACTGGTTCGATCACGCGCTGCGGCTGAATGCCTCGGTGTTCTTCAGCAAGTACGAAGACCTGCAGCTCGGTCTGCAGACCTGCCCGCAGTTCGGCGGCACGGGCTCGCCCTGCGGCGCCTGGGCCAATGCGGGCGATGCGGAGATCAAGGGGCTCGAGCTCGAGTCGGTGATCCGGCCGATCGATCACCTGCTGATCGATGCGTCGTACAGCTACCTGAAGTTCGACTACACCTCGATCAACCCGGCCGTCGGCGGCCCGACTCGGCCCACGGGCATTCAGCTCAGCTATCGTCCGCCGTACATGCCCACACGGAAGTGGAGCCTTGGGATGCAGTACGAGATCGCGCTCGGCGAGCGCGGCACGATCACGCCGCGCGTCGACGTGAGCTATCAGGGCGATCTCTATACGAACGGCAACAACCTGGCGACCAATCGCATTGCGAGCTACACGGTCGGCAACGCGCGCCTCACGTGGCGTGCACCCGATGAGAAGTGGGAAGCGGCGCTCGAGCTGACGAACTTCACGGACGAGTACTACTTCCTGAGCCGCACCGATCAGTTCACCGCTGCCGGCCATTCGGATGGCCAGCCGGGTCGGCCGCGCGAATGGGGCTTCACGATCAGGCGTAATTTCTAAGAGCATGCCGGTTAGAGGGGGAGCGGGCGCGCCACGGAAGGCGCGCCGCGACCCGTAGCCACGTGCAGGGTCGCGATGGCACTCCGGCGCGCCGTCTTATCGAGAGAGCGATGCCGTCACGCGCGCCGCGCAGATGCGGCCGCTCTAAGGCGCCGCGACTCTACTGTGCTCCGCTATCGGCCGCTTGTTCGGTGACGGCTGGGGCAACCGGCGCTGGCGCGGATTTCGAGTCGTTCTGCGTCGACGGCGCCTGTTCGGCGCTCGATGCGGAGACGGGCTTCGAATCGGCGGTTTGCGCGGCGCTCGGCGCCGGAGATTTTTCGGCGTTCAATGCGGCGATGGGCATGGAGTCAGCGGGGCGTGCGTCGTTCGGCGGGGGCGCCGACGACTTTCCGGGGGCCAATGACGCGACCGGCTTGGAATCGGCGGCCTGCGCGTCGCTCGGCGGCGGAGCCGGCAGCGGCTCGGCGGCGAGCGTTGCGGCGTTCACGACCGACGGATCGTCGCGCAGCTTCAAGTACAGCCCGTCCTTGCCGGGGTGGGGAACGGGCAACGCGCGTCCTGGAAATCCAGGCGGGACCTGCACCGCTTCCTTGAACTCCGGGTTGCCCGCGACCGAGTCGACGAGGAACAGGTTTGCGCCCGTCAACTTGCACGTCTCATCGGGCGTCGCCGGGCATTGCAGGCTTTTCAGCTCGGGCAGGCGGACGAGCGTGCCGAGCGGCTGCCAATCTCCCGGTACGCCGTTCGCAATCACGCGAAACTTCAACGGCCCGAACGCCGAGACGCCGAACGCCTTCGCCGGATCGAAGGTCGCCACGGCGACTCGCGCATCCGAGAGTATGAGCCCACGATTGGCGAGCGTGAGCAGCGTCGAGAACGCCTCGTTGTCGGTGGCGACTTCGATGCTCTCGTCGCGGCCGATCGTGCTCGGCACCTTCGCGCGCACGGAGAACACGAGCTGCGCGTCCTGCGGCAGCTGATTCTCGCTCGTCAGGCGAATGTTGCTGCCGTCGTGGCCCGCGGACGGCTGAACGCTCTTGCCGAGCAGCTCGACTCGAGGTCGCGGCGCGCCAACGGAAACGTTGACGGTGAACACGCGCCCGTCGCGGACGGTGACTTTCGCCTTGGTCGATTCGCCTTGCGTGAGCGCGCTTTCGAAAGGTGAGGGGGCGCTCGTAGCGGGCGCAGATGCG
The DNA here is from genome assembly GCA_035760965.1 of Steroidobacteraceae bacterium. Lineage (GTDB taxonomy): Bacteria > Pseudomonadota > Gammaproteobacteria > Steroidobacterales > Steroidobacteraceae > JADGHX01. Next base: position 36,315 of record DASTRY010000012.1, on the reverse strand, counting down.
GTCATGCTCACCGGCATCGAACTCGCACCGGGTGCGGAGGCGCTTTGTGTGTTCGCATCTGCCGTCGCGGCGCTCGTCGCCTCGCTCGCCGGCTTCAGTCTCATCAGCAGCGTATCGCTGCTCGCACCGGGGGCGGTCGGCACCGGCACGAACTCGTAGCCCTTCAGCGTGAGCCCAACGACCTCGTCCAGCCGGCTCCCTTTCAATACGCCCTGCGTCTCTCCGGCGTGAATCGAGAAGCTCTCGAGCCTGCCGGCTTCGGGAAACGCGCGCAGCTCGATCGGTTGCGGCTCCTTCGCTCCGTACTGCGAGACGAGCACCGTGAGCTCGCCCGGCTGCGCCTGCTGCAACGGCAGGTTGATGGCGACTTCGTTCGCCTTCACCGGCGACCAGTCGACCTGCAGCTCCTTGCCGGCGGGGTCCTTCACCATGATGCGATCGATGCACGCGACGCTGCCGGCTTGCAGATGAATGGTGTTCTCGCGCCCGACGATGACCGCCGCATCCTCCTGAGACGCCGGCATCAACGGCTGCGCGTGCGTGTTCACGAGCTGAAAGCGCGGTCCCTCGAACTTCTCGAAACCCCAGTACCCGTGCAGCGAGCCCTGCAAGCGATCGTCGAGGCTCGCGGTCGCGAGTGGTGAGGTGTCGACGACGAAGCCGCCCCGCGCCGCATCGGCCGTCGCGGGCAAGTCGATCGTGTGCTTGTTCTTGCCCGTGAGCCGCAGGATGGTGTGATGCGCGTACTCGGTGGAGAAAACGAGCGGCGCACCTTCCACGGGCAGTACGAGCGAGTCACGGCGGGCGCAGTAGATGTCCTTCGGATTCACGGCGTGCAGCGGCGGCGGCTGTGCCTGCTCGATTGCCGGCAGCGACGCGACGAGCACCGACTTTGGATTGTGAAACGAGGGCGGCGTGTTCAGCGTCAACTGCAGATGCTCGCCCACCGCCGTGGCGAGCGCGGGAATGTACTGATAGTTCGCGACGCGAAACGACTCGAACAACCGCCCGAGATCCAGCACCGAAGAAATGTATGGACTGTAGTAGCCGTACTTCGCCTCGGGCGTGTAGCTCGCCGCCATCGCGAGGTCGCTCGCCGGTCCCGCCGTGAGCGCCTCGACGATGGACGTGCTGTGGCCGTCGTTCAGGATCAACGACTCCTGCCCTTGCATGAGGCACGGCGCCTGCAGCTGCGGAATCTTGTCGAGGCATTTCTCGTCGACGCGAATGCCGAGACTGCGCGCGAGGAGCGGCGTCGTGTCTTTGAGCATCGCAGGGTTGCCGGCGTTGAGCGTGCGGATGGCCGTCAGATAGCGCTCGAGCCGCGAGCGATCGAGCGTCGCTTGATTCAGATCCTGCGAGGCGCGCACGAACGCGCCCGGCCGGCCGCGCACCGCGTTGACGAGCGTTTTGAAGTCGCCACCCGTCTCCGGCGCGAGAAAGATCAGCGTCTGCTGCGCGCCGTCCGGTACGCTGACGTTCAGTCCTTTCGCCGCACAGTCCTTCTTCCACACCTCGCAGCGGAAAAACCAGCTCTTCGGCGGCGGATTGGTCGGGCCGCGCAGGAACCCGAGCACCAGCACATAGTGCTCGGATTGCGTTTCCGGGAATTCGGCGCGGATCGCGAGCACATCGCCTGCGGCGAGATGCGGCACCTCGGCAACGGGCAGCGTCGTACTTCCCCGCGTCACGTTCACCTGGAGCTTGGGGCCGGTGAGATCGAACGGCGCCGCACCGGCCGCGCTCGCGTCAACGATGAAGAATGCCGCGGCGCACGCGAGCAGCGCTTGGCAAAGTCGTCGGCTCATGGGGCGCGCATCCTAGGGGAGAGACCCGCGCGCGCCAACCGGGCCTGTCGCGGTTCGCAGACTTCGTCACCACACCGAGCCGCGTCTCGAGCGGAGCCGCAGCGTTCACGTGAGCGGCGTGCAACGCGCGCGCCGCTCGCGTTCGGTCACTTCTTCACCTTGCTGTAGTCGTACCAGACCGCTTCGATGTTGTTGCCGTCGGGGTCGTACACGAATGCAGCGTAGTAACCCGGCCAGTAGTCGCGATAGCCGGGGCCGCCATTGTCCTTGCCGCCTGCGGCCAGCGCCGCTTTGTAGAACGCCTCGACTTCTTCGCGGCTCTTCGCCTCGAACGCGAGATGCGTCGGCACGACGCGATCGTTCTTGCTGATCCAGAAATCCGTGTTCTTGCCGTCGTTGAAGCCGGCGGCTTCGCCGTACTCCATGTTGTTCGTATAGCCGAGCGGCGCGAGCGCTTTCACGTAGAACGCCTTCGATTTCGGGTAGTCGCTAACGGTGAGGCTCGTGTGCGCGATCATGTGCGGCCCTCCATCAAATGAGCAGGCGTCAGGGCAGCATGATCCGTACCGAGCCTGCTGCGCTGCACCGAAGATCCTATGAATCGACAGCCTGGCAGATTGACAGCCTGGCTGATACCTTTTATACGATAGGCGTACATCCACGGCCGATCGCAGGGGGGTAAGTGGAGACGTATCGGGCTTCCAGCCTGCCGGGCCACACGCGGGCGGCGGCATGGAACGAGGTGTACTGCGCGCACCTCGATGCAGCCGATCTCACGCCGGCCAACGAGGCCGGGTTCGACGCGGAGCTGCGCTCGGGCACGCTCGGGCCGCTGCGCGTGGTACGCATGAGTTGCGGCCGCAGCTTCATCGATCGAACCTCGCGTCACATCAGCCCAGGCCCCGATCGCACGTTCTCGTTCATGCTCCAGGTCCGCGGGCAGGGAGTGTTCGCGCACTACGGGCACGAGGTCGTGCTCGGCGCAGGGGACATCACCCTCTGTGACAGTGCAGCACCTCACTCATATCACGTCGACGACGGCTCGGAAGTCGTCATGCTGCGCGTGCCCGTGAGCGTACTGAAGGAGCACCTGCCATCGCCTGAGCTCTTTTGCGGGCGTCTCCTGCGCGCCAACGCAGGTCTGACGGGTGCCGTCGCCGCTATGACCTTGAGCCTTTGCGCGCAGCTCGAGACGGGGCTCGTCCCCGACTTCCAGAACCGCGTTGCGCATCACCTGCTGCAGCTGATCGCAACGTCGTACGCGATGGCGTTCGATTCGGTGATCGGCGCGCCGGCCGTCGTCAATGGGCGACATGCGCAAGTGAAGCTGTACATCGAGCAGCATCTGCGGGATCCGCAGCTGAGCCCGCGCTCGATCGCCGAGCATCTGCAGCTCTCCTCGCGCTATCTGCGAATGATCTTCGCCGCGACTCGCGAGACCGCATCTGCGTACATCCTGCGGCGACGCCTGGAGGAGTGCGCGCGCGAGATCGCGGATGAGCGCTGGCGCGCGCGCTCCATCACCGAGATCGCATTCTCTTGGGGCTTCAACAGCGCTCCACACTTCACGCGCACGTTTCGCGCGCGCTATGGCATGTCGCCGCGCCTCTATCGGCGCACGCGCTTGGGGACTGCGGCCGCGCACTGGCGGTGACTGCCAGTCATACCCAGCTCCGCGCTGTGGACAGCGCGCTGTTCCACGCCAAATTTCATTGAGGGATCGCCCCCCGATTCCATTGCAGATAAGGAGGCCGGCACTCGCGCCGGAGGTAAAACCGCGCCGACCACGGATGGCCAGGCGCATGAGGGGGGATGTTCATGTCTCGTTATTCGTACGATTCTCGTTCCGTTGCCGCCGCAGTGGCTGCGGCGCTCGCCGCGTGCTATCCGACGGTGAGTCCGGCGCAGGAGGGCGCGCAAGGCGCCGCCAAGGCCGATGCGGCCGCGGTGCAGGAAGTCACGGTTACCGGTTCGCGCATCGTCCGGCGCGATCTCGAAGCGGCGAGCCCGCTCGTCACGGTGGAAGATCAGGCGTTCGAGCAGAACAGCACGCTGGCGGTCGAAAGCGTGCTGAACAAGCTGCCGCAGTACGTTCCGGCGAACACGCAGTTCAACACGTCCGATGTCTTTCCGAGCGCGACGAGCACGCCCGGCATCTCGACCATCAGCCTGCGCGGCCTCGGCGCGAATCGCACGCTCGTGCTCATCGACGGCCACCGCGCGCAGCCGGCGAATTCCACGCTCGTCATCGACACCAATTCGATCCCGTCCTCGGCGCTCGAGAGCGTCGAGATCATCACCGGCGGTGCGTCCGCCGTGTACGGCGCGGACGCGCTCGCCGGCGTCACGAACTTCAAGCTGAAGAGCAAGTTCGAGGGCTTCGACCTGCAGGCGCGCTCGGCGATCACCGAGCGCGGCGACGGGCAGGAGAACCGTCTGAGCATGCTGCTCGGTTCGAGCCTCGGCGACGGCCGCGGCAATGCCATGCTCGGTCTCGAGTACACCAAGCGCGAAGAGGTGCTCGCCTCCGATCGTGATTTCTTCCGCAGAGCGCTGAAGGATTCGCGCACGAACTCGACGTCCGTCGCGCGCATGAATCGCTTTCAGTACGAGGCCAGCACGACGACCGGTCTGCCCTCGCAGGCGGCGGCCAACGCGCTCTTTCCGCAGCGCCCCGCCGGCTACTCTGTGCCGCGCAATACGAACTTCCTCATCAACGACGACGGCTCGCTGTTCAAGCAGGAGCTGCAGGGCCTCGGCTTCGCCGGCGACATCGTCAACGACCCGCGCTACAAGATCGGGCCGAACGGCCAGCTCATCGAGAACAATTTCGATCTGCGCTACTCGAGCCCGATGGATCGCTACTCGCTCTTCGGCAAGGCCGATTTCAGCGTCAGCGACAAGGTGCAGGCCTTTGCGACCGTCAATTTCGTCAACACGACGAACAGACAGGTGCTGCAGCCGACGGGCGCGGTCGGCGGTTTCGGCGCCGTGATCCCGCACGGCTCCGACGTCTACGGCCCGTCGCTGCTGCCGAACGGTGACACCGCACCCGAGTACTTGCCGGGCGGCGCGTACGGGCTCAACTGCCCGGCGACGGGCGGCTGCACGCAATCGCAGGCATTCCCCGTCTCGCCGCAGCTCGCCTCGCTGCTGGACAGCCGCGGCCCCAACGTGACGAGCAATGCCACGACCCCGGTGTCTTACGATCCGGTGACAGGCCAGCCGGTGGTGATCTCCGGCGCCGATGCGAGCTGGGCGCTCGGCGGCACGCTGAATTTCCTGCCGACGCGACAGGTCGAGAACACGACGAACCTGTATCAGCTGCTGGCCGGCTTCCGCGGCTCGCTGGGCATCTCCGACTGGACGTGGGAGGCGTACGCCTCGCACGGCGAGACCCGTACCGATCTCGATTACATCGGCTTTGCGTCGCTGCGTCGTTTCCAGGCCATTGCGCAGGCGCCGAACTACGGCAAGGGCTACAGCGCGACGGCCGCCGGCACTACGTCGATCAGCTGCACCAGCGGCCTGCCGATCTTCTCGCAGTTCGAGGTCACGCAGGATTGCATCGATGCGATCAGTGCGAGCTACACTGATCGTACGCGCCTCAGCCAGAACATCTACGAGGCGACCGCGCAGGGCCGGCTGTTCGATCTGCCGATGGGCGAGCTCCGCGGCGCGCTCGGCGTGACCTATCGCAAGAACGAGTTCCAGTACCTGCCGGATGCGACGCGCGAGGTGAACTCGATCGTCGACATCCCGATCGGCACCTTCGGTCAGGCGAACGTCATCGGCCAGACGACGGTGCGGGAGGTGTACGGCGAGCTGCTCGTGCCGCTGCTGAAGGACAAGTTCCTGGCGCGCAGTCTCGAGCTCGAGCTCGGTTATCGCTACTCGGATTACGACATCACGGGCAGCGTGCCGACGTGGAAAGCGCTCTTCACCTGGTCGCCGATCAACAACGTTCGCTTCCGCGGCGGATATCAGCTGGCGAACCGCGCCCCGAACATCAACGAGCTGTTCCTCGATGCGAGCAGCCAGGCGCTCACGATGCGCGGGCCCGAATACTGTCGCGCCGACACGCGTGAGCCGACGGGTAACAATCCGGCGAACCCCAATCGCGCGGCCGTCCAGGCGCTGTGTCAGGCGCTCATCGGGAACACGACGTCCGAGTTCAGCGCCGACCCGAACAATTATCTCGGCGGTCGCGCCGACGGCGTCATCCTCCAGGTGAGCAGCGGCAACCGCAATCTCGCCAGCGAGGAGGGCCGCACGTACACGTTCGGCGCGGTGTTCACCTCGCCGTTCGAGAGCGCGGCGCTGTCGAACGCCAGCCTGTCGCTCGACTACTACCACGTGAAGATCACGGACGCGATCGCGACGGTGAGCGCGCAGTCGACCTTCGACCTGTGCTTCAACCGGGACGGCTCCAGCAATCCCAACTACTCCATCGACGATCCCAACGGCGTCTGCCGCAACATCATTCGCGACGAGAACACCGGCGCCGCGCTGCAAGTGCTCTCGCAGTACGAGAACCTGGGGATCATCGAGACCTCGGGGCTCGATCTGAGCTTCGACTGGCGTGCGGACATGAGCGATCTCGGCCTCGCGCGCCTTCCGGGCGGCTTGTCGATGAATCTGTCGGTCACGAAGCTCTTCAGCTACAAGGCGCAGGAGTTCAAGACGGCCCCGGCGCTCGAGAACAAGGGGACGCTCGGCACCCCCACCCGCGGCACGCTCTACGACTGGCGCTCGAACATGACGCTGCGCTACGGCATGAGCAGCTGGAACGTCGGGTTGAACTGGCAGCACCTGCCCTCGATCCGCAGCAACGCGTACGTGACGGATCCACTCACGCCGATCCAAGGCGCCGAGTCCTATGACATGTTCTCGCTGACCGGCGACTGGAACATCACCGACTCGGTGGCTCTGAGCGGCGGCATCGACAACCTGTTCGACAAGGAGCCGCCGCCGATCGGCGCCGGGCAGATCCAGACGATCGGAGCCAGCTCCGGCGGCGGTCAGACGGTGCTCGACGGCGCGGCGAACTTCACTCAGGCGGGCTTCTACGACGTGCTGGGTCGCCGCTACTTCTTGAACGTGAAGCTGAGGTTCTGATCCAGCCTGGTGCGGAGGTATTCGGCGTCGTGGCGGACTGAGCCCCCTCTCAGCGCGCGGCGCCGGATATCTCCCGCGGCCTCAGTGCGTCAGGGCGTACATCACGACGTTGACGCCCAGCCGCAGCGCGAGATTCGCCTCTCTCGCGGGATAGCGCGGATCGTCGGCCCACTGCCATGCGTCCGCCACGTCGTTGTTGAAGGCGATCAGCACCATCAATCGGCCCGTATCGTCTTCGATACCGCGCCAGCGCGGCACGCGGCCGTCGGAGAGATAGCCGCTGCCGCCCGCCATCAGCGAGTTCATGTTCGGAATCTGCACGCGCGTCATGTGCGGCAGATCGAACACCGTGTGGAAGATCGGGTGATCGTCCTTCAAGTCGAGAATCGGCCGGTCCGGAAACACGCGCCGCAGGCTCTCCTCGAATCCCGTCCAATTGCTCGAGCCGAAGAAGCTGTCGCAGAACATGAAGCCGCCGCGCAGCAGGTACTCGCGCAGATTCGCAGCCTGACTGTCCGTGAGCTGCCACGCCTGCGCGAGGCCGACGAGGAGAAAGGGCCAGTAGTCGACGTCGTCGCCGTCGTCGAGATTCACGGGCTGCTCGACGGCGCGCACGTTCATGCGCGTGAATCGGCGCAGCATCTGCACGAGCGTGCGATCGCCGCGCGGGTAATCGTCCGTCCAGCTCGTGCCGCCCTGACGCCAGTCGCCGCCGAAGAAGCTGAATGCACCGTTCGGATACATGAGTCGCCCGATGACCACCTCGCCGGGCACTTGCCAGTCGGGCGGCAGCGGCGCATCCGCATCCGCGCCTTCGAAGCTCGGATAGACGCGGAACTCGCGCTGCGCGGCCGCGATGGCGGGGGCGAGCGTCAAGAGCGCCGTCAGCGCGAGCCGGGCCAGGAGCGTCTCGTGCACACCGCGTGGAGACATGGGCGCACGATACTGCGCCCGCCGTCACATGGAAGAAAGCACACTTAGAAGAAACAGCAGGAAAACGGTCGAATAATTCGAATTGTCCGCGCCGCAGTGCTGGGCTACAAACTGGCGGGCGTGATCGCTGGTCATCCTCTCGAGCTCACGTGCACCCATCGCTCGGAACGGCAGCAACAGGCCTTCGCCGAGCGCGTGCTCGGATTCCTGCCGGAGCGGCACGACTGTCAGTTCGAGGCGAGCCCCGCCGGCATCGTGATCCGGGCTGAGACCGAAGCCGCCCTCGAAGGACCGACCGAGATCCTGCGCGAGGTCTATGGCGATCAGATCGACATCGGCCCGCTGACCATTCGCTATCGACACGGCGCCGCGCTCGAGGAGCCGCACATGGGCGTGCGCGTGCTGTGCGCAGCCAAGGATTTCCCGGCCGTCCGGCAGGACCTTCTGGAGCGGGGCGCAACCCTGCTAGACCAGGAAGTTTCGCGCACCACAGCCGTCGTGCGCGCGACCGCGCCGCTCGCGAAGCTGCTCGGGTATTCGCGGCATCTGGCCGACCTCACGGGCGGCACCGCTCGCGAGGTCATGTGGCTCGACCACTACGCGCCCTGCGTCAAGGCTTCAGGGTAGCGGCGATCTTGCGTATTTCGTCCGGCGAGTGCTCGCCGGCGAGCGGCGTCCCCGGCATCAGATACTTGCCCATGTCGAGACCGCCGACCAGCACCGGCTCGTAGCCGATCTCGCGGATGAGGCGCGACGCGATCTCGATCGCCTCCTTGTCGTCGCCCGCGATCGGCATGCCGACCTTCCCGGGCTCCTCATGCGCCGAACCCATCCGTGCCGCGCCGATCGCGTTGAACGCGCGGACGATGCGCGCGCCCGGCAGCAACTCCGCTGAGACGCGCCCAGCGCCTTGCTCGCGCGCGCGCATCGCAATCTCGCCGTCGCGCTGAGGGAAGGGATTGCACGCATCGATGACGACTTTGCCCTTCAACGAACTGCCGAGCGTCTTGCCCAGCTCGGGCAGGGCACCGTAAGGCACCGCGAACACGAGCACATCTCCGAACGCCGCGGCCTCCTGCGGCGTGCCGGCGCGTGCGTTCTTGCCGATGTCGGCAGCGAGCTTCCGGTCACTCTCCAGATTGCGCGAGGAGAACATCACCTCGTGCCCGGCGTTCGCCCAGGTGCGCCCGAGCGCGCTGCCGACGTTGCCGGAGCCGATCATGCCGATCTTTTCCTTGCCGGCCGCGTAGGCACGCGATGCGAGGGCCAGGGCTGCCGCCACTTTGAGAAGGTCACGACGTTTCATCGGCTTGCCTCCGCGCTCACTGCGATTTGAAGTTCTGCGCCACGTACGCCGTCAGGGCGGCGAGCTCCGCATCCGAAATCTCGGTCTTGCGAAAGGGCGCCATCGACAGTATGCCCTGGCGCACGAAGGTCGCCACTACTTGCTGCGAGAGGTCCGTGCGCTCGAGCAGCACGGCCGGCGTTCTGCCGCCATACTTGATCTGCAGCGATTGCGTGCCCGGGTGGCCGGGCCCGGGCGCGTGACACGGCGCGCACCAGCGCTCGTAGACGGCTTGTCCCGATGGGGGTGCGGCCTGCGCGAGCGTCGTCGATGTCGCAAGAGCCAGCAGACTGAATGCGCGCTTCATGTCATGCCTTTCGCAGATGTTTCGGCCATACACCATAGCGACCCGCCGAGAGAATGCCGTTCGGGTCCACCGCGTCCTTGATCGTCTCGCGCAGCCGGCGCAGGGAGTGATTGTTGTACGAGTAGGTTTCGGCGATCAGGTCCTGGAACACGGCCGGCGCGCGATATTCCCCCCAGCCGCGCGCGGCGGCGGCTCGCACCAGCGTCTCGAAGGCGCGGCGCATCTTGGCGTTGCGTTCCTTGTCGCGACCGATGGGAAACATGATGAGGCAGACGAGCGTGCGGTCCCAGCACGTCATGTACACGGGCCCGATGATACCGAGGTCGTCGCCGCCGCTCGCCTTCCTCACGTTCTCTTCATAGAACTTGCGGAACTCGAGCAGGGCCTCGCGAGTAGGCGTCGCGGTAGAGCGCGACATCCGCCTCTTCGGTGAAGACCCAGTCGGATCCGACGGCTTCGCGCCAGGCTTTCAACGCGGCATCGAAAGCGGTGCGGCTCACGTTCGGCGGCAGCGACATAGACACCCCTGGTTCGGCGCAGCGTCCTCCGGCGAGTGGGGATTTTCTATCGGGCAAGGCCGGCCGGACCGGAGGGTGGAGCTGCAAACGACAGACCATAGTCGCAAGTTCCGGGTCGCCGCTGAAATCTTGCGGCCGCCTGCTGCCGCTTTTGTCTACAAGAAGCGCTCTGGTAGCGCTAACCTAAGTTGTCCGGGAATGCGGCCCAGTGATGGCGTTCCCGCACGCATTTGGGGGGCTGCGCTCGTGCAAGGAGTCGAGCGCGGGCGCAAAACGAAACGACCCGGCTTCGGTGAACCACCCGGTGAAAGTGATCCAATGAACGCCATTGCGAAAACCGCGCGCGGCATCGCGCTCCTGCTGCTCGCTGCGACTTGCGCTGCGCACGCCTCGGACGGGCGTCCGTGGATGAATCGAGCGCTCTCGCCCGACGAGCGCGCCGATCTCGTCCTCGCGCAGATGACGCTCGACGAGAAGATTCAGCTCGTGCACGGCGCCGGCTGGGGCGTGCTGCGACCCGGCGACCCCGTGCCGCCGCGGTCCAACCTCGGCGCCGGATTCGTGCCGGGCATCGATCGGCTCGGCATTCCCGATATCAACCTCTCGGACTCGGCGGTGGGCGTGCGCCTCGGCGCCCTGCAGAGCCGCTACTCGACGCTGCTGCCGTCCGTGCTCGGTGCCGCCTCGAGCTGGGACACCGAGCTCGCGTTCCTCTATGGCTCCGTGATCGGCCGCGAGCTGCGCGATCAGGGGCACAACATGTCGCTCGGGGGCGGCGTGAACCTGGCGCGCGAGCCGCGCAACGGGCGCAACTTCGAGTACGCCGGCGAGGACCCGATCCTTGCCGGGACGTTCGTCGGTCACCTCGTGCGCGGCATCCAGTCGCAGCACGTCATGTCGAACTTGAAACACTACGCCGTGAACGATCAGGAGACCGGGCGCACGGTCGCGAATGTGATCGCAGACCCGCGCACGCTGCGCGAAACGGACCTGCTCGCGTTCGAGATCGCCATCGGCATCGCGCAGCCCGCCGCGATCATGTGCTCGTACAACTTGCTGAACGGCGATCACGCGTGCGAGAACGACTACCTGCTCAACAAGGTGTTGAAGAAGGACTTCAAGTTTCCCGGCTTCGTGCTGTCCGACTGGGGCGCGACGCACAGCACGGTGCAGGCTGCTCTGAACGGGCTCGACATGGAGCAGGCCGAAGACAAGTACTTCGGCGCGCCGTTGAAAGCCGCCGTGGAGAAAGGAGAAGTGCCGGCGGCGCGGCTCGACGACATGGTCCATCGCATTCTGCGGAGCATGTTCGCCGTCGGCGTGATCGATGAGCCGCCCGTGCGTCGTGTCGTCGATCCGTTCCGGGGCCGTGAGGAGGCGCAGCACGTGGCCGACGAGAGCATCGTGCTGCTGAAGAACGACGCGAATCGATTGCCCTTGAGCACGGACATTCGCTCGATCGCGTTGATCGGGTCGCATGCGGACGTCGGCGTGCTCTCCGGCGGCGGCTCGGCGCAAGTGGACGCGCCAGGTGGCAACGCGATCGATCCCAAGCCCGGGACGGCGAAGTGGCAGGTGCCGGTTTGGTTTCCGTCGTCGCCGCTCAAAGCCATTCGCGCCAAAGCACCGAACGCGCACGTCGAGTATCACGACGGGGCGGATCACGCTGCTGCCGCGCAAGTCGCGGCGGCAGCGGACGTCGCCATCGTGTTCGTGAATCAGTACATGACGGAGGACTACGATGCCCCGACGCTCTCGCTGCCCGAAGGGCAGGATGAGCTCGTGAAGGCGGTCGCGCACGCGAACCCGCGAACCATCGTCGTGCTGGAGACAGGCGGGCCCGTGTCGATGCCGTGGATCGACGACGTGCAGAGCGTGCTCGCGGCGTGGTATCCGGGCATCGGCGGCGCCGAAGCGCTCGCGAGTATCATCTTCGGCACGGTGAATCCGTCGGGCCACTTGCCGATCACGTTCGCGCGTAGCGAAGCGGACCTGCCGAGCCCCGCGATCCAGGGGACGAGCGAAACGGCGGATCGCAAGGCGCTGCGTCAGTTCGACCTGCATCTCGTGGAGGGTACGGCGGTGGGCTATCGCTGGTTCACGGCGAAGAAGAAGCAGCCGTTGTTCGCGTTTGGGCATGGCCTGTCGTACACGACATTCGCCTACTCGGACCTTGCGCTGGATGCTTCGCGACGCGAAGTCGCGTTCACCGTGACGAACACCGGGCAGCGAGCCGGCGCGGACGTTCCGCAGGTCTACGCGCGTTTGCCGCGGAGCTCGGGTGAGGCCTTCGATCGGCTCGTGGCCTGGCAGCGTGTGCAGCTCGCACCGGGAGAATCGAAGCGCGTCACGCTCGCTCTCGAACCGCGCTACTTGTCGGTGTTCGACGCGCGCAAGGATGGCTGGGAGTTGAAGCGCGGCACGTACGCGATCAGCGTGGGCCATTCGGCGATCGACAAGAGCTTGAGTGGCACGATGCGACTGCAGGCGGCGCGGCCATGAGGCCGCGACTGCTGCCGCTCGCGCTCGATGCCTGCACCCAGGCGAGTCGGCCTGTCGTGATGGTGAGGCTCGCCGTGTTCTGAGGCTCGATGGCCGCCGGTCGCATCCGCAAGATCGTCATCGTCGGCGGCGGTATCGCCGGGTGGATTGCGGCCGCGGCGCTCGCGCGGCTTCTGCCGCGCGAGCAGACGCGCATCGAGCTCATCGAATGGGAAGAGGCCGCGGGCGTGGGCCTCGGGGTCGGCGCCGCGGCCGTCCCGTCCATTCACGCGCTCCATAGCCTGCTCGGCATCGAGGAACGCGACTTTCTGCGCACGACGCACGGCACGTTCAAGCTCGGCATCGAGTTTCGCGACTGGGGGCGCCTCGACAATGTGTACGCGCACTGTTTCGGAGACTTCGGAGCGCCGATCGAAGGCGTCTCGCCTCACCATCACTGGCTGAGGCTGCGGGCGCTCGGCGATGCCACGCCGCTCGGCGAGTATTCGCTGCCGTACGTCGCCGGCAGGCTCGGGCGCTTCACGCCGCCGGACCCCAACGCGCATTCGCCGATCGCCTCGCACGAGTACGCGTATCACGTCGACGGGGCGCTCTACGCGCGCCATCTGCGAGCCTATGCGGAAGCGCGCGGTGTCGTGCGGCGCGAGGGCAAGGTCGTCGATGTGTATCTGCGAGGCATGGACGGATTCGTCGAGACGCTCACGCTGGAAGACGGCGAGCGCGTCGACGCGGATTTCTTCATCGACGCGTCAGGCTCTCGCGGGCTGCTCATCGAGGAGGCGCTGCAAGCTGGCTACGAGGACTGGTCGCACTGGCTGCCGTGCAATCGAGCTATCGCGGCACCTTGCGAGCGCACCGGCGAGCTCACGCCGTACACCATCGCCACCGTGCGCGCCGACGGCTGGCAATGGCGCATTCCGCTTCAGGATCGCATCGACAACGGATATGTGTACTGCAGTGAGCTCGTCGGTGACGACGAGGCCGAGGGCGCGCTCTGCGCCCATCTCGAAGGGCGCGCGCTCGCGGAGCCGCGCGTGTTGCGCTTCACGAACGGCCATCGCAAGCGGTTCTGGAGCCGCAACTGTCTTGCCGTCGGGCTCGCGGCCGGCGTCATGGAGCCGCTCGAAGCGACCGGCATCCAGCTCATCCAGAGCGCGATGGAGCGCTTCGTCCAGCTGTTCCCCGATATGGCGTTCGACCCGCGCATCGCCAACGAGTACAACCGGGTCACCGCGAACGAGTACGCGCGCATTCGCGACTTTCTGATTCTGCATTACTGCGTGACGGAGCGAGACGACACTGCGCTGTGGCGCTATTGCCGCACCATGCGCCTACCCGAGCCGCTCCAATACAAGATCGATGTGTTCAGGAGCTGCGGACGCGTGCCGCTCTACAGCGACGAGTCGTATCAGGAGCCGAGCTGGGTCTCGATCTTCCTCGGGCAGCACGCGTATCCGGACCGGTACGATCCGATCATCGATCGCATCCCGATCGAGACGCTGGCGGGCGAGATGCGACAGCGGCGCGCTGAGATTCGGCGCTTCGCGGAGGCGATGCCGGCGCACGCGGATGTCCTCTCGCGCTACCGCTGCGGCTAGCCGGCGCGCGTGCGCACGCTGCCTTTCTCGACCGCCGCGGATTAGACGACGGAACTCCTCGAAAGCTTGGAAAGGCTACACTCGGCGCATGCCCTCGCGAGCTTACTTGATGTCGCTTCCCGAGCGCGTCATCCGCTCGGCGCTCGGCTTGAGCGCCGGGCTGCTGCGCGAGGTCGGGGAAGTGGTGCTTCCCCGAGGCGTCCGGCACACCCGGCTCTACAAGAATCTCGTCGACACGACGCTGCGGTTCGTGATCGAGGAGGTCGGCGGCGCGAAGAACATCTATCCCGCCGCAGAGCCCTCGCAGCTCGACAACTTTCTCGTCCGGCGCAGCGTCGGCAACGCCGTCGAGGTGCTCGGGATCGTCGCGTTTCGCGTCTCGCCCGTCTGGGTGCTCGCCGCGCTCGCCGACCTGAGCGGTCTCGGCCGCCGCATGATCCCGGAGATCGCTGCCGTGCTCGAGAAGCAGGGCCTCCTCGAGCCCGGCGCGAAGTTCGAGAACGTCGATCAGCTGCTCGACGGGTTGGAGCGCACGTCCGCGCGTCTCGCCGAGACGTTCAACACGCCGCCGCTCGACGTCGCGAGCCTCCGGCAGGAATGGGCGGCGCTGCGCGCAGAGGCGCGGGGGCTGAAGCCGACGCAGTTGCCATCGCCCAAGGTCATCGGCGACCAGTGGGAGGCGCTGAAGCAGGAGTCGGCGCGGCAGGGACGGTCCGTGTTCGAGACGTCGTCGATCATGGCGGTGTCGGCAGTGCGTGCGCTGCCCGGCAAGGCGCGCCGGCTCACGGCGTCCGCTCGCGTCGGCGCGGTGTACACCGGCAAGGTCGTCGCGGCTGCACTCCTCGATCACTACAGCCAGACGCTCAAGGACCTGGGCGAGGTGGGGTATCTCAACTACGCGAAGCGGCAGTTGAGCCCATATCTGCGCGCGTGCGTCGGCTTGTTTTCGCGGGAGCAACGCACGTTGACCGAGCGGCTGCTCGAGAAAATGCCGTCTAGAAAGAAGTGATGACCTTCACACCGAGCGATGCGTCCCGATCCATGTTGGGCAACGCGGTCACGGCGTCCTCGAGCGCGATCGTGCGACCGAGCAGCTTGCCCGGCTGCAACCGACCCGCGCGGATCATTTCCAGCATCGCGGGATAGCGGTGCGCCTGCATGCCGTGGCTGCCGATGATCTCCAGCTCTTTCGCCAGCACCTGATCCATCGGCAGCGCGGGACGGCTCTGCTCGGCGAGCAAGAGCCCGACCTGGATGTGCTTGCCGCGCTTTGCGAGGGACGCCACCGAGTTGCAGCACGTCTGCGGGCTGCCGAGCGCATCGATCGACACGTCGGCGCCGCCGCCCGTGAGGTCGCGCACGGCCGCCGGGATGTCCGCATGGGCGCGCGCATCGAGCGTGACGTGAGCGCCGACGGCTCGGGCGAGCTCCAGTTTGTCCGCCGCGATGTCGATGGCGATGACCTGTGCGCCCAGCGCTCGCGCGATCATGATCGCGGAGAGCCCGACGCCGCCGCAGCCGTGTACCGCGACCCATTGCCCCTCCGTCACGCGCGCTTGATCCACGACGGCGCGAAACGAAGTGGCGAAGCGACAGCCGAGTGTCGCTGCGGTCTCGAAGCTCAGCTCATCGGGCAGGCGCACGAGATTGAGATCGGCGCGATGGATCGCGACGTACTCGGCGAACGACCCCCAGTGCGTGAAGCCCGGCTGAAACTGGTGATCGCAGACGTGCTGATTGCCCGAGCGGCACGGCCGACAGGTGCCGCAGGCGCAGACGAACGGCACGGTGACGCGATCGCCGACGTTCCATCGCACGACGAGCTTGCCTTTGGCGGCGACGATGCCCGCGAGCTCGTGGCCCGGCACGTGCGGCACGCGAATGTCCGGGTCGTGACCCATCCAGCCGTGCCAGTCGCTGCGGCAGAGGCCGGTTGCCTGGACCGCGATCACGACGCCGTCGTCGGGCGGCGGGGGATCCGGCACGTCCTGAACGCTCAGCGGCTGACGAAACTGTTCGTAGAGGGCGGCGCGCATCGCGGCCGATGCTAGCGCATTCCGTCGAGCGGCGAGCCGTCGGGCGCAGCTCGGCTGTGGGCGGCTCGCGGCGCGCTCTTCAGAACAGGCTTTCTGCGGGGATGGCGCTCCGCGGGGGTGGGGCGCTCGGGGTCGCGTCCACGACGGGCAACATCTCGGAGTCGCCGGTCGCGTTGGCGTCGAGCTGGCGCTGAGCCTCTTCGTTCAGTCGCATCTCGGCCGCTTCAGTAGAGTTGGGAGGCGGCAAGTCCGCGTCTTGTTGCTCCGGCGCGGACTCGGGCGCCGGCAGATCGGTTGGTGCTGCGTCGTCGCTTGCGGCACCCGGGTCCGGCGGTTCTTGCTGGGGCGAGGCGCCGAACAGCATCGGAGGAGCCGGGGCATGCGCGATTTGCAGCTTGCGCGCCGGGCTGTCGGGCGCCGCCACATCGTCTTGCACGGCGCGCCACTTCGCGCCCGCGACGGTCACCACCGCAAGAAACATCACGGCGACGAGCGTTGCCGCCGGACGACGCGAGATGCGCGCCCAACCGTCCGGCGTGCTCGACACCGATCGGGCCGAGGCACCGCGGCGTCTGGCCGAGCCGTCGACACCCAGTCGCTCCGCGCGTATCCCGCGCAGTGCCGATGCGATGGGCGAGAGCGTCTGGGCCGCTGCGTCATCGGCCCGCGCCTCGCGTCGCTGCGTGAGAGGCGAACGCCCAGCCTCGCGAATTTCAGCCTCGGCGACCGCGACCTCGCCCGGCAGACTCACCATCGACATCGCCACCGCGCATTCCATCGCTATGCGCGCAGCGAGCGTCGGGTTCACGAGGTTCTGCGTGATCTCGATCGCGCGTTGCAAGGAGATCCCGAACAGCACCGGCAGTTGCGCCGGCCGCCGGCAGAATCGCTGCGCAATCGGTAAGACCTGCGGCCAGAGCTGCTCCAGATACGCCATCGGCGCACGCCGAGGGCGATGCTCCTGCGGTACTTGGACCTTGCCGAACGCGCGCGTGCCCACCGTCCGCTTCACGTGCGTGACGATGTCGTGGAAATCCGGCGCGGGTTTGCCGAGCTTCTGCACGGCGCGTCGGACCAGCGCCCAGATCGACGTGGGCGTCTCGGCCAGCGGCCGATGAGGCGCGGGCCGCGACACGTGCCGGCACGCATAGCCCGCCAAAGCGCCGAGACAGACGAGCAGCGATTCCGGATGAATGCCTTCGCCGTCCTGAAGCGCACGCAAGATGCGATACAGGACGTACTCGGCCCCGGCATTCATCCTGTTCTGACTGGTCACCTCGCGCCCTCGGTGCGATCGAGGACTCTCGCACGCGTCGCGAGTCCCTCGCAAACCGTCGGTCCGCGAAGACAGCCACGCTCAGAGCGCTTCGAGAAACGCCACCAGATCCGCGCGTTCTTGCGGAGTGAACACGAAGCCGAGCGCCGTTTCGTAGTGGCGAACGACGTCGTTCAGCGTCGCCGCGCCGCCGTTGTGGAAATACGGCGCGCGGGCGGAAAGACCGCGCAGCGACGGCGTTTTGAAGCGGTCGAGGTCGGCCCAGAGCCCGCTCTTCAGCGCGCGGCCCGGATCGGTGGTCTGCCGCGTTTCCAGCGTCGTCTTATTGCGCACGGTGTAGAGCGGCATGCCGGCGCCGCGAAATTCCAGCCGCGACGCGCCGACGTCGAACAACGTGCCGCTGACGTTGCTCCCGTTGTTCGCGGCGTTGTGGCAGCCGTTGCAGCTGCGCCCGCCTGGATTGGTGGCGTTGAAGAGCTCTTGCCCGCGCGCGATCTGCGCCCGCTTGCGGTCGGCGGATTTGCTGCCGCAGGAGCCGGGGATCAGTCCGATCCACGCATCGAACAACGTGAAGCGACCGCGCACGGGCGGTTGTGCGGACAGATTCTCCGGACCGCCCTGCGCGCCGCACGAGGTGAGCGAACCGACTTCGAACACGGACTGCTGCGCGAAGCGCAGACCTTCCTCGTACCCGACGATCTCGTCGATGGTCGCGCCCGCGGCCGGCGGGCCCTGTTGTCCGCCCGTGACGTTGCCCGCGGCCTGCGATGCGAGGCCGGCATGCACATCGCCCGAGCCGTTGGCGTCCTGATCGTGCCAGCCGACGTTCTTCGCAATGTGAAAGTTCGCGGTCGCGAGGGGCCGGCGGAAGACGGTGAAGCGCGCCGTGCTGCCGCCCGAGCCGAGCGGGTCATCCACCGCGATGATCTCGTACTCCGCGTCCGTCGGGACGGCGCCACCGCGACGGAACAGTCCTTTGCGCAACATGCTGTAGGACGCTCGCCGCGCCTGCACGGTCGAGACGTCCGCGTTCGGGCTGTTCGCGTCGAGCAGATTGAAGATCGGGTCGGTGCCGCCTGTCAGCAGGAATTTGAGCTCGACGTCGACGGGCCGGATGCTCCAGCCGGCCTGCACGAGGTGGCACGATCCGCACGAGCGGCCGTTCGAGCCTTGCGGCACGTGAAACGCGCCGTCGAGCGCGACGGCGCCGGCCGTGCTGAACGTCGCGGCCGTTCCCGCCCCGTCGAGGATGGGCAAGTTGTTCGGCAGTTGATCCAGGTCATGTGCGTGGCCACGGCTCACGAGCAGCGCGGACACGAGCACCAGCAGGAGGGGTCGCGGCATGGGGGCTCCGGAGCGAAGCAGGGTTGTCGCTTCGATACGGGAAGACGTTGGGCGCGGGGAAATGCGGACAGCGTGCGTATCGATACGTAGCCGGTCGCGGCTCCATTCGAGCCACAATGCTGCCGTTCTTGCGCCGGGCTCCAGATGCCCGCCAGCCCCGTTACGCTCCGTCAAGAAGGTGCGTGTTTGGCGCGTGAACAGCCGAGGCCACGGCTGTACACATTTGCGAAGCGCGAGCCGAGTACCGAAAGCGGCGTCGGGCGCGACGCATGCGACGCGTCCCCAATGTCGCGCGCGGGCCGCTATCGTGTGCGCGAGGTGAATGCCGAAATGGAGCATGCTCCCGAACAGCCGCCCTATCGTCTGCCGGTGGAAGCCGTGCTGCAGGCCTTCGGCACCGACGCGAAGTCAGGGCTGAGCACGGCCGAAGCCCACGCGCGCCTGAAACGCTACGGGCCGAACGAGCTGAGCATCAAGAAGCCGGTGCCGCCGTGGCTGCGGTTTCTCGCGCAGTTTCGCGATCCGCTGGTGATCCTGCTCCTCGTGGCGACGGCCGTGTCGGCAACGCTCTGGGTGATCCAGGGCGAGTCGGGGTTGCCGTACGAGGCCATCGCGATCTTCGCCGTCGTGCTGCTGAACGCCGTGATGGGGTACGTGCAGCGCGCGCGAGCCGAGCAAGCCGTGGCGGCCTTGGATCGCATGTCCGCAGCGCAAGCGACGGTCGTGCGCGATGGATCGCGCCACCGCATCGATGCCACTCAGCTCGTCCCCGGCGACATCATTCTCATCGAAGAGGGCGACACGATTCCGGCCGACGCGCGCTTGATCCGCGAGGCCGCGCTGCAGACGGCCGAAGCGGCGCTCACGGGCGAGAGCCTGCCCGTGGACAAGCACACCGATGCCATCGACGAAGAAGTCCCGGTGGGCGATCGGCACAACATGATTTTCAGCGGTACCGCGGCGACGTACGGCCGAGCGCGTGCCGTGGTGACCGCGACGGGCATGCGCACCGAGATCGGCAAGATCGCCGGCATGCTCGAGCGCGCGCCGGCGGAAGCGACGCCGCTGCAGGAGGAGCTCGCGCGAGTGGCGCGGGCCTTGGGGCTCGCCGTCATCCTGATCGCGGTGGTGATGATCGCGACGATCGTGCTCGTCGAGCACGTGCGCGGTCTGACGGCGCTGTTCGATGCGTTGCTGTTCGGCGTCGCGCTGGCTGTGGCAGCCGTACCGGAGGGGTTGCCGGCCGTCGTGACGGCGGTGCTCGCCATGGGCGTTCAGCGCATGGCGAAGCGACACGCCATCGTGCGGCATCTCGCGGCCGTCGAGACGCTCGGTTCCGCGAACATCGTGGCCTCGGACAAAACGGGCACGCTCACCAAGAACGAGATGACGGTGCGCATCGTCGTCACGGCAAGCGGGCGCGTGCGCTTCCGAGGCACAGGGTATTCGCCGGAAGGCGATGTCGTGCGCGACGACAGCGACGGTGGCGCCCAAACCGGCATCGAAGGCGCGCTACGCGAGGAGCTCGTCCGCGCGCTCGCGGTGGGTGACCGCGCCAACAACGCGGTGTTGAAAGAAGAGCGAGGCCGCTGGGTGGTGCACGGCGACCCCACGGAGGGAGCCCTTCTCGTCGCGGCTCGCAAAGCGGGTCTCGCCGCGGAATCGCTCGATGCACGCTTCACTCGCGTCGGCGAGGTGCCGTTCTCGTCCGACCGCAAGCTCATGACGACGGTGCACACGGATGCGGACCGGCAGCAGCGCTTGCGCGTATTCACAAAGGGAGCGCCGGATGTGCTGCTCGCACGCTGCTCGCACGAGTTAGTGGGCACGGAGCCGCGGCCGCTGGATGCGACACGTCGTCGCGAGATCCTCGACATCAATGAAGAGCTCGCGCGCCAGGCGTTGCGCACGCTCGGAGTCGCATTTCGCACGCTGCCGGCCGAGGCGCTGGAGAACACCGAGCTCGATACGCGCATCGAAGAAGATCTCGTGTTCGCGGGCCTCATCGGCATGATCGATCCGCCACGCGAGGAGGCGCGACCCGCGGTTGCGCGGGCGCGGATGGCCGGCATTCGCCCCATCATGATCACGGGCGATCATCCGGCCACGGCCTCGGTCATCGCCGCGGAGCTGGGAATTGCCGAGGACGGACGCGTCCTGACGGGCGCCGAGCTCGAGAGGTTGCCGGCCGAGGAGTTGCGGCGCGAGGCGCGCGAAGTCTCGGTCTATGCGCGCGTCAATCCGGATCACAAGCTGCGCATCGTGCGCGCCCTGCAGCAGGACGATGCGATCGTTGCGATGACCGGCGACGGCGTCAACGATGCCCCTGCGTTGAAGACGGCGGACATCGGTATCGCGATGGGCATCACGGGAACGGACGTCGCACGTGAGGCCGCGGACATCGTGCTCGTGGATGACAACTTCGCAACCATCGTGGCGGCCGTGGAGGAGGGCCGGGCGATCTTCGAGAACATCCGCAAGTTCCTGCGCTACCTGCTCGCGACGAACATCGGCGAAGTGCTGACGATGTTTTTCGGTGTGGTGCTGGCCGGTCCGCTCGGCCTGGCGGATGCCGTGGGGGCGACCGGGTTGGTGTTGCCGCTGCTTGCGACGCAGTTGCTGTGGATCAACCTCGTGACCGACGGCGCGCCCGCACTCGCACTCGGCGTCGACCCTGCCGACCATGACGTCATGACGCAGCCACCCCGCCCGCGCGGAGAAGGTGTCATGACTCGCAAGATGTGGATGGGCATCGTCGTGGTGGGCGCCGTGATGGCCGCCGGCACGCTCTTGATAATCGACGCCAGCTTGCCCGGCGGCTTCATCGCGGGGACGGGCAACCTCCGCTACGCACAGACGATGGCGTTCACGACTCTGGTGCTCTTCTCGATGTTCACCGTTTTCACGGCACGCTCCGACGATCACAGCGTGTTCGTCGGACTCTTTTCGAATCGGTGGCTGTGGGGCGCGGTGCTGTTATCGCTTCTGTTGCAGGCTGCGGTGGTCTATGAGCCGTTCCTGCAGAAGGCCTTTTCCACCGTGCCGCTCACCGCGGGCGACTGGCTGCGCTGTGCGCTGGTTGCAAGCTCCGTTCTGTGGTTGCGCGAGCTCGTGAAGCTCGTGCGGCGCGCTTCACTTCGTGCGAAAGCGCGCGCGCAGGCTCGCGAGCACATGCCTCGTGGCGCGCGCAGCGGTCGGGTGTCATGAACGGGAGCGGTCCGCTCGTCACACTGTTTCCCCAGGATTGGGATGCCGTTCTGTTCGACATGGATGGCGTTCTCACGCGCACCGCGGACGTCCATGCGCGCGCATGGAAGAAGCTGTTCGACGAGTTTCTCCAGCGTCACGCGCAGGAGACTGGCACTCCCTATGTCCCGTTCGACATCGAGGCCGACTATCGACGCTATGTCGACGGCAAGCCACGTCACGACGGCGTGATTTCGTTTCTCGCCTCGCGCGGCATCCAGTTGCCGCTCGATGCGCCCGCGGATCAGCCGGACGCGCCAAGCGTGCACGCGCTCGGGAAACGTAAAGACGCGTACTTCCTGGAGGAACTGCATGCGCACGGTGTGACGACGTACGAGGCGGCGATGGACCTCGTGCGCAGCCTGCGTGACCACGACGTTCACACGGCAGTGGTCACGTCCAGCGTGAACGGAAAGCTGGTGCTCGAGACCGCGGGTATCACCCGCTGTTTCGACGCAGTGGTCGATGGGAACGACATCGCGCGGCTCGGGTTGCGAGGCAAGCCGGCTCCCGATGCCTTTCTCGAAGCCGCGAAGCGTCTCGGCAGCAATGTCTCGCGGACGGTGGTCGTCGAAGATTCCATCGCGGGTGTTCAGGCCGGACGTGCCGGCGGTTTCGGCCTGATCATCGGCGTCGATCGAGTGGGGCAATCGCAAGCGCTGCGCGCCGCCGGCGCGCACGAGGTCGTAACTAATCTCGGACAAGTGCGCGTGACTCCGGAATCCCCATCGGCCTGGACGCTCGTGTACGACGACTTCGAACCTGCGCGCGAGGGCATGCGCGAAGCGCTGTGCGCGCTCGGGAACGGCTACTTCACCGTGCGCGGGGCAGCGCCATGGTCGCGCGCCGACGGCGTGCATTATCCGGGCACTTACGTCGCCGGTGGCTACAACCGGCTGCGCACGACCGTTGCCGGTCGGGTCGTCGAGAACGAGGACCTCGTCAATTTCCCGAACCCGCTCCTGCTCGAATTTCGCATCGGCGCGGGCGACTGGTTCGACCTGCGTCGCGTGAAGATTCTGCAGTATCGCCAGGAGCTTCAGTTGCGAGGTGGCGTGCTGCTGCGAACCGTGCGGTTCGAGGACGACTCCGGGCGGCGGAGCACCTTGGCCGAGCGGCGCTTCGTGTCGATGAGCGACATGCATCTCCATGCGCTCGAGCTCACTTTGACCGCAGAGAACTGGTCCGAGAAGGTCTGTGTACGTTCCGGCATCGAAGGCCGCGTCGTGAACGCGGGCGCGAAGCTGTATCGGAAGTTCAACAACCGGCACCTGCAACAGCACGGCAGCGCTCGATTGGGCGACGAGGGCATCTGCCTCGATGTGTGCACCTGCCAGTCCCAGGTTCGCGTGGTGCAGGGCGCGCGCGTTCGAGCGCTGCGCGCGGGCGTGCTGCTGAATCCCGAACGGCAGCTGCTCACCGAGCCGGGCTATATCGCCGAGCAGTTCGCGATCGAGTTGACCGAGGGGCAGAGCCTCACGGTCGAGAAGACGATGGCGCTCTTCACCTCGCGCGACCAGGCGATCTCGGAACCGAAGCTCGCCGCGGAGGAGGCGCTCACTCGCGCCCCGCGCTTCGAGGCGGCGCTCGCGGATCACACGCGCGCCTGGCGCCGGCTGTGGCGCCGTTTCGACATCCACCTGCGGCCGCGCTTCGGTCGCTTCAAACTGAACATGCCGATGCTGTTGCGATTGAATGGGCTGCATCTGCTGCAAGCGGCCTCGGAGCACTCGATCGGGCTCGACATCGGTGTGCCCGCACGCGGCTGGACGGGTGAGGCGTATCAAGGGCACGTGTTCTGGGACGAGCTCTTCATCTTCCCGTTCCTGAATTTCCGCATGCCGGAGATCACGCGCTCGCTCCTGATGTATCGCTTCCGCCGGCTCGGCAAGGCGCGGCTCGCTGCCGCGGCGTGCGGTTTTCGCGGCGCCATGTTTCCGTGGCAGAGCGGGAGTGACGGCCAGGAAGAGACCCAAGAGCTGAATTTCAACGACCTCTCGCAGCGCTGGATTCCGGACAATTCGTTCCGGCAGCGGCACGTGGGAAGTGCGATCGCCTACAACGTCTGGCAGTACTACCAGGTCACGGGGGATCTCGAGTTCCTGGCCTCGTACGGCGCCGAGCTGATCCTGAGTATCGCGCTCTTCTGGTCGAGCATCGCGGTGTTCAATGCGGAGCGCGGGCGCTACGAGATTCGCGGGGTGATGGGGCCGGATGAGTATCACGAAAAGTACCCCTGGTCGTCGGAGTACGGCCTCAACAACAATGCGTACACGAACATCATGGCGGTCTGGGTGCTGCGCCGGGCGCACGACGTGCTCGAGATTCTGTCGGACGTGCGTCGCATCGAGCTGATGACGCTCCTGGACATCGACGCGACGGAGCTCGCGCGATGGCAAGACATGACCCGGCGCATGTTCGTGCCGTTCCACGACGGGCTGATCAGTCAATTCGAAGGATACGAGCGGCTGGAGGAGCTCGACTGGGATCACTATCGCGCCCGCTACGGGAACATCCAGCGCCTCGACTTGATCCTGGAGGCGGAGCACGACAGCACGAACCGCTATCGGCTTTCCAAGCAGGCGGACGTGCTGATGCTCTTCTACGTGTTCTCGGCGGATGAGCTGCGAGACCTGTTCAGAGGTCTCGGCTATCCCTTCGAGGGCGAGATGATTCCGCGCAACGTGGCCTACTACGATGCGCGCTCTTCGCACGGCTCGACGCTGTCACGCGTCGTGCATTCGTGGGTGCTCGCGCGGTCCAATCGTGCTCGGGCCATGACCTACTTTGCGGAAGCCCTGCAGAGCGATGTCAGCGATATCCAGCAGGGCACGACCGCCGAGGGCGTGCACCTCGGTGCGATGGCCGGCGCCGTCGATCTGCTTCAGCGCGTGGCCACCGGAATCGAGATCACCGGCGATGTGCTGCGCTTCAACCCGAAGCTGCCCGAAACGCTCGCGCGCTTGGACATGCGTGTTCGCTATCGCGGCCACTCCCTCGACCTTCACCTGACGCACGACCAGTTCACGGTGCGCGGCCGCGAGCGAGGCGTCGCGCCGATTCGATTGGGGATCGGGGCGGACGTGCACGAGTTCACGTGCGGCACGACGCGGACGTTTCAGCTGCGGTGAGGATGCTGCAGCCGCTATTGCGTGGTTGCGGATCGCGAGGGTTCGGCGCGGTGCAGCGTGTGACGCGGGTTCACCGCGATCTCTCTCCGCGTTAGCAGACTTGTTGCAGACGAGTAGCTGATTCGGCAGGCAGAGCGGCGTGCCGCGCGTCACTGCGTAGAGCCGCGTGCCCATCAGTGCACGCGAGACGTGCTTCAGATGATCGATTTTTCTCGATGATTCCAGGATGAGGTGGAGAAGGCGAGGTACGATGTCGCTATCGGGCGGTCTGTACACCGTGCTCGTCGTGGCTCATGTGATTCGGCGGGCGTGAGCGGCGATCTCATCGTCCGACGCCTGAGGGACGAGCGATCGCAGTGCGTCGGAATTTCCTGCAAGCTCCAGACACGCCAACGCCCAGCAAACTCGCCCCGAGGCCGAACCCCAAGAGCGCCAAAGTGTTCGGCTCCGGAATCGTATGGATCGCGAAGATGTCAGGCTGGATCGTGCCGAAACGGGAGTCGCTGTCCCACAGATTCGAGGTCTCGCTCGTCACACAGAAACAGGTATGGACCGTGAGCAGTGCGAGATCGGGCTTCAGCGTGAACGAAGCGAGCGTCGGGTTGTAGTACTCCACCGATGCGAGCAGGTGACTGTCGAAGGGCTGAAACTCGTTCGCACCCGTCGATCCCAGGATTGTACCGGCCAAGATCGGCTGAATCCCGTCGAGACCGAGTGTCGGGCTCGACGCCAGAAAAGCAAACGTGCCGCCGGAGACATTCCCCAAGTGATCGACGTGCGCCGAGACGAAATATCGGGCGGTGATGTCGGTCGCGAAGAGGCTCGGATCGCCGCTCGCCGCAGGGAAGACGCTCATCCACGGCCCTTCCCATTCCGAGGCGGTGCTCAACGTCTCCGTGATCGGATCGTAGTGCCACCCGATGGCGCCCGTGTTGTGCTCGGCCCAGAGGACCGTCTGCGCCGCGCCCGAGTCGAACGGATTCGGTATCGATGTAGCGTATGCGCTCGTGACGAATAGTGAGAGGAGCAGTGCACCAGTCCATTTGCTGCGAATCACGAGACCCCCGACGTGCGAGTTCCTTGACGCAGTGAGTGAGCATTCTCTATGCCACCGACGCGAATTATCTTGGCGCACAGAGACTTGAGAAGTCGGAGCTCACCGATCGAGATCGCGTTGTAAGAGCAGCCGACAGGGCCCATCGCCCTTCGTGTCTCCAAACACCGACGCTCAGCGAAAACTAAGGATTTCGCTTCGGATGCGTCGCGCGAGCTCTTCACGCGATCTAGAGGTAGTGCGAGCGGTTGTGATTCCGTGAAGCGTGACGCCCGCAACCTCCGATAGCACGCGTCAGATATCGAACTTCACACCCTGCGCGAGCGGGAGCGTCGTTCCGTAGTTGATGGTGTTCGTGGCTCTGCGCATGTACGCCTTCCAGGAATCGGAGCCGGCTTCGCGACCTCCACCGGTTTCTTTCTCGCCGCCGAAGGCGCCGCCGATTTCGGCTCCGGACGGACCGATGTTCACGTTCGCGATTCCGCAATCGGATCCCTCCGACGACATGAAACGCTCGGCCTCGCGCAGATCGCGCGTGAAGATGGAGGACGAGAGTCCCTGCGGCACATCGTTCTGCATGCGAACCGCGTCTTCGAACTCGCGGTAGCGAATGACGTACAGGATCGGCGCGAAGGTTTCCTCGCGCACGATGTCCGCCTGGCGCGGCATTTCGACGAGAGCGGGGCGCACGTACACGCCGGCGTTCGCG
Organism: Steroidobacteraceae bacterium; assembly: GCA_035760965.1. Taxonomy (GTDB): domain Bacteria; phylum Pseudomonadota; class Gammaproteobacteria; order Steroidobacterales; family Steroidobacteraceae; genus JADGHX01. The sequence goes on along the minus strand of DASTRY010000012.1, from coordinate 9,390 downwards.
GCGCTCACGCGTTCACCACCGGTGATCGTGCCACCGGCAGACTTGGCCGCGTCGAGCGCTCGCTGCATGCGAGAGTACGCACTCTCATCGATCAGCGGACCGACCAGCGTGCCCGATTCGCGCGGATCGCCGACGCGGACCGAGGCGTACGCCGACTTCAGCCGCGGCACCAGCGAGTCGTACACGCTCTCGTGAACGAAGAGGCGGCGCAAAGTCGTGCAGCGCTGGCCCGCGGTGCCCATTGCGGCGAAGGCGATCGCGCGGAGCGCGAGATCGAGGTCCGCAGAAGGGCAAACGATCGCGGCGTTGTTGCCACCCAGCTCGAGCAGGCTGCGCGCGAAACGCGCCGCGAGACGCGGGCCGACTTGGCGGCCCATCGCGGTTGAGCCGGTCGCGGAGACGAGCGGTACTTTCGGATGATCGACGAGCGCCTCGCCGACCTCCTTGCCGCCAATCAGCACGGCGCACAGACCTTCCGGCGCGCCATTCGGCGGCACGCTCGCGGATGAGCTCGCCGTGGCCGACGATCCCGTCACGGACGAACCCACAGTCAAACCGCTCGCACCGGTGCGCAGCGACGTTCCCGCGGGAACGCCATTGAACTTCGCGCGCGCGCGTTCGAAGAGCGCGTGCACGGCGAGGGCGGTTAGCGGCGTCTTCTCCGACGGCTTCCATACCACCGAGTCCCCGCACACCAATGCCAGCGCCGCATTCCACGACCACACCGCCACCGGGAAGTTGAACGCAGAGATCACGCCGACGACTCCCAGCGGATGCCACGTCTCCATCATCCGATGCTCGCTGCGCTCGGTGGCGAGAGTGAGGCCGTAAAGCTGGCGCGAGATGCCGACGGCGAAGTCGCAGATGTCGATCATCTCTTGGACTTCGCCGAGGCCTTCCGAGGTGATCTTGCCGGCTTCGAGGGTGACGAGCATGCCGAGGTCGTTCTTCGCCGCCCGCAGTTCCTCGCCGAACAAGCGAACGAGCTCCCCACGCCGAGGCGCCGGCACCTTGCGCCACGCGAGAAACGCAGCGTGCGCCTTGTCGATCACCGCGGACGCTTCGGCCGCAGAGACCGTCTTCACCTGCGCGACGCGCTCGCCCGTCACCGGCGAGCGCGCATCGAGCGCTCCACCCGAGACCAGATCCGCGCGAACGCCTAGCCGCTGCAGAAGCGCAGACACATCCGCCGCGACCGAGGCAACTCGAACCTGCGCGTTCATACCATCTCCTGCTGCGCGTACGCCTTCCCGAATCGATTCGCCAGGAACTGCTCCAGCGAGATGTCTTCCTGCCGCACGAACCCGCGCGCGGGCAGGGACCCATCTGCCAGCAAATCCAGCACCGTGCAGATGCCTGCCGCCGTCGTGATCTGAATCGCGCTGCGCATGATTCCACCGATTTCGCGAGCGTAAATTTTATTCGCGTACGTCTCCTGAATCAGCCGCCCGCGTTTGCGACCGCTCACGGTGACGAACACGATCACCACGTCCTGCAGCGTGGCCGGCAGCGCGTTCTCCAGGATGTCCTTCAGCACGTCACGCCGATCGCGCAGCCGCAGGTCGTTCAGCAGCGCCTTCATGATCGCCGCATGGCCCGGGTAGCGGATGGTGCGGTAGTTGAGATTGCGCACCTTACCCTTCAGCGTGTCGCAGAGCGTCCCGAGACCGCCGGATGTGTTGAAGGCCTCGTACGTCACACCGTCCAGCGCGAATTCCTCGCACTCTTCGAGCGGCGGCACCTCGCGCAGCTGGCCGTTCACGATGGCCTCGCACGGCTCGCAGTACTCGTTGATCACACCGTCCGTCGACCACGTGAGGTTGTAGTTGAGCGCATTCGCTGGATACTTCGGCAGCGCGCCCACGCGCATGCGCACGTCCTGCAGTGTGTCGAATCGCTTTGCGAGATCGTACGCGACGATCGTGATGAAGCCCGGCGCGAGCCCGCACTGAGGAATGAACGCCGTCTTGGCGTCGGCAGCGAGCTCTTTCACGATGCGGGTGCTCGCGACGTCCTCGGTCAGATCGAGGTAGTGCGCGCCCTGGGACTTCGCGGCACGCGCGATCCGCGTGGTCAGGTGGTAGGGCGCCGCGCTCAGGACGGCGAACTTGCCGGCGAGCAGGCGCTCGAGCGCGTCCGTATCCGTGATGTCGAGCTGTACGCGCTCGACTGTGGCGTGAGTTTCGAGGCGGTCGAGCGCCTCGCGCGAGCGGTCCGCGACCGTGACCGCGTAGTCGCCCGTGCCCGAGAGCAGATCGACGATCATCGAGCCGATCTTGCCGCCGCCGATTACCGCTACTCTTTTCATGTGCGACACCCCGCGAAACCGTGGATTCGGGGCGAATGTGCCCGCGACCTGGGCAGGATGCCATTGCCAACCTGACGATTTGCAGGGATGATTTCGGCAGATTGCAGGCGGAAACGGGCGAAATGACGAAATGACGACGAAGAAGACAGCCGAGGAGGTCGAGCGGCACGGCAGGTCGGACCGGGAGGCCGAGGCGGATTCCGTCTCCGGTCCGGCGAGCCACGGCCTCGACAAGATCGACCACCTCCTGCTCGCGAAGCTGCGCGAGAACGCCCGCGCTTCCGTCTCGGAGCTGGGGCGCGATCTCGGGCTCTCGCGCACGACGGTCCAGAGTCGCATCAAGCGGCTCGAGCGCGCGAAGGTCATCACCGGCTACTCGGTGCGGGTCGCCGAGACTCACGAGAAGAACCAGATTCACGCGTACGTGATGATCACTGTGTTCCCGAAGCGCGCGGCCGCCGTGAGCGCGGAAATCAAACGCATGCCGGCGGTGCGCCTTCTTCAATCCGTCAGCGGTCCGTTCGACATGATCGCGCTCGCCGTTGCGCCGAGTGTGCGTGAGATGGATGACCTCATCGACGCGATCGGCAACCTCGAGGGGGTCGAGCGCACGACGTCGTCGGTCGTGCTGTCCACGAAGTTCGACCGCTGACGCTCGCTGGCCGAGATTCGACGGCTGAAATTCGGGCTGAAGTTCGATCGGCTGAACTCTGATGGCCGAAGTGCGACTGCCGAAGTTGGATGTCTGCAGTTCGGCCGCGGACGCTCGGGGCTGCGATTCGGGCCTGTGTTCGAGGACAAACCGCTAGAAATCGAGGTACTTGGGTGGCGGCACGGTCTCGTCAGTGCCCGCTCAACGCGTCTGCACCGTCCCACGCGAGCTTGAGTCCCGTCAGCACGAGCAGCGCGTAGATCAGCACATAGAACCGCTCGGGCGCGACGCGCCGAATCAGCTTCGCGCCCACTACTGTCGAGGCCACCGCGAGCGGAAAGAGGGCGAACGACGTTGCCATGTTGGCGCGCGTGAACTGGCCGAGCGCGGCGTAGGCGGGCACCTTCATCCAATTCATCGCCGCGAAGAAAATCGCGGACGTGCCGATCAGCACGTCGCGGTCGAGCCGCTTCGGTAGCATGTAAATCGAGAACGGCACCCCGCCCGCATGCGCGATCTGACTCGTGAACCCCGCGGTCGCGCCCCAGGCGAGGCCCGCAACATCGGACGATTTGTGTTCGGGAACGACGCCTCGCCACGTGATCCACAGCTGCCTCGCGCCGAACACCAGCGAGATCACGCCGAGGGCCAGCTCCACCGCGGCAGACGAAACGCGCGCCGCGAGCAAGTACCCGAGCACGATGCCGACGAGCGAGCTCGGGATCAGAATCGCAAGGCTGCGGCCATGCCAGGCCCGTCGGAACACCCAGACGCTGACCACGTCCTGCACGATGAGGATGGGCAGTGTGATGGACGCGGATTGCACGGGTGAGGCGACGAGCGTCATCAAGGGCACGGCCAGCACGCCGATGCCGGAAAACCCGCCTTTCGAGAGTCCGAGGAGAATGACGGCCGGCACGGCGGCGAGATAGAAAAGCGGGTCGGTGATCATCCGCGCGCAGCTGAGCCTGAATCCACGGGGAATGCAAGAGCACGTGCGCAAAATCGCGAGCGGCGGTTGCTCCGAGCGCGCTCGCCGCCATTGCAGCGGAATACGTGGGCTCAACGAGGCTGCGTCACCCGCGAGCGCGCTGTCCGCTACGACACGCCGGCACTGACCAACATTGCAGCAGGCTATGTGGGGCTCGCTCAGCGAGGTTGGTCGCCTGCGAACACATGCAACGCGCTAGCGGCCGGCGCTCGCCACGATCGCAGCAGACTACGTGCGCTTGCTCAACGAGTCCGCGTCGCCGCGAGCATGCGGCAACTTGTTACGCCGCGCCGGCGCTCGCCGAGATCGGCGCTGGCTCGCTCGCAGCGATCGCCGGGGACTCGCTTGCCGAGGAATTTCCTGTGCCGAACCGCGCGCGGTAGTCGCGCGGGCTCACGTTCAGATGGCGCTGGAACGTGTTCCGCATCCGATCCTCGTCGCCGAAGCCGGTGCGACGCGCGATCGACTCGATCCGCTCGTCCGTATCCTCGAGCAAGCGCCGCGCGGTCTCCAGACGGAACAGCTCGATGGCCTTCGCCGGCGTCCGCCCGGTCTTCGTCTTGTACACGCGCGCGAAGTTGCGCGCGCTCATGCACACGCGGCGCGCCAACGTTTCGACCGACAGAGACGCATCCGCGAGGTTCTGCGCCAGCCAATCGTGCAACTCGGCGAATGCACCACCGCTGTCATGCGCACGAGCATCGAGCAGCTCACTGAACTGAGCCTGCCCGCCCGGCCGCTTCAGATACACGACGAGCTGACGTGCGACGCTCATCGCAACCTCGCGTCCGCAGTCCTCCTGCACCAGCGCCAGCGCGAGATCGATTCCCGCGGACACGCCCGCAGACGACCACACCTTTCCGTCATTGACGAAGATCGCATCGGGCTCGACGTTCAACGCAGGATATTGCGCGCGCAGGCGATCCACCGCGGCCCAGTGGGTCACGACGCGCTTGCCGTTCAGCAGTCCCGCCTCGGCGAGCAGAAAGGCGCCGGTACACACGGAGCAGATCCGCCGGGCGCGCGGGGCATGCTGGGCGATCCACTCGATCATGGTGCGATCGGCGAGCGGCTCGGCCATGTCGGTGGTGCCCGGCACGATGAGAGTATCGATATTCGCGCCGTCGAAGTTTGCGAGCGGCTCGGCGAGCACCGTGAGCCCATCGCTCGTCGGGACGGGCCCGCCGTTCACCGTGGCGACGCGCCGCTCATAGCCCCGGCCGGCGGCGCGCTGGCCCATGAAGCCGGACGCAGACCAGAACACCGTGAAAGGGCCGGTGAGATCGAGCAACCCGACGCTGGGGTACGCGACGAACAGGACCAGTCTTGTTGAAACTTCGTCCATGTGAGCAGGCTTCCCGAACCGCGGAGTGGGCGGATTATTGTCAATTCCCCAACGCGCTGTCGACATTTCGTGCGACCGCTGTGCAAGCAATTTTTCATGTGCCGCGGCGACGAGTGGGGCGATAGCGGCGGAAGTCGCTACAGAGTTATTCGAGCTGCCGCCTCTGGCAGCGGCTCGCCATTGCTTTCGCGCCGGGAAGTCCCTGCCGGGACTTGCCGCGCATTTTCGTGCGAGCGCTATTTGGAGGCGTCCTTGCAGGCCGGGTCGTGCGCGACATCCGCGCCGCGCGCGGACCATACATCCGTATACCTATTGGCCAACGCGCGCCGTCGACTGCAACGGCGGATGATTCACTTCGGCTTGATATACAGGTAGCGCACGTTGAGCGTGCGCACGTCCTTGCAGATGATCACCAGCTCATCCCCGGTGATCGGATAGAAGCGCCCGGTCTGATCCGGAATCTGCTGCTTCTGCCCCGGCGGGCGGTCCGCGGCCATTGGGCGTCGCACGACGCTGTTCAGGTGCAGGCGCTTGAGCTCGCCGTCCCGATCCACGGCGTAGTCGCGCAGATAACCGACGTACAAGTAGGCCTCGCCCCCGTGCTCGACAGTGGCCGCGACGACCACCGCGTCGGGCGCGGGCACGTCGGTGCGAATCTCTCCGCTCAGCAAGTAGTGCCAGTCGCTCGCGAAGTGCAGCGGGCCGATGCGTCGATCGAGCTGCGCGCTCCGTACGAGGTACTGCGCCAAGCGTCCGATCAACAGCCCGAGAATCGCGGCCAGCGGGAAGTAGAGTGCGATGTGCCACGGATTGGCGATCACCGAGTCGATGGTGCGCGAGAAGTCCGCCTTGTCCGCGAACTCGCCCGAGAGGAACACGAAGATGGCATGCAGATCCGGCGGCAGGCCGATTCGCAGCGCGACGAGCACGCCGCTCAGTGCCAGGTGGATGATCGGTGCGACGAGAATCGCCGCGAGCAGCGCCCACGTCACGCCGGTCTGGCCGACGGGATCGCTGGTCTTGCGGCCGATCTTGCCGAGGAATCCCTGCACCGCGAGGATGCCGGGCAGGAGGAGCAGGAGCAGGGTGATCGCCGGTAACGCGAAGTTCACCGGTCAGGCCTTCCAGTTGGCGGGACCACCCGGCGAGGAGTTAGCGCGAGCGCGGAGCGGCGGCAGCGAGGGCGGCGGACGAGGTGACGTCGAACGTGCGTTCGCCGGCCTTCACTTCGAACCGGCCGTGGCTGCCGTCGGCCAGCAGCTTGTAGAGCAGCTCGCGCGCGGCGCTCTCGTCCCGCAGCAGCGCTTTGCCCTCTTCGGACAGCGGCGCCGTGAACACATCGACTTTCATGCAGGCCTCGAAATTTCGGGCGTAACGTCCCGGACGGCCACAGTATGGTGTCGAACGCGCGGCCGCTCAAGCCGGTTCCCGTCGGGTCGCTTCCGAACCCCGGCGCCGCGACACTTCAGGATCGAGGCGCGCCGCATGCGGCGAGCGCGGTCGTCGCTTGCTCGACGTGCGGGCCGATCTGCGCCTTCCACGCCGGGTCCTGGTCGGCGACGGCGAGGATGGGCGCGGCGAGCTTCTCGAAGCTGCGGGCCTGCTCGCAGCGGAATCGGCGATCGCTGCGCCCGGGTTCCGCGGCGGTCTGCAACGCGATCGTGCTCGCCAGGCCGAGATAGCCGATCCCGAGCTGCCCGCGCACCTCGTTGAGATCGCGTTCCAGCGCCGCGGGCGATTTCACGAGCGCATTGACCGCTTCCATGTACCGGCGCTCGGCCGTCTTGAAATCGCGGAGCGTCCGCGCCGAATTCGCCGCGTCCAGCAGAAAGCTCGCCATGTCGAAGCGCAGCGACTCGTTGTCCGGCTCGGCGTCGAACAGCCGGCGCAGGATCTCCACGGCTTGCAGATGTTGGGCGAGCGCGGCATCCGGCTTGCCCTGCGCGAGAAGCGTCGAGCCCAGACCGCGCAGCGCGAAGGCTTCCAGGCGACGGACGTTGGCGTTCAGCGGATCCTCTTCGAGGATGCTGCGGATCACGGCGAGGCCCTTCTCCCGAACGCGCATGGCCTCCTCGAACCGGGCGCGGTCCACGAGGATCTCGCCCGTCCGGCCACACGCGATGGCGAGGGCGCGTCGCGTGGTGATGTCCTTCGGGTCGACATCCACGAGCCCTTCGTACAGGGCGATCGCGCGCTGCATGATGATGAGCCCGCGCTCGGGGTCGCCGCCCTTCGCGAGATACCAACCCTGGCTCAGATAAGCATTCGCGAGATTGCGCTGATCGCCGATCTCGGTCCGATTGCGCCGCGCGATCTGCTCCGCGAGCGTTGCCGCGCGCCGCGCATGCTCCAGCGCTTGCTTGGGATCGCCGATCTGGAGCGAGATGTCGCCAAGCTTGCCCTCGTTGCGCAGCAGCTCGCGCTGGATGTCTTCGTCGCCGGGGTTGGCCTTCAGCAGCTCTTCGCGCAGGGCCAGCGCTTTCCGATAGCTCTCGATCGCACCCGGAGTGTTGCCGACCGTCACCTCGCCGTAGCGTCCCTGGATGTCGCCGACTTTCTCGTACGCGCTTGCGAGCTCGCGCTGCAGGTCCGGCTGATTGCCGGACTCCGCCGAGAGGGCGGCGAGATACTTCAAGGAATTCTCGACGAGCATCTGCCGCGCGCGCGTCGCGCCGGGCAGATTCGCGATGGCGCCGTGAATGTCGAACATGAAGACGTTCGCGAGCTTGCGCACCTCGTCGAAGTGTTTCTCCGCGCGCAGGCGCTCGGCGTTCGCGACGCGCGCCTGCCACGCCGTCGCCGCGATGCCGCCGACGAGCGTGATGATGAGCAGCGAGACCGCAGCGAGCCCCGTCCGGTGGCGGCCCGCAAACTTCAGCGCGCGATACGCGACGCCCGCCGAGCGCGCGTTCACCGGGAAGCCTTCGAGGTGCCGCCGGATGTCGGCCTCGAACGCTTCGACGGAGGGATAGCGCTTCGCGGGGTTCTTCTCCAGCGCCATCAGCACGATGTTGTCGAGGTCGCCGCGCAGTTGGCGCGCGAAGCCGTCGAACTCGGTCGCGATGCGCTCGGCCGTCTCGTCCTTGCCGCCGGCGGCGGCCAACTCGCGCCGTGCGGCCGCCACTTGCTCGGCGGCGGCGACGCTCGGCGGTTTGGCGTCGCTTTCGAGGATTTGCTTCGCCAGCTCGTACGAGAAGTCGCCGCGGATCCGATGCGGCAAGGTGCTGGTCAACAGGCGATACAGCATCACGCCGAGCGAATAGACGTCGCTCGCGGTCGTGATGGACCCGCCGCGCACCTGCTCCGGGCTCGCGTACTCTGGCGTCAGCGCGATGAAGCTCGTCGCCTTGGCGTCCGGCACATTCACGCCGGGAGCCGTCGGATTCAGCAGGCGCGCGATGCCGAAGTCGAGCAGCTTCACGGCGCCTTCTTCGGTGACCAGCACGTTGTTGCACTTCAAATCGCCGTGGACCATCAGATGCTGGTGCACGTACTGCACGGCCCCGCACAGCTTGCGGAAGAGCGCGAGGCGTCCGGTCAGGTCGAGCTTCTTGACGCTCGCGTACTCGTCGATGGGACGGCCCTGGATGTAGTCCATGACGAGGTAGGGCAGGCCTTCTTCGGTGCTACCGGCATCGAGCAGGCGCGCGATGTTCGGATGATCGAGCCGCGCGAGGATCTGGACTTCGGCCTTGAAGCGCTTCAGCAGCGAGCGGGTGTCGTAGCCCTGGCGCAGTACCTTGACCGCGACCTCCTTGTGGTACTCGTCATCATCGCGGATGGCCTTGTACACCTCGCTCATCCCGCCGCGACCCACTTCCTCGACGATGCGGTAGCCGCCGATGCGCCGGCCGATCCATGAACGCTCGGGTGCGTCCTGGATGCCGAGCGCGCGCTGCGCGGCAGGCTTTTCGATGAAGTCCTCGGTGGTTTCGTGAGCGGCGATGAGCGAGTCGATCTCGGCGCGCAGGTCCGTGTCGCCGCCGCAGGCCTCGTCGAGATACGAAGCGCGGCTTGCCGCGTCGCGTTCCAGCGCGGCGGCGAACACCTCCTTCACGCGCTGCCAGCGAGCGGCGTCGAGTTGCCCGGCCGGA
>DASTRY010000011.1:0-100325 GCA_035760965.1 Steroidobacteraceae bacterium | reverse complement strand
CGCGGCTCGACGCGCGTTTCCTGCGCGATCGCATCCGTCGGTCGCCACTCGAGCAGCGTAAGGAATCGCTGCACGCGATCGACGAACTGCACCGGCTCCCAGCCGCGCGCGTAGCCCCGCTTGGCTTTCGTGTACCAACGCTCCTGCGCGAGGAGCGGCAGGTTCTCGCGCACGTCGGTCCACGAGTCGGGGTTCTTGCCGCGCGATTGCGCGAGCACACGTGCGTCCTCGAGATGTCCGTAGCCGACGTTGTACGAGGCGACGGCGAGCCACGTGCGGTCAGGGTCGGGTATGCGAGCCGGGATCTTGTTCAGCACTTCGGCGAAATATTTCGCGCCGGCCAGGATGCTCTGCTCCGGATTCGTGCGGTCCTTGCAGCCCATCGCCTCGGCGGTGTCGGCTGTGAGCATCATCACGCCGAGCGCGCCGTCGCTGGATTGCGCCTTCGGGTCCCACTTGGATTCCTGGTAGCCGATCGCAGCGAGCAGCCGCCAATCGATCTTCGTCTGCGCGCCGGCCTCCTCGAACCAGCGTCGGTACGTAACGAGCCGCTCCGCAATGTGCTCCTGGAATCGGAGCGATTCCTCGTATTCGAATTTGCGGCCATCGCCCGACGCCGCAGCGGAGAACGCCTGGAAACGGCCATCATCTTTGACCGACGCGAAGAACTTGTTCACCTCTGCGAGCAGCTTCATCGCGCCCTTGCGCACGACCCACTGCGCCGGCCGCTGCGTCGGCAGGCTGAAGCCCACACTGATGTTGGGATAGAGATGCCGCGCGAACGAAAACTCGCGCGCGTCGACGATGGCGTAGTCCGCTTGGCCGGAGTCGACGTCCTCCAGCGGGTCCGCGGAGCTGGGCGCGGTGACGACCCAGTCGAGGTTCGGCGCCACCGTGTCCTTCATTCGCTGCAGGATGTTTTCCTGCGGACTTCCGGCCCGCACGGCGAGCTTGGCGTTCTCGATCTGGAGCGTTCCGCGCGGCCGCTCCTTGCCGCGCCGGTACACGACGAGCTGCTCGATCTCCTCGTACGGCTCGGCGGCCTCGCCGACCTGGCGCCAGTGCGGGTCGGCCGTGATCTGGGCGGCGGCGATGTCCGCCCGCTTAGCAGATAGCTCCGCCTGCAGCGCCTGGACGTTCGGTACGGGAGCGATCACCAACGTCACCCCGAGGTGCTGCGCGAAGGCGCGGGCGAGGTTGAATTCGAGGCCCTCGGCGCCATGAGTGCCGAGGTAATACGACGTCGGGCTATTGATCGTGACCACCCGGAGCTCGCCGCGAGCGAGAATCTCGTCGAGGGCTGCGGGTCGGGTCTCCTGCTGGCAGCCCCCTAGGAGCAGGGCGACCGCAACCACGGTCAGAAATAGGCCGGTAGTGGCGATAGCAGCGGGGCTGCGCTCGTCTTCCCGCATCAATGAGGCCTCAACTCGCTAGTCGGGTTCGGCTAGAATACCAGCCCCCGCCAGGGCACCGCCCGCGGGGCCGCCGGAGAGGTACCGAAGTGGTCATAACGGCGCTGACTCGAAATCAGATGGTCGGGTTACACCGGCACGTGGGTTCGAATCCCACCCTCTCCGCCACTCTTCGCCGAAATCGGCCCTTCCCGACGCGCTGATCCGCTGGGTCCTCCGTTCTCGCGGGCCTTCGTCCCGCCCGCGCACTCCTGGAAATTCGAGCAGCCCGCTCCGCAGGGGCGCGAATCCGGCTGCAGCTGATCCGGCAGGGCTCACAGTGCCCGTGACCGCATGGGCTCGCACGGATGGCGCCGGCCTCCGATGTGCACGATAACGTATTGTCCTGGGCCGCTGCTATAGCACGCCTCTCGTCGCGCAATCCAGGCCTCGCGCAAGCCTATTTCCCGCGCACTGTGGGCCCATTCAGGCGGATGCATGACTTGATTTCGAGCACCGTTCATCTAGGATGTGAACGTGCACATCGACACCAGACGCGCATGAGGCACGGGTCTGGAGCCGGCGGGGCAGCCTGCCGAAGTCATGAAGGATCGGTCCGTCGCGCCACGGCGCGCCGGCCGCGACAAGGGACACGCCCAAAAGACCTTGCATCCTTTGAGAAAAACCGGGGGAAGAGATGAGCGAGCGACCGAAGATTCTCACCGCAACAGTCATCGCGGTCATGGGCAGCGCCGGGTCCGCCGCGGCATTCAGCGAAGAGGGCCCAACCGCAGGGCTGGAGGAGGTCACGGTCACCGCCACGCGCCGGGAGGTCACTCTCCAGGAAGTGCCGATGTCCATCGTCGCGCTGACGGACGAGGCGCTGCAGATGCATTCGGTGACGAGCATCGAGAGCCTGCAGGGCACGATCCCGAATCTCAGCGTCATCGGCGACACCAACGGCGCCTCGCAGTCCGTGAACTTCTCGATCCGCGGCATTCCGCGCGTGGGCCTGTACGTGGACAACGTCTGGCAGCCCTTCACTCAGGGGCTCATGGATTTCAATCTCCAGGACGTCGAGCGAATCGAGGTGTTGCGCGGACCGCAGGGCACGCTCTACGGCCGTGATTCGACCGGCGGCGCCATCCGTATCGTCAGCAAGCTGCCGGGAAACGAGTTCGGCGGCTCCGTCGCACTCACCACCGGCAGCAACGAACGTCGCGACGCGCAGGCCAGTGTCGACGTGCCGCTGACGGACACCTTGAAGACCCGATTCTCCGCGTCGCTCCTGAATCAGGATGGATACGTCCACGACACGACGCTCAACAAGAATCTCGGACAGATCGACATGACCACGCTGTCCGGGGATGTGCTCTGGAAGCCGACCGATCGCTTCCACGCACGCGTCAAGTACACGGACCGCACCTCGCACCCGACGGACGCCCGAATCTCGCTGTGGCATGTTCCGGAGGCTGCGAATCTGGTCGGTTTCGCGTACGGCAGCACCGATCTGTATTCACTGGCCGGCGCTCCGTACGATGCCGCACATCAAGTCGCCGGCGCGCCGGGTGGTCTGCTCGGAGCGTGGGAGACCGCGCTCAATTCCGCGGTACCGGCCAATCTGTACGTCAAGCAGGCCTCGCTCGAGTTGGGCCTTCAGATCACCGACAACATCAAGCTCGACTCCTGGACCTCGTGGGTCAACCAGCGCAACGATGGCCTGGTCGACTACGACAACTCCGAGTGGGACGCCGTCACCGTGTGGGAGTACCGCAGGAACAAGATCTTCAGCCAGGAATTCCAGCTCTCCGGCACGCAGGGCCGCATCAGTTGGCTCGGTGGCCTGTATTACTGGAAGCAGAAGACGGGTGGCCGCGATCTGTGGTGGGGCTTCGAAGAATTCCAGGACGGACGGCTCGACCCGAATGTCGTCCTGCAGTCCCCGCAGTGCATGGCGCCGACCACGTTGCTCGGCTGCGCGGGCGCGATCGGCGTGTACGAAAGCATCGGCGATCAGGACGAGCTGGTGCGCGGCGAGGAGGAAGGCTACGCGATCTTCGGCGAAGCCACGGTGAAGCTGACGGACGCGTGGGATTTCACACTGGGTCTGCGCTATCACAATCAGGACGTGGAGAAATCCACGCTGAACTTCGTTCCCGGCGTGACCGCGCCCAAGCCGGCGAAGATCGGTCCGGTGACGCAAGGCGATCCGTTCGGCGGCACGCCGAAGGACACTCAGAAGTCGAGCTTCGATGAGCTGACCAAGCGCGCCGTGCTGCGCTGGCGCTTCGCCGAGAAGATGATGACCTACCTCAGCTACTCGGAGGGCTTCAACGCGGGGGGTGCGGAGGCGGTGGAAGTTCCGAATGGCCGCATCCTGGTTTCGTATGGTCCGGAGAAATTGCAGTCGTACGAGCTCGGGCTGCGGTCGGATCTGTTCCACGGACGACTGCGCTTCAACGCGTCCCTCTTCCACACGAAGTGGGATGACATCCAGCTCGAGTCGCCGTACGTGAATCCGGACATCGGCGTGTTTGCGGTGACCTTCATCACGCAGAACGCCGCGGCCGCCACTGCAGAGGGTTTGGAGACGGAGATCACGTGGTTCCCCATCGACCGTCTGCAGGTGGACTTCAACTTGGGTCTGCTCGATACGAAGTACACGGATCTCAAGTTCGGCGACGAGACCGCCGTCGACAAGGGCGACACGTTTGCGCAGGCGCCGAAGACGACGTACTCCGTCGGCCTGCAATACGACGCGGATCTACCGTGGGGTGGCTTGCTCAAGAGCCGCGCGGACTATCGCTTCGTCAGCGGCTTCCAGCGCTACCCGGATCCGGGGTATCACCCGGATGCGGTCGGCCTGACCGATCTGCTCGGCAAGTACGAAGCCGGCGACTTCGGATTGCTCGACGCGCGGATCTCCTACAAGCCGAGCCGCAGCGGTAACTGGGAGCTGGCTGTGTTCGGTACCAATCTGACGGACAAGCGTGTGGTGAACGGCGGGTTCTATTCGCCGATCTGGGAGATGGATTTCTCCACGGTGGCCCGCCCGCGCGAGTTCGGTGTCGGCCTGAGCGTCACGTTCTGACGCGTGCGCTAGTCCGGAGATTCGCATGACCGTCCTACGTCGCTCGAGTCCTGCAGTGTTCGTGTTGATCGCCTGCGCCGTCCTGGCGCAGGCATCTCACGCACAGACCGAGGCGGCGGGCGAGCCCGGCGCCGCGACCGTGCCGCCGAACGATCGACCCTTCGAGGAGCACTGGTGGCCCACGGAATGGGGCCCCGCAGATCGTGTGGGCGCGGCGAATCGAACAACGCCTGCGATGGTGCTGTCCGCGCTGCGCCTCGTGAAGCGCGGCAAGACGGCGACGCTGGGCAAGCTCTACGCGCCGGACATTCCGCTCGTCGATCCGCGAATCTGGCATCTGACGATTCCAGGTACGCCGACCGGCGGTCCCTTCGGCGACAACCGCGTGGTGTATCACGACGAGCTGCTCACCGCGCAGATCGGCCAGGTGGGCACGCAGTTCGATGGACCGGGGCACCTCGGCGTGCGCACTTCGAAAGGCGACTACTTCTACAACGGGAGAAATCGCGAAGCAGCCTATGCACGCGGACCCGGCAACAACGTGACCGGAATGGGCGAGCTCGGTGTGGAAGCCGTCGCAGAGCGTGGGTTCGTGTGTCGCGCCATCCTATTGAACGCGGCCGCCTACAAAAAAATGGATCGTCTGCCGGTGCCCACCTCGTCCACGAGCCCGGGCATCGTCACTGCAGATGATGTCAAGGGAATGCTGAAGGCGCAGAAACTCGAGGAGCCGCGCGAAGGGGACTGCGTCTTCCTGTACACCGGGCACGGCGATCTTTGGAAGAACAGCGAATGGCCCACGCTGAGCGCCGAGCAGAAGAAGGAGCGGGTGCGGCTGTACAACACGGGCGAGCCCGGCTTCGGCCTGAGCGCCTGCCGCTATTTGGCGTCGCGTAAGATCATTCTCTATGGCGGCGATACATCCGCGGACGCCGGGCCCGTCACCGAAGTGCCCGGCTCGGTCTCGCTGTGTCACGTCGAGCTGCAGCCGCGGCATGGCATCTGGGCGCTCGAGAATCTCGATTTCGAGCCGCTGTTGAAGGACAACGTGTACGAATTCATGTTCGTGTGGGCGCCGCTGAAGATGGTCGGAGCGACGGGATCGCCGGGCAACCCGGTGGCGCTCTACTAAGCGCAGAGAGCTCAGAGCATTGCCTGAATACGACGACATTGATCTGCGCGCGCTGTTCACGCCCTTCACGATCAATGGTCTCGCCCTCCGCAACCGCTTCGTCATGCCCGGGATGCAGCGCGGCTGGTGTCAGGAGGGACGTCCCGGGCCGCAGCTCGCCAGCTATTACCGCGAGCGCGCCGCAGGTGAGGTCGCACTCATCATCACCGAGGCGTGCGCGGTGGATCATCCGTCGGCCACGCAGGGGCCGTACTACGGCTGGATGCGGCCCGATACCACCGACGCCTGGCGCGCATGCGCGGCGGCGGCACACGCCGGTGGCGCCAGGTTTTTCGTTCAGCTCTGGCACGAAGGCGCCATTCGCAAGGAAGGCGGCACAGGGCCCTACGCGCGCTATCCGACGCTCAGCCCTTCCGGATATCTGCGCCCGGGCTTGCGCAACGGCAGAGCCGCGACGCTCGAGGAGATGAACGAGATCCGCGCTGCATTCGTGCGCAGTGCGGAGCTCGCACGGGAGATCGGCGCGGACGGTGTCGAGGTTCACGCTGCGCACGGCTATCTCCTCGATCAGTTTCTGTGGGCTGGAACCAACGTGCGAGAGGATGGCTACGGCGGGCCGGACATCCGCAACCGGGTGCGTTTCCCGGCGGAGATCGTGGCGAGCATCCGCGCCGCCGTGGGCCGTGATTTTCCGATCTCCTTCCGCTTTTCGCAGTGGAAGGAGATCGACTTCACCGCAAAAGTCGCGCGGAGCCCGGATGAGCTGCGCGTCATGATCTCGGCGTTGCGCGCGGCGGGAGTCGACATGTTTCACGTCTCGACGCGGCGGTTTCATGTGCCCGAGTGGGCCGGGAGCGATCTCGGTCTCGCCGGTTGGGTGAAGTCGATGACCGACGCGGCCGTTTGCGCCGTCGGCAGCGTCGGGCTGGGCGCGGACATCATGGAGAGCGCCGAGGGAACGCGCGCCGTCGGGCACCAGCTCGGCTTCGGTCTGCGCGAGCTGCAGCGGCGATTCGCGCGCGGCGACTTCGATCTGGTCTCCGTCGGTCGCAGCAACATCAGCGACCCCGCTTGGGTCAAGAAGGTGCGCGAGGGCCGCTACAGCGAGATCCGATTCTTCAAACGCGAGCACCTCGAACGGCCGGGGCGCGACAACACACCGCACGTCGCCGCAGCGTTCGTGGAAGCGCGCAAGGCCGAAGCGCTGCGCGACGCGCGCGCCCAGGAAGAGGCGGCCGCCGCGCCGCCCGGCCCGGACGCGCCGCCGGGCTGAACCGTCACAGCAGAGGACATTCCGGGTGCCAACGCCGCTCGACCGAGGTGGTTTCTCCAGCGCTTATCGAGTGAAGCTCGTCGTGCTCCTGTTCCTCTCCGGGCTGCTGAACTTCACCGATCGCAACCTGTATCCGGTGCTCGCGCAGTCCATCAAGCAGGATCTCGTGCTGAGTGATTTCCAGATCGGGCTGCTCGGTGGGCTGGGATTCGCGTTCGTGTACACGTTGACGGGCTTGCCGGTGGCACGACTCGCCGATCGCGCGAACCGCGTGACGATCGTGGCGGTGGCGACGGCGGTCTGGTCGCTGTTCTGCGTCCTCTGCGGGCTCGCGCAAAACTTCTGGCAGTTGCTGCTCGGGCGCGCGGGGCTCGGAGTCGGCGAGGCCGGCTTTCTTCCCGCGTCGACCTCGCTCGTCGGCGATCACTATCCGCCCGCACGGCGAGCCTCGATCCTTTCCATCATCCAACTCGGCTCGCCGGCGTCGACGCTCCTGTGCGCCGCTATCGCCGCATGGATCGGCCAACAATGGGGCTGGCGCGCCGCGTTGATCGCCGTGGGCGTGCCGGGGTTGTTGGTCGGGCTCGCGGTCAAATACATGCTGCGCGAGCCGCAGCGCGGGCTGTACGACCCGGAGCAAGACACTGCGACTCTGCCATGGCGTGCGGCGATCGGTCTCCTGCTCCAGAAGCGCGCATTCATCTACGTGATGCTGGGGGCCGCGTTGGTCACCTTTTGCGTGAATGCGATCGCGCAGTTCTATGTCGCCTACTTCGTGCGCATTCATCATTGGACCCTGGCCCAGGGCGGTTTTGCTTTCGGCGCGATCCAATGCGCGGCGGCAACGGTGGGGCTGCTCTTCGGCGGCTTCGGCGTCGACTGGCTTGCGCGGCGCGATGAGCGCTGGCGGTGCTGGGTTCCCGCCATCGGCCTCTGCATCGCCACGGTGCTCTACGTGGTGGCATTCCAGCAAGCCCAGGCGTTGGTGGCCGCGGCGTTGATCCTCGTGGGCGGGATCTTTCTCTTCACGTTCTACATGCCTTCGATCGGCATGATCCAGAGCATGGCGAACGCGCACTCGCGCGCAACCGCGATCGCGATCTTCTCGCTGGCGGGCACGCTCATCGGCATGGGTCTCGGGCCGGTCGCATCGGGATTGGCGAGCGATCTGTTCGCCGCGCGTGACTTCGCGTTCGGTGAATTCGCGACGGTCTGTCCCGGCGGGCAGGCCACGGCGGGGGCGAGCGCGGTCATTCAAGAAGCTTGTCTTGCCGCTTCCGCCGGCGGTCTCAAGGCCGCGCTCATCGTGAGTCCGCTGCCACTGCTGTTGTCCGCGTTGCTGTACCTGCTTGCCGCGCGCACTCTCCGTGAGGATGTGAGCGCCGTTGGCGCCGAGCCGGATCGCCTTCAGGTCTCGAGCTCGCTGACGACGTGATACAGGCGGCCCTCGAACATCTGCATCAGCTCCATCGTGATCGCGCGCGATTCGGCGCGCACCGGTGAGGCGAGGGCTTCCTCGAGCGCGGTCATCGAAGGGTAGTCGATCTGCTGAATCATCACGATCGGGGGTGCATGCGCATCGCTGCCGGTCACGCGCAGCATGCGCACGTTGCGCGCGTGCGGAAAGCGCTGCCAGAGCGGCATCAGGCGTTCCTTCACCGCGGCGAAGAAGCGCTCCTCCGACCCTTTCTTCAGCCTGCCCTCGAAGACGGCGGTGCGCGTGATCATGGCGAATGTCTACGCGGGCATCCGGATGATCGGCTTGATCGTCCGTCCGGCTTCACTGTCCTGCACGGCCTGATTGATCTCGTCCAGCGCATAGAACCTCACGAGTCGATCGAACGGAAACGCGCCCTGCAGATGGAGCGCAACCAGCTGCGGGATGAAGATGTCCGGAACGCTGTCGCCTTCGACGATCCCGCGCAGCGTTTTGCTCATGCCGATGAACATGTTGACGTCGATGGGCAACTCGGAGCCCGGCGCCGACGCGCCGAGGACGCCGCACACACCACCCGGTCGGAGCGCATTGAGCGCGCCGCGAATGACCTCGACGCGACCGGTGGTGTCGAGCGCGTGATGGACGCCCGCCCCGGTGATCCGCCGCACTTCCTCGAACGCGTCTTGCTCGCGGCCATCGATGGCGTGCGTGGCACCGAGTTGCCTGGCCAGCTCGAGACGGCTCGGCAGGACATCGACCGCGATCACGTGCCGTGCCCCGCAGAGCCTTGCAGCCATCACCGCGGATAGCCCCACGCTGCCGCTGCCGAACACCGCAAAGCTCTCACCCGTGCGCACGCGCAACGAATTCAAGACAGCGCCCGCGCCGGTTTGTATGCCGCACGCAAGCGGACCCAGCAGCTCGAGCGGCGCATCTTTCGGCACTTTGACGACGTTGCGCTCGGTCGCGAGCGAATGCGTCGCGAACGACGACTGAGCGAAGAAGCGGTCGTGCAGGGGGCCGTGCGCGCAATGCAGGCCGTGGCTGCCATCGAGCCGCGCGCCGCCGAAGTAGAGGGGGAACGCGGCGAAACACTGCGACGGATGGCCGGTGAGGCAGCTGTCACACAGCCCGCAACTCGGAAACGTGAGAACGACGTGATCGCCGGGAACGACCTTCTGCACACCTGCGCCGACGGCCTCGACGATGCCGGCGCCTTCGTGCCCGAGCACGGCCGGCAGTGGCGTCGGCAGATGGCGCGCGCGAACGGCCAGATCGGTGTGACACATGCCAACGGCAACGATGCGGACGAGCACCTCATTGGGCCCGGGCCGATCGATGGTCAGTTTCTCGATCTCGAACGGGCCATTGGGCTCACGCAGCACGGCGGCGCGGATTTCTCCGAAGGCGGTCTGGGTCATGTGTGGTCTTTATCAGTGGGGGTCTTGCTGGCGGCGAGATCGAACAAGCGCACGTACGCGGCGCTGTCCGCGGGCCCCAGGTCGCCGGCTACGAGGATCCGGTGCAGGTCGGCAATGAGCGAGGTCACCGGCATCGGCACCCGCCGTGCAAGCGCGGCCGCCTGCACGGTCTCGAGGTCCTTGAGCATGTTGTCGATGCGGCCCGTCGGTGAGAAATCGCGGCGGGCCATCTTCGCCATGAACTCTTGCAGGATGCGCGAGTCGGCGCGGCCACCGGCCAGCGCCTCGGGAATTCGAGTCGCGTCCACGCCGTGCGCCTCGGCGAAACGCACCGCCTCGGCGACGGCGAGAAACGCGCTTGCGCATAGCACTTGGTTGATCAGCTTGACGGTCTGGCCGGAACCGGCCGGCCCGAAATGCGTACGGCGCGCGGCGAGCAGGGTGAGTAGCGGCGTTGCGCGGGCCACATCCTCATCGGTTCCGCCCACCATCAACGTCAATGCGCCCTTCGCGGCCGCGGGTGCGCCGCCGGAGAGGGGCGCATCGACCCATCCCATCCCCGTGGTCGAGCGCAGTCTCGTCGCCATCTCGGCCGTGCGCGCCGGATCGATGCTCGACATGTCGACCAGCAGCTTCTCGGGCGAGCCCGCGGCTGCGACGCCATCCGGCCCGAAGACCGCACGCTCGACGATCTCTGCGCTGTTGAGACTGGTGATGACGAATTGCGCCGGCGCAGACGCCGCGCTCGCCAAGCCGGCCGCCACGGCGCCTCGCGCCACGAGCGGCGCGCACTTCTCGGGCACGGGATCGTACAGATGCACCGTCGCGCCGCTCTCGAGCAGGCGGCCTGCGATGGCCGTGCCCATGACACCGACTCCGATAACCGCGACTTTCATTTGCACTCGACCCGGTATTTCAGGCTAGCATGTGCACGATAACATAGTCACGTCGGAATGCGGCTCATGAAGCTATTCGACCTGACCGGCAGGACCGCCCTGATCACGGGCGCCTCGCGCGGTATCGGGTATGCGATCGCAGAGGCACTTTCCCAGGCCGGCGCGCGTGTCGTGCTCAATGCGCGCGCCGCGGCGGGGTTGGACGACGCCGCCCGCGCGTTACGCGGCACCGGTGCCGAGGTGGCGCTCAGCCGCTTCGATGTGACCGATCCCGCGCAGGTCGCGGCAGCCGTCGATGCGCTCGAGACCGAGGTGGGTCCGATCGACATCCTCGTCAACAACGCCGGCATCCAGCGGCGGGCGCCGCTCGAGCAGTTCGACGACCGCGATTGGCGCGAGCTGATGGCGACGAATCTCGACAGCGTCTATTACGTGAGCAAGGCCGTCGCGCGCCACATGATTGCGCGCGGACGCGGCAAGATCATCAACGTCGGCAGCGTGCAATGCGAGCTCGCGCGACCGACGATCGCGCCGTACACCGCGTCGAAGGGCGCCATCAAGAATCTCACCAAGGGCATGTGTGCCGACTGGGCGCGCTACGGCTTGCAGATCAACGCGATCGGTCCCGGCTACTTCGCAACGCCGCTCAACAAGGCGCTGGTCGAAGACCCGGCCTTTGACGAGTGGCTACGCAAGCGCACGCCCGCAGGCCGCTGGGGCAAGCTCGAAGACTTGCACGGCGCGGTGGTGTTCCTCGCCTCGAGCGCCGCCGACTTCGTCAATGGACACACGCTCTACGTCGATGGCGGCATCCTTTCGGTCATCTGAGGTCGACATGAACGAATCGCGCGCGACGGTGCTGCAGCTGTGCCCGTTCTCTCCGTATCTCGAGGCGGGCCTGTCACAACGGTTCGAGGTCGTGCGCTGGTTCACGCTCGATGCCGATACGCAGCGGGCGTGGCTGAAGCAGCGCGCGGCCAGCGTGCGTGCAGTCGTCACTGGCGGTCACATCGGATGCGCGAACGAGCTCATCGAAGCGCTGCCGGCGCTCGGCATTATCGCGATCAACGGCGTGGGGATCGACAAGGTCGATGCGAACGTTGCGCGCGCCCGCAACGTTCGTGTGACGACGACGCCTGGTGTGCTGACCGAAGATGTCGCCGATCTGGCAATCGGGCTGATCATCGCGCTGCTGCGAAACATTCCCGCTGCGGACGCCTACGTGCGCTCAGGCCGCTGGCCCGATGGCGACATGCCGCTCGCGAGCAAGGTCAGCGGCCGACGTTTCGGCATCGTGGGGCTCGGCCGCATCGGTGCGGCGATCGCGGAGCGACTCACGCCGTTCGGGCGCGTTGCGTACACGAATCTCGAACGCAAGCCTTGCGCATACGAGTTCCACGAGGATGTGATCTCGCTGGCGCGCGCGTCGGACGTGCTCATCATCGCAAGCTCGGCAAACGCGTCGACCCATCACCTCATCGACGCGAGCGTGCTGCAAGCTCTGGGTCCACGAGGATATCTCGTCAATGTCGCCCGCGGCTCGATCGTCGACGAAGCGGCGCTGGTCGCGGCGCTCGAGTCCGGAGCGCTCGCCGGCGCGGCGCTCGACGTGTTTGCCGACGAGCCGAATGTCCCCGCGGCGCTGCGGGCGCATCCGAGTGTCGTCCTCACGCCGCACATCGCCAGCGCAACCGTCGAGACGCGCATGCTCATGGCCGATGCGGTGCTCGCGAATCTCGACGCCTTTCTGGCAGGCCAAGCGCTGCCGGGCGCGGTGATTTGAGCCCTCTTGCGCCCCCGGGCGCGCTGCGGTTACCGTCAAAGTTATCGTTCACATGGGAATCCGTCGATGACCAAGAAATCGTTGCGCCAGCTGCTGCGTGAGGCGAAATCGTGTGTGGTGGCGCCGTGCGTGTACGACTGCGCGTCGGCGCGCGCGGTGGAGATGGTCGGCTTCCCCGCCATGATGCTGAGTGGCGGCGAAGTCTCCATCGCGATGAACGGCGTCATCGACTACGGCTTCACGAGCCTCACCGATCTCGAGTGGATCACGAGCCGTATCAGCCAGACCTCGGGCATTCCGCTCGCCGCGGACATCGAGGATGGATTCGGCGGCCCGCTCGCGGTCTATCGCGCCGCGAAGCGCATGGCGGCGGCCGGCGCGAAGGCACTGCAGCTCGAAGATTCGTCGGACATGGAAGAATCGACGCAGCTCCTGCCGCGCGAGAAGTATTACGAGAAGGTGCGCGCCGCGCTCGCGGCGCTCGCAGGCACCGATTGCATCCTCATCGCGCGTACGAATGCGGACCCGAAGACCGAGCTCGATGAAGGGATCGAGCGCTGCCGCAAGGCGGTGGAGCTCGGCGCCGAGATGACCACGGTCGTGAAGCTCAACAATCTCGAAGATGCCAAGTACGTCGCGAAGCGCGTGCCGGGCTGGAAGATGTATCCCGACGTCGCCGGCCGCAACGGCGTGCCCGAGGTCACCGTCGAGGAGATCTATCCGCTCGGCTTCAACTTCATGACCATGCACTACACGCTGAAGGCGGCGATGGATGGCATGCTCGAGCACGGCAAGAAGAACTTCGCGCAGCAGGGCTGCCTCTACACCTGCGACAAGGTGGATGCGACCGGCGTCATGGGCGTGAGTGCGACGCCGCTCTTCGATCCGCAGAGCTACATGGAGCTGGAAGGACGCTTCAGCGGGCGCAAGAAGGAGTACACGATCGTCGGCAACGCGGTCGAAGAGTTCCCCGAAGGCTTCGTGCGCACGCCGATCGAAGATCGGCTCTGACGCGAGCCGATGCACGCGTCCGCGCTGCCGTCGGAAGCGTCGGCCCCGTGGCCCAGCGCCTGGCGTGGATGGCTCGCGGTTCTGTTGCTCGCGCTCGCGTCGATCGTCTCCCAGTTCGACCGCACGGTCATCAACTTGATGGTCGGGCCGGTGAAACAGGCCTTCGCGCTCGACGACACGCGTTTCGGCATGCTGCAGGGAGTCGCGTTCGGTATCTTCTACGTGCTCGCGTGCATTCCGATCGGTCGACTCGCGGACCGCTATCAGCGCCGGCTGATCATCGCTGTCGCGCTCGCATCCTGGAGCGTGTTCGCGATGGCCTCGGGTCTTGCGCGCAGCTACGCACAGTTGTTCCTCACGCGCATCGGCGTAGCCGTCGGGGAGGCGAGCTTGACGCCCGCCGGCTTCTCGATGCTGAGCGATCTCTTCCCGCCGGAGCGACTCGGTGGGCCCATGGGCGCATTTCTCATGAGCTCGCCCGTTGGGCAGGGGCTCGCGTTCATCGGCGGCGGAGCACTGCTCCAATGGCTCACGACTTCACCCGTGCTGGCAGCGGGACCGCTCGCCGCGCTGGCGCCGTGGCAGGCTGCGTTCGTCGTCGTGGGGTTCCCCGGATTGCTGCTCGTGCCGCTGTGGGTGCTGCTACGCGAGCCGGAGCGCCGTCGTTTGCACGGCGAGCGCGCAGAGGAAGGCCCGCTTTCCACGCGCGCGGTCGCCGCGGTCGTGAGCGAACGGCGCGCCGCGCTCGTGCCGATGTTCGCGGGATTTGCGTTCGTGCCGCTCGTCTCTTACGCGTTCGCCATCTGGACGCCGGCGCTGTTCGAGCGTTCTTACGGATGGAATCCGGCGCAGATCGGTCTTTCGTTCGGACTCATCCTGTTGGTGTTCGGGACGGCGGGCGCCTATTTCGGCGGCTACATGAACGATCTCGTGGCACGCCGCGGCTACCTCGATGCGCCGCTCAGGGTGGCCGCTTTCGGTTTCGTCGGCTGCGGCGTATTCGGCGCGCTCGCACCGTTGATGCCGAGCGCACCGGCCGCCCTGCTATTCCTTGCGCCCGCAGTCTTCCTGAGCAACATGCCTTACGCGTGCGCGGGTACGGCTTTGCAGTTGATCGTTCCCAACCGTGCGCGCGCGCAGGTGTCCGCGCTCTACATCACGATGACCACTCTGATCGGCTTGGGAGCGGGGCCACTCGTCGTCGGGCTGATGACCGATCACGTGTTCAGCGCGCCGGAGGATATCCGCTACTCGCTGTCTATCGTCGTGGGCGTCGCTGCGCCCGTCTCGTTTACGTTGTTGCTCGCGGCGTGCCGGCCGTACCGGGAGCTGCGGCGACCGACGCGCGCTCGAGAACTTTGAGTTGCACGTCGACGATTCGCGGCGCGCTCGATTTGTCTCCCGAGAGCAGCTCCAGGATGATCTGGCCGGTGCGCTGACCGAGCGCGCGGAAATCGACATGGATCGTGGTGAGCGGCGGATTGATCTCGCGACCGATCTCGAAGTCGCCGAAGCCCATGACGGAAAGGTCCTCGGGAACGCGCACGCCGCGCCGCGCGCACTCCATGACGAGGCCGACCGCCGAGAGATCCGACACGGCGAACACGGCTTCGACCGGCGGCTTGCGCTCGAGCAGGATGCCCGCCACCGCGGTGCCGTGACTGTAGCTCACAGGCGCCTTGCCGTGCCGGAGCGTGAGGTCCGTCGGCAGACCCGACAGGCGCAGCTCGTCCTCGAACCCGCGGATACGTTCCTCGCCGCGATGGTCGACCACTTCGTCCTCTTGCGTGCTCGCGACGGCGGCGATGCGCTTAAAGCCTTTTTCGATGAGATAGCGCGCGGCGGTGCGACCGGCCTGATAATTCGAGAAGCCGACGACATGATCGATCGGCCGGCTCGGCAGGTCCGCGATTTCGATGACGGGCACATCCGCGGCAAGCAACATCCGCGCCGACTCGCGCCGAGACACCGGACCGGTGACGACGATCGCCTCCGGCCGGCGCGCGAGCAGGTTGCGGAGCTGGCGTTCCTCTTCGGCGTGCGAGTAATCCGTGTAGGCGATCAGCAAGTCGTAGTCGGCAACGCGCAGCGCGTCCGTCAGGCCGTGCGCGACGGCCGAGAAGTTGGCGTTCGTGAGGGTCGGCAACATCAGGGCGATGAAACCGGTGCGGCGTGTATGCAGGCCTCCGGCTGCGCGATCCGGGACATAGCCGAGATCGCTGATGGCTTTGTTCACGCGGTCCCGCGTGGCCGGCAGCACGGAGTCCGGCTTGCGCATCACGCGAGATACGGTCATGCGCGACACCCCCGCGAGGACCGAAACGTCGCGGATCGTTGGCCGCTGGTTCGACGCGATGGCGGGGCGGCGTGGTCGGCTCGGGCGGGCGGCCTTCTTCTTCGCGGCTCGTTTCATGCGGTGCGTAATATAGCGGCGCGCGCGATCACGCGGTGATCTCGTTCAGCGCCAGATGGAGCTTGATCACCTTGCTCCGGTCGCCCGCGAGCTCGAGCGCCCGGCCCGCTTCCGCCATGGGATACGTTCCCGAGAGAATCGCCGTGACATCGATCTGACCCGTGACGATGAGATGCACGGCGAGCCGGAACTCATCGTGCGCGCGAAATGCGCCGACGAGCTCGATTTCCCGGGACTGCAGCACGTTGACCGGCACTGGCGTGGCTCCGGCCGGCAGCATGCCGACCTGCACGATCCGGCCGCCACGGCGCATGACGTTGAACAGCGCATCGAGCGCGGCGGGCGCGCCGGACGCTTCGAAGGCGACATCGAAATAGCCCCCCTCGACTTCGAATTCGCGGAGCTCAGCCGCATGGGTGGCGACGTTGATGGTCCGGCTCGCGCCCATGTGCGCCCGCGCCACGGCGAGCGGCGCGTCCTGAACATCGGTGCAGACCACTTCGGCGGCCCCGGCGAGCCGCGCCGATCGCGCGGTCAGGAGCCCGATCGGTCCCGAACCGCTGACAATCACGCGCTTGCCGAGCAGCGCACCTGCACGGCGCGCCGCGTGCAGACCCACGGAGAGCGGCTCCGCGACGGACAGCTTCAAGAGATCGGTGTCGGCGGATACGGGGACGATCTGATCCTGCCGCAGCACGAGATGCTGCGCGAACCCTCCCTGGACATGCGGGAAGCGGCCCGCGCTGCCGAGGAAGAACATGTTCGTACACAGGTTGCTGCGCCCCGCCCGGCAGTAGTGGCAGGTGAGGCAGGGCCGGCTCGGGTCGAGCGCGGCCTTGGTGCCGGTCGTCAGGCCCTTCACGGCGGAGCCGACTTCGACGACGACGCCGGACACCTCGTGCCCGAGCGTCAGCGGCTGGCGTATCGCGAAATCGCCTACCGCTCCGCGATGAAAGTAGTGCAGGTCCGAGCCGCAGATGCCGCCGAACGCGACGGCGACGCGCACTTCGTCGGGCGCGAGCGCTCGCTCAGCGACCTGCTCGACCCTGAGATCGCGTTTTCCGTGACACACGACAGCCAGCATCGTCGAAGCCTTCTTTTCGGGGGTGGATGTGCACGTTAACAAAAAGCCCTTGTGCGAGACAAACTGCGGGCATTCTGCTGGGCGCGCGGCGGAGATCGAGGCGCTAACCGTTATCGTGATATCGATATCAAACGTTCGGGCCGCTGACGCTCGCCGCTCGCGCCGAGCCGGTGGCACCGCTCCCGGCGCCAAGAGTCGGTAGGCGACGGCTGCGGGCGAATGGCGACGGCTTCACAGCACCCCCGAACCCGCCAGCTCCACTGGGACCGCTGGATATCAACCGGATCTCTTGCGGACTGCTTCTGTCCGCGACGACCGTTGCACGGGTGACGTCCCTACGGGGCGCGCGGCAATATCTCCGCCTGTCTGCTGCTCGCGGTGCCAGCCATGATCGACCATCTCAGCATTGCCGTTAGGGATCACGCCGCTTCAAAGGCCTTTTATCTTGCGGCCCTCGCGCCACTCGGCATCGGGATCGTCATGACGGTGAGCAAGGAAGAGAGCGGGGCGCCGAGCGATTTCACGGGATTCGGCAGCGGCGGAAAGCCGTTCTTCTGGATCAGCGAGGGGCAGGCGGCCGGCCACATGCATCTCGCCTTTTCCGCAAAGAGCCGTGCGCAGGTGGACCTGTTCTACCGCGCGGCGATCGCGGCGGGCGCAAAGGACAACGGGCCGCCGGGCGTTCGCGCGCACTACCACCCGAACTACTACGGCGCCTTCGTCACCGACATCAACGGCGTGAATCTCGAGGCGGTCTGCCACGCCCCGGCCTGACCCTTCCGCCGCGGTTCCGCGCGGAGCTGCTCAGCGATACGCCTTCGCGATATCCATGCCCACCCAGACGCCCAGATGGCGGTCGCCGATCACGCCCTGCGCCGTCGAAATGGGCTCGGCCGGCTTGAAGTACGAGAAGGCGCCTGTCCCGCTCCACTGTACCAGGATGTCTACGCCCAGGGCCCCGTCGGAGCCGGCCTCGAGCTGATGAAGGTTGCCGACCGAAGGCGTGAAGGTCGTGAAGCGACCGGAGTAAACCGCGGCGAGGGTCGACTCGGCGATCTCGGCCGCGCCGCCCGGGGTGGTGTAGTCGGTCGACCCGGGCACGAGGTCGAAGTGCTTGATCCCGAGACTTCCCTCGTGCACGAGCGTGAGGCCCCCGCCGCCCGGATGACCATGCACGGGCTGGATGCAACCCGGCGCCATCCTGAACGCCGAGATCGAGAAGGGCTTGCCGGACGCGAGCGACGCCGATTCGAGTTTGGCGTTCGCCCCTCGCACCTCTTGCCATTCCCGGACGGCGAAGCGCGGCATGGCCACCGCCCAGAGCGCCAGCAGCTGCACGAATCGAGTGGGATCTCGTGCCCCGCCTCGTTCGAGAAGCGGCAGTGTCGCCGCACGCGCGTCGTTCAGCCATGCGTTGAAATCGTCGTAGGTGCGGGCGGGGAAGGGATTCGGCGAACCGGATCCCGGGGTTTTCATGCAACCGGACAGCGCTAGCGGCACGGCGTGCAGGAGGGTTCGTCGCTTCATCGCAGTCTTCCTGAGTCGGAGCGCGTCAGGCTCCAAGAGCAAATTCCGTACGAGCCGAGCGGTCCGCGCGAGCATCGAACCGACCTCTGCAGCGCCAACCGCTGCCTCGGTGCCCTTGACGTCAGCGCAGGCGGCCGCTGAAGTGCGAGGCTCCGCTGAACGGAATTGAACTCTCTCACGGATGCTGATCAGGGAACGAGCTTGCCCATACGAGTCTGCCTCGCGACCGACGCGAGCGGTGTGGTGCCTGGCAGCCCTCGCGTGCCTGTCGCTCTCGGGTTGCGGTGGGCTCGTGCGGCCACGACCCGTGATTGCGCCTGTGACGGCGGGTCGGTCCCTGAGTATCGGGGAGTGGCGCGGCAGCACCTCCCAAGGCACGCCGATCCACTTCACCGTCGCGCCGAACGAGACCGTGGTGGCGATCACGATTGGATATGACTTCAACGGTTGTACCGGGTCGCACACATTCGACGACGTGAGCATTCGCACGGCTCCGGATGTTCACTGCATTCCGGGGCCCTGTTCCGGCACGGTGGCGTCCTATCGCGCTTTCGCGTACTCCGCCGGCCCGCTATCGGGCGGCGCGCGTCTCCAGATCAACGGGATCTTTCTTCCCGGCGACCGGGCGCAGGGGCAAGTGAGCTTCTTCGACTATCCCTCCTGCGGAAGCGCGCCCGGCGTGACGTGGACGGCGACGCGACGCTGAACCGAACTGCCGATGCAGACAGCCGCCGGCGTACGTGCATGCCGCTCAGCAGCGGGGCTAGTCATCCACTCGGTGGAGCACGTACAGCTCCGGCATTCCGACGCCATGACCGGTCAGCTCGAGCGCTGCCTCGAAATCGATATGGACGGTCTGCTGACGAAACCGCTCGATAGCGAACGCCTGCGCGAGAGGCTGACGCAATTCGGCCTCGCCATGAGCGACGACGACACGCTGGAGGGCTCGATGGTCGAGCGCGTCCTGCGCGCGCGTGAATGAAACGCGCGGTCGCGCGCCCGGCGCCCTTCAGGCGCAGTCGCGTGCTCGTGACCGTCAGGCCTCGATGAGCTCCGGTCGCTCGCGGTGCGCGTTGCGTCCGGCGAGCACGCGCTCCGCGATGAGCGTACGGTCGATGCGTCGGATGATGTGTCCGATGAGCTCGCGCACGGGGCAGCCGCTCGTCGCGAGCATTTTGCGTTGCTCTGGGGTCGCTTCCGCCGCAAATCTGCCCGGGCAGTAGCCGAAGTACGGACACGATCCGCAGTGTCGCGCTATTCGCTCGCGACCGTCCTGCGCTGCGCGCTTGCGGGCCGCTGAGTGCAGAACGTCATCGAAGCGCTGCGTGAAGGCGTTCCCGTAGTGATACTCGCGGTCATAGGTGTCCGCCACGCCATAGGTGTCGCCGTTCGTGTCCACGAGGAACACCTGCTCATCCGTTTCTGGATCATGCTTGGCGACTGCGGCGCCGCCGACCGCCGCCAGCGCGTAGCGAAGATAATCCTCGAGAGGGTAGACGATCGTCGCTCGCTCCGACACGAGCCATGCATCAAACACCTTCTTCAGCGACTCGGTGATCTCGCGGAAATCGAGCGAGTGCTGCGCCACCTGCCCGTCGAATGCGCTCTTGTAGAAGGGCAGCAGACGCACGGAGACGCCAAGGCTGTCGTAAAACCGATAGATCTCCACGATGCGCCCGAGCGTGTTGCGCGCGAGCACGGTGATCGCGCCGAAGGTCACGCCCGCATCCATCAGGCGCTGCATGTTCTCGAGCACCGTGCGCGTTCGCAACCGGCCCTTGGTGTCGATGCGTTGATCGCCGTACACATCGAAC
The DNA here is from genome assembly GCA_035760965.1 of Steroidobacteraceae bacterium. Lineage (GTDB taxonomy): Bacteria > Pseudomonadota > Gammaproteobacteria > Steroidobacterales > Steroidobacteraceae > JADGHX01. The sequence continues at coordinate 80,051 of DASTRY010000011.1, read as the reverse complement.
GAAACGCCGATCGATCGGCTGAAGAAGCGTTGTTCGCGGAGGAAGTCGATGTGCTTGTCCGTCAGCACGGTGAGGTTCGTCTGCACGAGATTCTCGTAGCCGAGATCGTTTCCGAAAATCTCCTGCTGCAGCTCGCCGATGCGCTCGTAGTGCTCCAGAGGGACGAGGAACGGCTCCCCGCCGTGCCACACGAAATGTATGCGGTCGCGGCCGTAGCCGCGCACCGACTCGCGCACGTGCGTGAAGAACGCGCGCAACTCGTGCAGCGACATCCGGCGCCGCTCGCCGAGCTGGTTGTACTCGTAGCAGTAGCTGCAACGCAGGTTGCAGAGCTTCGAGATCTTGACGACGAAATCGATGGCCGCGTTCGACGTGTGAGGCATGGGAGCACTCCGCAAGTGAGCTCGCTGCGGCCGGCGCGCGCCCGCGCCGGCGCAGCAAGGGCCGTTTACGGCCTCCGGGGTGGAATCGACTCGACGTGCGTGACTTCCGGCCACAGCTCGATCCATCGAGGCGGAATGGGCAGGGCCCAGATCATCGTGCTCGCCGTTTGCTCCAGATGCTGCAGCGCTGCCGGGGAGGGCTGAATCTCATCGGAGATCGCCCCAGATGCGGTCCGCTGGCCCGGATCATCTGTTGGCATCGCGTTGCTGGCGAGTGGTGCGGCCAGGAGCGCGGCGGCGAACGCCAGTGCCACTGCGCCGGTGGGCTTGTTTTCGATCGTCATGAATGCTCCCTCCGATTGAATGTGTGAACGGAGCGAAGCTAGCGCCGCGGCTGCCGGAGAACTGTCAGCGCGTTGACAGATCGGCGCGCCTACACCTTTTCCGCTGCCGACGGCCACCTGTCTCCAACGAACGTCATGTTGCGCACACGCCCTCCCGAATGTCGGAACGAGATGAATCCAGAGGTACCCGCTCGTCCGTACCGCTCGCAGAATTCCGGGTTGCATAACGCCTGGACGAACGGGGACGGGGATCATGCGAACGCCATTCGGGTTCGGCCGGGCGCCGACGTCGCAAGCTCCACTGCACGTTCTGTGCGCGTGCTGCGCGCTCTGGGGCGTGCCTACTAGTACAGCGGTCGCGCAAGCGCAGATGACGCCGGCGCCGGTTGTATCGACGGCAATACCTGATATCGCGGGCTGCTCGAAAAGCGCCGGCGCTGCGGCCTGGGCAGTGTTGTTCGACAGGAGAGTGCTGACGCTGCTTGTGATGGGCTGCCTCGTGGGGTTGATGGCCGGCTGGGCCAACAGCGGTCCGCGCGAGCCTCGCGTTCGTTTGCTCAACAAGCCGAAGAAGACGCATCTCGAGGTGCTCGTGCCGGCGGGCCCGCCGCCGCGGTTGATTCCGAGTGATGCGCCGAACGCGGCGCGTGCGAGATGGGCGCGCGCTCCGGTACCTCGGCAGACGCCCGACGGTGCGACGCGCGCCGGCATCGTCGACTACATCGCCGCGTTTGCGGATCCCGCGCGCGCCAGTGAGCAGAGCCGAATCGACTACGTGCTGCTGCCGAGCGAGGGTGAAGGGGACGGGGAGCCCGTCGACCCTCCCGCTGACCTCGACGAGTCCGTCCGTCAGCCACAATAAGAGCCCGACCGCTGTGCGACCGGCGGCCGGCTATAGCAGCTGCGGACCCGACCAGCGCCGTATCCACCGCGCGCGCGGGCAAGCGTCGGCTTGCCGTCCGACGCGGTCTATTTTGATACTGTCGGCGCCGCGTTCGGCTCGGGCCGCATTACCCCGCACGGGTGAAGAGGAAAGAGGATGTCGAGGCTCATCGTTCTGCTCGCCTGTATCGTGCTCGCGCCGGCTGCACTGGCCGCGCGATGTGACAAGGCATGTCTCGAAAAGATCGCCGATCAGTATCGTGCCGCGTATGTGAAGCACGACCGCTCGCTTGCGCCGTTCGCGCGCAAGGTGCGCTTCACGGAGAACAACGTCGAGATGGAGTTCCCCGACGGCACGTGGGACACGGTGACGCGCGAAGTGGGGCCGCCGCTGACCCTCTCCGACCCGAAGACGGGCAACATCGGCATCTACACGTCCATATTCCAGAACGACACGCCGGGATTCCTCGCAGTTCGCCTGCACGTGCAAGGGGGCAAGATCAACGAGGTGGAGCACATGATCTCCACGCGTCGCAATCTCAGCGGCCCGCCCACGCCGATCGGGGACATCGACACATTCCAGCACGAGCCGGGCGTTGCGGACGTGGTGCCGCCCGCCGAGCGCGTCTCGCGTGAGAAGGCGATCGCGCTCGCGATGGGCTACTTCGACACGCTTCAGAAGAACGATGGCGAGATCCGCAATACGCGGTTCGCGCCGGACGCCGTGCGACTGGAGAACGGACTGAAGTTCACCCACATCGAGCAGGGCTTCAAGTCCGGCCGCTACCGCTTCAACGAGCGGGTGCGCGACCGCGATCCCTTTCTCGTGGACGAGGAGCGCGGCATCGTCATGTGCCGCGGGTTCATCGATCACAAAGGCGTGCTCGACGAGTACACCCTGACGGACGGCACCAAGCAGCGCTCCGTCTTTCGCGAGCCGCACACCTGGGCGTTCCTCGAGATGTTCAAAGTCAAGAACGACATGATCGTCGACGTCGAGGCGACCTTCATCGGCGCGCCGTACTACCAGCGCTCGCCCTGGACGCGCCGGCCGGATCGCCGCTGACCCCTCTGTTCGCTGGATTCATTCAACTATACTGAACGCCACTGCCGCGCGCTCCGTCGCGGCAGTGGGAGCTCACATTGGCGAAAGGTATCCAGTCGATCTCGCTCGGATTCCGGCTGCTGCGGTCGATCAGCGACGCCGATCGGCCGCTCGCGCTGAAAGCGCTGGCCACGGCGGCGAACATGTCGCCGAGCAAAGCGCGCATGTATCTGATCAGTCTCATCGAAACCGGGCTCGTCGCGCAGCACCCGGAGACCGGCTTCTATTCGCTCGGGCCGTACGCCATCCATCTCGGCATGCGCGCTCTGCAGCGGATCGATCCGAAAGAAGTCGTGACCGATGCGATCCGCACGCTGCAGCGGGAGACGCGGACCCTCGTGCTCCTCTGCAGCTGGGAAGAGAGCGGCATAGTCATCGTGGCCGCAGAGGATGGCGGCGAGCCTCATCCGCTCCACTGGCGCATCGGCGGTGGCGGCTCGCTCGCGAGCACGGCGACCGGCGCCGTCTTTCTCGCGTTCGGTCCCCAGAAGCTCGTCTGGAAGCACCTCGAGGCGGAGTTGAAGGCGGCGGGCCTGTCGGCGGCGGCGCGGCGCAAGCGAGTCCGCGAGCTCGAGGCGCGGGCCGAAGCCGTCCGCGCCCGTGGCGTCGCTGAGGCGGATCCCGTCGTGTTCGATACAGGCGTGAGCATCTCCGGTTTTGCGGCGATTGCCGCACCGGTGTTCGACCAGCGCAGGGCGCTGCGCTACGTGCTCACGTTGCTCTATCGCACCGATCGCCCGCACCGGAGCAAGGCCGACCTCATCAATCTGGCGCTGCAGACCGCGAGCGTCGGAGCGATGTTGATCAGCACCGACTGACCCGCGCGGCGCGCCGCCCGGACGCACCTGCCTTGACGCTCGGCCGCTCCGGCGGCGAAGCTATACTGAACATGTTCAGTATAGCTGCATGCGCCTCGCGGCGCATGTCGAGGCGGCGCGATGCGACTTCATCCCACCGGCAAGTTCGACAACTACCCTGCGCGCTACGAGCACATCGAGGCGCGGCCGCTGGCTGCGGCGATGGGAGCGGAGATCTGCGGGGTGGACGTGACGCGGGTCTCGAGCGAGCAGGCCGAGGAAATCCGGCACGCGCTGTTTCGGCACAAGATGATTTTCTTCCGCCGCCAGAAGCTCACGCACGCCCAGCACGAAGCGTTCAGCCTGCTGTTCGGCTCGTTCGCGGAGGACGCGTACACGCAGGGCGTTCCGGGCCATCGCAACGTACACCCGTTGATCAAAGAGGCGGACGACGCCTCGAAAATGGTCTTCGGAGAGGGCTGGCACACCGATTCGCCGTTCCTTCCCGAGCCGCCGGCGATCACGGTGCTGAGATCGGTCGAAGTCCCGCCTTTCGGCGGCGACACGATGTGGGCCAACTCGGCGCTCGCGTATGCGCTGCTGAGCGATACGTATCGCAGCATGATAGACGGGCTAAAAGTGCGCTTCTCGCTGCGCGATGTCCTCAAGGCCGCGCAAGATGCAGTGGAGCTCAGTGACAGTCCCATCGGACGCCTGGCGGCGACACGCGAGTCCGACACTCTGTCGGAAGACCTGCGCCGCAAGATTCGCGGCAGCGTGCATCCGCTCGTGCGCACGCATCCGGTGACTGGTGAGAAGGCGCTCTATCTCGACTCCTCGTACGGCATCGGCATCGAGGGCATGCCGGCGGAGGAGTCGGAGCCGATCATTCGCTTTTTGAGCGAGCACATCACGCAGCCGGCCTTCACATGCCGTCTGCGCTGGGAGCCCGACATGCTCGTGCTGTGGGACAACCGCCTGTGCGTGCATCAGGCGTACAACGACTATCAGGGTCACCGGCGCGAGCTCTACCGCACGACCGTTGCGGGCGAGAAGCCCGTATAGCTGCGCGCACGTCACCTCCGCAGGCCGGACGCCACGGCCGGCTCCTTGACAGCACCCCTGCGGAGATATAGTTATCATGTTATGTTTTTGGGCATGGCGCTCGCCGCGGCCGCGCAAGCGAGAACAACCGAGGGTGCGAGGGGGACGGGGAGGACGATCCGTGTGAGCGGCAGCGACGTCAGTGCGATCAAGGCGCCCGCCGAGGCGGTCGGCGCGGCGAGCACGATGGCCCGACGCGGTTGGTACACCGTGTACATGACGGGCATCGTCGCGATCATGTCCCAGGTGGATCGCGGCATCCTGGCGCTCTTCGTGCAGCCCATGAAGCGGGATTTCGGGCTGAGCGACACCGAGGTCAGCATCCTGCTCGGCTTCGCTTTCACGTTCTTCTACGTCGTGGCCGGACCGCCGCTCTCGCGCATGGCCGATCGCGGCATCCGCAAGAGCGTCATCTCCGGCTGCCTCGCCGTCTGGAGCACCGCGACCGCGCTGTGCGGCGTGGCGCAGAGTTTCTGGGCTTTCTTCTGTGCCCGAGCGGTCATCGGCGGCAGCGAGTCCGGTTGCGGTCCTGCGAGCCTCTCGATGATCGCCGACGCCGTCCCGCGCGAGCGCTTGCCTCGCGCGTACGCCATCTACAACTCCGGATTCCTCGGCGGACAGGCGCTGTCGCTGGTGATCGGCGGCGTGCTGATCGGTCTGCTCGCGAGTGTGGCCCCGATCGACGTGCCCGGCCTCGGCCGGATCTACAACTGGCAGCTCGTGTTCATGATGGTGGGCATCCCGGGACTGCTCGTCGCCGCGATCTTCTACACGACCGTTCCGGAGCCGCCTCGCAAGGGTGGCAGCAAGCCGGGCGGATATCCTCTGCGTGAGGTCTTCGGCTTCGTCGTGGGTCAGCGCGCGCTGCACTTGCCGTTGATCATCGGCGTGCTGCTCATGTCCTTTCAGAACTACGGCCTGAATGCATGGATGCCGGCCTTCTACGAGCGCACTTACGGGTGGGGTCCGGCCGTCATCGGTCCGCTGCTCGGGCTGTTCACGCTCGCGTGCTCGACACTCGGCCTGTTCGCAGGCGCGCGTCTCGCGGAGCTCCTCGGCAAGCGTTACGACGATGCGAATCTGCGCGTATTGTTTCTGGCGCAGTCCCTGCCGGTGCCGCTCTTCGTGATCGCACCGTTGATGCCGACTCCATGGCTCGCCCTCGGCTGCAACGCGGTCGCCGGCTTTTTGAGCGTGATGGGCGGCCCCGCGTACAACGCCGCGCTCAACATCGCCACGCCGAACGAGATGCGCGGCCAGATCAACGTCATGTATTTCATCATGATGAATGCCATTGCCGGATCGCTCGGCCCGACGCTCGTCGCGCTGGTCACCGACTATGTGGCGCACTCGGAAGCGGACCTGCGCTACGTGCTGTCGGGCTTTCGGCTGGTGCTCGGTCCGCTCGCCGCATTCTTCATCTGGAAGGCGGCCGCCCCTTACGGGCGGCTCTATCGTCAAAGGGTCGAGGCAGGAGACTAGCGAATGGCTGCGAATCTGAAACCCACTGCCGGCGATGAGTCGCTGGAGGACCGTGTCTCGCGTCTGCTCGTCGGCGCGGTGGACCTGCACTGCCACTCGGGTCCGTCGGTCATGCCCCGCGATTTCAATCACATCGAGGCGCTGCAGGAGGCGGCCGCAGCCGGGTTCCGCGCGATGTTGATCAAGGATCACTACTATTCCGCGACGCCGATCACCGAGCTGCTGAACCAGGCCTACGGGCACCTGAAGGTCACGCTGTTTTCCGGGGTGCCGCTCAACAATGCGGTCGGAGGCTTCAACAAGTTCGCGGTCGATCACGGGATTGCACTCGGCGCGAAGCTCGTGTGGATGCCGACCTTCTCCTCGAAGAACCACTGCGACTCGCCCTTCGGAGTCAAAGCGGGTTTTCCGCACACGACGAAGAAGATGATGCCGTTCGATCCGCTGACGCCGCTCGATGCGAACGGCAAGGTGAAGGACGAGGTGAAGGAGATCCTCGACATCGTCGCGGCGAACGACGTCATCCTCTCGGGCGGTCATCTGCACATTTCAGAGATCTTTCCGGTGTTCGAGGAAGCGAAGAAGCGCGGCGTGCGGCGGCTGCTGGTGAATCACCCGAGCTTCATCGTGGATGCTTCGCTCGAGGACATCCGCAAGCTCGTCGACATGGGTGCGTACATCGAGCATTCGCTCTGCATGTTCGTCAAGGTCAGCAAGCGCGATCCGTTGCCGCCGAACGAGCTCGACGAGCTGATCAAGGCAGGCACCGTCGAGCGCACGATCCTCGCTTCCGACCTCGGTCAGAAGGGCATCGATCACCCGGTGATCGGCTTCCGCAACGTGATCAAGGTGTGCATCGGGCTCGGCTACTCGGACGAGGACATCCGCAAGATGATCTCGCTCAATCCGCTACGCCTCCTCGGGATGGAGGCGTAGGCGGTATCACCGGCAGGCAGCTGCACCGGCAGGGTCGCGACGCCGGCAGGGCAGCGGCGCTGCGCAGCTCAGCGCAGCTGCCGGCCCTCGACGGGATAGGCGGGGTCGGTGTAGCCGGGCGTCGACGCGTGTCCGGGCGGCACGAGGCTGTCGACGAAGGCTTCGTCTTCGGGCCCGAGTCGCGCCTCGAGCGCGGGCAGATAGCTGTCCCACTGCTCCTCGGTGCGCGGGCCGGCAATCGCGGCGCTCACGTATCGATTGCGGAGCACCCATGCCAGCGCGAAGGCCACCGTGCTCATGCCCTTCGCGGCGGCGTGCCGAGCGATGGTCTGCGCGATGGTCAACGATTCCGGTCGCCATTCGGTCTGCTTGATGCGCGGGTCTCCCCGCGCCACGCGCGAGCCCTCGGGCGGCGGCGCGTCCTTCACGTACTTGCCCGTCAACACGCCGCGTGCGAGCGGGCTGTACGGCACCACGCCCAAACCGTAGTGGCCGGCGGCAGGCAGCTGTTCGACCTCGCACAACCGATCGACGATGTTGTAGAGCGGCTGACTCGCCACGGGGCGGTCCATGCCGACGGCGTCGGCGGCCCGGCAGATTTCCGCGATTCGCCAGCCCTTGAAGTTCGAGACGCCGTAGTAGCGCACTTTCCCTTGCGTCATCAGATCCTGAATGGCGCGCAGCGGCTCCTCGAACGGCGCATGGATGTCGGCTTTGTGGAAATACAGCAGGTCGATGTAGTCGGTGCCGAGCTTGCGCAGGCTGTTCTCGACATCCTGAAAGATCCACTTGCGCGACTGCCCGCCTTCGTTCGGACCCGTGCCCACGCGATGGCCGAACTTGGTGGCGAGCACCCAGTGATGCCGATGCTCGCGAATCGCGCGCCCGACGACTTCCTCGGACTTGCCGTCGTTGTAGCCGTCGGCCGTGTCGATGAAGTTCACGCCTTGGTCGCGCGCCTTGTCGATGATGCGCTTTGCGGTCGGCTCGTCGGTCGCACCGCCGAACATCATGGCGCCGAGGCACAGAGGGGAAACCTGCAGGGCGCTGCGGCCCAGATAGCGGTAGTCCATATTGGCGTCTCAGCTCGATGAGCGTCGCATCAGTCTATTGAACTGCGCGAGTTGCGCAGCAGCTCCCGATCGCATGAAGAACTGATCGTTGCCGACGATCATGACCGTGACGCCGAGCTCGATCATCTGCTTGGCATCGTCCCCGGCCATGTTCGGCGTCACGGCACACAGGATCTTGCCGTGCGCGTGCACGGATTTCGCGATGAGGCGCACGGCTTCGTCCACGCTCGGGACCGGCCCGGTCGCGTTGCTGAGCGAGAGCGCGAGGTCGCCGCGCCCGATGAAATACGCATCGACGCCTGGGACGGCGGTGATTTCGTCGATGTGCTCGAGCGCCTCGCGATCCTCGATCATGGCGATCACGGTGGTGGTGGCATCGGCCGCATCGTAGTGCGCATCGATGGGGCGGCCGCCATAGTCGCCGCCGCGACCGACGCCCGAGCCGCGCGTGCCGCCTCGGTACCGGGCCCAGGAGGCGATCTGGCGCGCTTTCTCCGCAGTCGCGACATGCGGAACCATTACACCGATCGCGCCATCGTCCAGCACCGACAGGATGCTGCTCGCATCCGGCCGCGAGATCCGCACGAGCCCGGCGGTGCCGAATGCACGGGCGCCGAGCAGTCCGACCTCGAGCGTCTGGCGAGTCCAGGGCGCGTGCTCCTCGTCGAACATCGCGAAGTCGTAGCCGATCGCGCCGAGAATCTCGGCCGCGTGCGAGGTGGGCGTCTTGCAGAAGGTGCCGATCAGCGGCTCGCGAGCGAGCAGCCGCTTGCGGAATTCGCGCGGCCCGGGGCGCGGGGTGGAGGCAGTCATGGCGGGGCGGAACCTCTCGCTAAGAAAGATAACACGATAACTTTAAAGCCGGCCCGCGGCTACACGTCCGCCGGCGCCAGCGTGCGCGCTCGCAGCAGATCCGCCGCCTTCTCGCCGATCATCATCGTCGGCACGTTGGTGTTGCCCGACGGATCGTGCGGCATCACGGACGAATCGGCGACGCGCAGATTTTCGATGCCGATGACACGCAGTTGTGCATCGACGACGGCGCCGTCGTCGACACCCATGCGACAGGTACCGACGGCGTGGTGGCGATGCTCCGCTTGTTGGCGAATCGCCTGCTCGAGCTCGCCGTCGGTCTGCACTTGCTTGCCCGGCAGCAGTTCCTCCGCGATCAGCTCGCGCATCGGCGACTGACTGAAGATGCGGCGGCTGATCTTCAGCGCGGTCACCATGGCATCCATGTCGGCTCGTTCCTCGAACAAGTTGAGGCGAATACGCGGAGGGTCGAGCGGGTCGGACGAGCGCAGCCGCACCCAGCCCCGCGACGCCGCATGGAGAATTCCGACGCGCGACGTGAAGGCATACACGGGCGGCTTCGTGAGCAACGGAAACCAGAGATCGGCGTGCTGGTGCACGGGCATCGCGATGATCTGCACATCCGGGCGGTCGAGATCGGGCCGCGTGCGGATGAAGATGTTGGCCGAGGTGCCCGCGGTGGCGAAGGGTCCGCGACCGCGCAGCGCCCACCGCATGACCGCCCACGTGGCGCGATCGAGGCGCAGGTGGCGCGTGAGACCGAGCTTGCCGTTCGCGCGGTAGATGTTCAGCAGATTCGGGTGCTCCTGCAGATTCTCGCCGACGCCCTTCAGGTCCTGGACGACGTCGATTCCCACCGAGCGCAAGTGAGCCGCCGGCCCAATGCCCGATAACATGAGGATTTGCGGCGAGCTGTACGGCCCGCCGCACAGCACGATCTCACGCTCGGCATGCACGCGAACGAGCTTGCCATTGCGCAGGTAGTCCACACCGACCGCGCGTTTGCCCGCGAGCACGATGCGCGTGGTGTGCGCTCGGGTCAGCACAGTGAGATTGCCCCGGGTCTTCATCGCGGGATGCAGATAGGCGCGCGCCGAGCTGGCGCGCCGACCGGCGTTCGTCGTCAGCTCGATGCGGCTCACGCCTTCCTGCGCGGCGCCGTTGTGATCTGCGCAGGCCGCGAAGCCGGCGTTGATCGCCGCCTGTTCGAGCTGCGGAAAGAACGCCTCGTCGAGATCCACCGCCACGTTGCCGACGGGCCCCTCGGCGCCGTGATAGAGATCGGCGCCGCGCCAGCTCGTCTCGAGCTTCTTGAAGTAGGGCAGCACATCGCGATAGCCCCATCCCTCGAGCCCGAGGCGCTGCCAGTTGTCATAGTCGTGACGGCTGCCGCGCACGTTGATCATCGCGTTGATGGAGGAGCAGCCGCCGAGCGTCTTGCCGCGCCATACCGCGAGCCGCCGCTGCTCGAGCCCGGGCTCGGGCTCCGTCTCGAACGGCCACACGAACGCGCGATGCGTCGCGACCTTCGGGAACGCGATCGGCATCGCCATGAACGGATGCCTGTCGCGACCGCCCGCTTCCAGCAGCAGCACCGAGATGTCCCGATCCTCGCTCAAGCGAGCGGCGACGATCGATCCGGCCGAGCCGGACCCCACCACGATGTAATCGAACGCCTTCATCGCCGCGCCGCCCACAGACCCCCGCTGATTGTTCTTGAAAAACTTCACACGTTAAGAATAATAGGGGTGAAGCCGAGCGCCGCGATAGGGGGATGTCGGACATGAAAGAGACCCAGCATGCAGTCAGGCATGGATAGCACCGAGCAGCGGCTGCCGCATCTGCGCAGAGTGGTCACGGGGCACGATACCGCTGGTCGGTCGATCGTCCTCTTCGATGGGCCGTGCATCTTCCACCGCGACATCAACGGCGGCGGCTGGAACGTGCAGGACATCTGGGAGAGCGACGTCGTGCCCGTCCCCATCGACGCGAGCGAGCCGGACCCGACGGTGGGGCCGGTCCACTTCGGTATTCCCGAGACCGGCATCCGCGTGCGGGTCACCGACATTCCGCCGACACGTCCCGGAACGCCGCCGTTCATGCATCGCACGAATTCCATCGACTACCTGCATGTGCTGGAAGGCGAGGTCACGATGCTGCTCGACGACGAGCGGCACGCCGTCGTGCTGCGCAAGGGCGACACCATCGTCCAGCGCGCGACCAATCACGCGTGGGTGAACCACACGGATGCGCACTGCCGTGTCCTCGTCGTCATGGTCGCCGGGCGCGTTTCCCCGGCTCTCGAGAAGATCATCGGTCCCGTGCCGCCATGGGACGGGCGCGCTCGTCCCGTGCGATGAACGCCCGCGTCCGGGAAACGATGGCCGTGCGGAGCGAGCTGCTCGCAGCCGCCGATGAGGTCATCGAAGATGCGGTGCGCTACGCGGACCCGATGGTTCTGCGTGGGTTGCTCTATCAACTGACGGGTGACCCGGAGCTCCAGTCCATCGCAGTGAAGCGAGTGCGCATGGGCCGCATCGAGACGGTCGTCCCTGCCACCGAGGCGGACACCGCGCTCTTGCGGCGCAAAGCGGTCGACTTCCTGAAGCGCTACCGCGATAGCGGTGCCGGCCCGATCGGATACGGGCCGCGCGAGCGCTTGCCGGTGAGCCTGAGCCTGATCGTCGGCGATCCCATCAAGGACGAAGCGCTCGACCTGATGATCGAGGAGACCGCACTCGATCCGTGGGCGCGCTCACTGCGCTGGCGTGCACCGCCGGATCCGCAGCGTCTCGAGCGCTTTTCCGTCGCGATCATCGGCGCGGGCATGGGCGGGCTCAATGCGGCCGTGCAGCTGCAGCGTGCAGGCATCCGCTATTCCATCATCGAGAAGAACTCCGGCGTCGGCGGCACGTGGTACGAGAACCGCTATCCCGGTGCGCGCGTCGATACGCCGAGCCGCTCGTACACGAATCTGTTCGGGGTCGATTTTCCCTGTCCCTACGCCTACGGCACTCACGTCGAGAACCAGAAGTACTACGACTGGGTGGCCGATGAATTCGGTCTGCGTGAGCGCATCACGTTCGATACGGAGGTGCGGTCGCTCACGTGGGACGAGACGGAGGCGATGTGGGAGATCGGCATGGACGGCCCGAACGGCTCGCGGACGCTGCGCTCGAATGTCGTCATCAGCGGCGTCGGCTTTCTCAATCGGCCGAACATGCCGACGATCGAAGGCATGGCGGATTTCCAGGGCCGCTCGTGGCACACCGCGCGCTGGCCCGCCGACGCCGATCTGCGCGGCAAGCGGATCGCCGTCATCGGCACGGGCTGCACGGGCTATCAGCTCGTTCCGGAGCTCGCGCTCGAGGCCGGCCACGTCACAGTGTTCCAGCGCACGCCGCAGTGGCTCTTCCCCGTGCCCGGCTATCTCGCGCAGTCCCCGCCGCAAGTGCTGTGGCTCGATCGGAATCTGCCGTTTCACACGAACTTCATGCGATTCCGCCAGTTCTACGGATCCGGGCCGGACTTCGCGAAGATCTTCGACATCGACCCGAATTTCCACGACCCGTATTCCTGCAGCGAGGTGAACAAGGCCGCGCGCGATCGCAGCATCGAGTTCCTGCAGAAAAAGCTCCGCGACCCAAAGCTCGTCGAGCTCATGACGCCCGCCCATCCGGCGTGGTCCGCGCGGCCCGTGGTCGTCGACCCCGACCACTGCATTCTCGACGCGATCCAGCGAGACAACGTCACGTTGGTGACACAGGGGATCGCGCGCATCAACCGCACCGGCATCGAAGCGGGTGACGGCACCCAGCACGATGTCGACATCATCGTGTATGCCACCGGCTTCCGCGCCAACGATTTCCTGTATCCGATGAAGATCACGGGCCGCGACGGGCTGACGATCGAGAAGCTCTGGGAGAGTGACGGCGCGCGCGCCTATCTCGGTTGCATGATGCCGGGCTTCCCGAACCTGTGGGTGCTCTACGGCCCGAATACCAACGGCGGACTGCCCGTCGCGCAATTCCACGAGATGACCACGCTCTACGCGATGCAGTGCATGGAGCAGCTGATCCTCGAGGGCAAGCGTGCGATCGAAGTGAAGGAAGAGGCCTACTGGCGCTACAACCGCGTGGTCGACGAGGGCAACAGCAAGAAGGTGTGGAGCGACCCGCGCGCACACAATTACTGGTGGACGAAGCATGGCCGCACCGCCTCGCAGATTCCGTTCACCGGCTACGAAGTGCGGCAGTTCCTGCTGCGCCCGGATTTCGCCGATCTCGACATCCGCTAGTCACGACATCCGCTAGTCACGCACTGGAGACTTCGCATGAGCGCACCCGTTCTCCGTCATCCCGACCGGCTCTACATCGGCGGCGCGTGGGTCGAAGCACATTCGGGGCGACCGCTCGAGATCGTCTCGCCCGACACGGAGCAGGTCGTGGCCCGTGTGGCCGAGGCCGATGCCACCGATATGGACCGCGCCGTCGCGGCGGCCCGCAAGGCGTTCGACGAGGGTCCGTGGCCGTGGCTCTCGCCCGAGGAGCGCATGGCCGCGATGGGCCGACTCGTCGAGGCGTTGCAGCGTCGCGAGCCCGAGCTCGCCGCCGCCTGGTCGCAGCAGATGGGCGGCCTCGCCACGCTCGCTCCGCATCTCACGGCCCGCGGCACCCAGAATTTTCGCGATGTGCTCGAGGTCGGCCGCAGCTTCCCGTTCATCACGAGGGTCGACAGTCCGGCCGCGCCCGCCGCCTACATCGTTCACGAGCCGGTGGGCGTCGTGGCTGCAATCGCGCCGTGGAACGTGCCGTACATGATCATGGCCGCGAAGCTCGCCCCCGCGCTGCTCACCGGCTGCACCGTGGTGATGAAGCCCTCGCCGGAGACGCCGATCGAGGCGTACATCATCGCCGAGTGCGCCGAGGAAGTCGGGCTGCCGCCCGGCGTGATCAACCTCGTGCCCGGGCATCGCGAAGCGGCGGACCATCTGGTCTGCAATCCGGGCGTCGACAAGGTGAGCTTCACGGGATCGACGCTCGCCGGAAAGCGCATCGCCTCCGTGTGCGGTTCACGCATCGCGCGCTGCACGCTCGAGCTCGGTGGCAAATCGGCGGCCATCATTCTCGATGACTTCTCGGCGGAAGAGGCCGCGAAGGTGCTGGCCGGTGCGATCACGCTCGTGAGCGGTCAGGTCTGCGCGATGCTGACGCGCGCCATCGTTCCGCGCCGGCGCCACGATGAGGTCGCGGATGCCATCGCCAAGGCGATGGGGCAGGTCCGCATCGGCTACTCCAGCGACACGCAGGCGCAGATGGGGCCGCTCGCCATGCGCCGGCAGCTCGAGCGCGTCGAGTCCTACGTCGACAAGGGGCGGAAGGAGGGCGCGGCGCTCGTTACCGGCGGCCGCCGTCCGCCCGAGCTCGAACGCGGCTACTTTTTCGAGCCGACGCTCTTTGCGGATGTGCGCAACGACATGACCATCGCGCGCGAGGAGATCTTCGGGCCCGTGCTGAGCCTGATTCCTTGCGAGGACGTCGAGGACGCGGTGCGCATCGCGAACGATTCGAACTACGGGCTCAACGGCTCGGTGCTGACCCACAACGCGGATGAGGCGTGGCGGATCGCGCGCCGGGTGCGCACCGGCAATGTCGGCCAGAACGGGATGCGCACCGATTTCTCGCTGCCGTTCGGCGGGTACAAGCAGTCGGGTATCGGCCGCGAGGGGCGCGAACAGGGACTCATGCATTACCTCGAGACCAAGACGATCATGCTGGACGCCGCCCCCGCCCACGCCGTCTGAAGGTCCATCGACGTCGCAGTCTTGCCTGACCCACGGCGCCCCGAACGGAACCGGCGGCGCCGGGGAATCCAATCATTTGCCGGCGGCGCGCAGCGGAGCGGCCGTATCCGCCACATCGAGCGGCCGGCAGCTTTCTCTTTGCCGTACCATACGCTGTCATGCCTACAGCATTGGCTGGATTTTTCAGCGACGATTGGCAAATCCTGCGTGGGAGAGAGTGATGACCGGGTATCGCAAGTTGCCGCCCTTCGAGCAATCGCTCGCCGCGATCGTGCTCAATGCCAAGGAGGCGGTCATCGCGCCGATGCGCCCCAAGCTGCGCGAATACGACATCACCGAGCCGCAGTGGCGCGTCATGCGAGTGCTCAACGACCGGGGCGCGACCGACGCCACGTGCCTCTCCGACGTGAGCCTGCTGCACGGGCCGAGCGTCACGCGCATCTTGAAGGACCTCGAGCAACGCAAGCTCGTCGTCCGCGAGCCGGATATCCACGACAAGCGCCGCATGCTCGTCGCGCTGACGCCGCAAGGGCGCGAGATCGTGAAGGTCATCTCGCGCGACGTCCTGCGTGTCATGCGCGAATACTCCGAGCGCTTCGGCACGGAGCGGCTCGAGCGCCTGACGAATGAGCTGCGCGCGCTGTCGGCCGCGATCCGGGGCGTCGAATAGTCGGCGCTTGCTTCTTACTAGTTAGCACGTTAAATACCAACACGGCCTGGTGAGTCGACCGCAGAGGCAGCCGTGCACAAGATCGTCGTTCTGTATCCGCCGCAACCCGACCCCGCCGCATTCAAAAACTATTACGTGAGCAAGCACGTGCCGCTCGCGCGCAAGCTGCCGGGGCTCATGGCATTGCGTTACAGCTTCGATGTGCAGGGCGTCGGCGGCGCGGCGCCTTATTTCTGCGTCTTCGAAGCCGAGTTCCGTGACGGCGCGGCACTCGGTGCCGCGATGGCCTCACCCGAGGGGCAGGCGGTTGCCGCGGATGTTCCAAACTTCGCGAAGAACGCGCCGACGCTCATCCACTATTCGATCGAAAGCATGATGTAATGAACGACGAGCTCGCTCGCACTTCGCGCCGCGCCGGCACTGCTGCCCGAGGCGCGTTCACTCTCATCCTCGCGCTCACCCTGTCCGTCGCTGCAAGCAGCGAGGGCCGGGCGCCGCGTCCGATCGCAATCGCACGCCAAGGCAGTTTCACGGCGGGCGGCACGGTGCTCAGCGACCCTGCGAAAGGCACGCTCCACTGCGATCACGGGTTCGTCGAGTATCAGATTCCGGTCCATGCGCGGAAGACCGCGCTCTTTCTCTGGCACAGCTCGAGCGTGCAGGTGTGGCAGCAGCGCTGGGACGGCGGCGAGGGCTATCAGTCGCTCCTGCTCCGGCGCGGCTACCCGGTGTATCTGTGGGATGGTCCGCGCGTCGGTCGCGGCAACATGACTTGCGAGCCGTACACGCTGACGCCCGTCATCGGCCAGGACCAGCGCAACTTCATCGCATGGCGCTTCGGGCCTGCACCGGGCGAGTGGTTCCCCGGCGTGCAGTTTCCGAAGGACGATCCGCAAGCCTTCGAGCAGGCCATGAGCGCGCGCTATGCCGAGTTCGACATCGCGAAGAACGCGCACCTCGAAGCCGAAGCGGCCGCGAAAGCGATCGACCGGATCGGCCCGAGCGTGCTCCTGACCAATTCGGCAGGAGACTGGCGCGCCATGCTGGCCGCGCTGAAGAGCGACAACGTGAAGGGCATCGTCGCGTATGAGCCGGCGGCATTCGTGTTCCCCGAGGGCGCCGGCCCGCAGGAGCCGGAAGGCGGGTTCGGCCCGACGCACGTGCCGCTCGATGAGTTCAAGAGACTCACTCGCTTTCCGATACAGCTCGTCTGGGGCGACAACACCGAGAAGACGACCTGGGTGCGCAACGTCAATCTGAGCAAGCAGTTCGCCGAGATCGTCAACGCGCACGGCGGGCATGCGGAAGTGCTCATGCTGCCGGCGGTCGGCTTGGTCGGTAACACGCACATTCCATTCGCCGATCTGAACAACGTGCAGGTCGCCGACCAGCTCTCGCTGTTCCTCGAGAAGAACAAGCTCGATCGCCGCTAGAGGGCGGCAAGGAGGCAGCTCGCATGGCCGGACAGACGCCTGCATACACGCCGGTTCGCGTGCCGCCGCGGGAGATTCCGCCTCCCGCGACGATCAGCCCCGCCGCGCAAAAAATCCTCTCCGACAGTGCCGCGCTTCCGCGGATGAAATGGCCGCCTGCCTCCGAAATAGAGGCGTGGCGCCAACAACTGGCATCGGGTAACGCGGCGCGGGAGCAGATGGCTGCGTCGATGCTCGCGGGCGTCAAGGCCAGGATCGAGACGACGCGGATTGCCGGCGTGACCTGCTACGACTGCGTGCCGAGCGATGCAGCGGCGGCGGACGGTCCGGTCTATCTCTTCATTCATGGCGGCGCATTCGTTGCCGGCGGCGGCACATTCGCGATGGCGCAGGGCGGGCGCAGCGCAGACGCCATCGGCGTGCGCACAGTCTCGGTCGACTATCGCATGCCTCCCGACCACCCGTTCCCGGCTGCGCCGGAAGATTGCGTGTCGGTCTACAAGGCGCTCATCGAAACGATCGACCCGCAGCGGATTGTCATCGGCGGCAGCTCGGCGGGCGGCAATCTCGCGGCGGCCGCGATGCTCATGATCCGTGACCGCGGCCTGCCATGGCCCGCCGGCGTCATCCTGCTCACCCCCGAGGTGGACCTCACCGAATCGGGCGACAGCTTCCGCACGAACGAGGAGCTCGACGTCGTGCTGAAAGGCGGGCTGCCGGAGTGCAACGCGCTCTACGCGAACGGGCACGACTTGCGCGACCCCTATCTCTCGCCGCTGTTCGCCGATTTCACGCGCGGCTTTCCGCCGACGCTCGTGCAATCCGGTACACGCGATCTGTTTCTCTCGAACTCGGTGCGCATTCACCGCAAGCTGCGCGACGCAGGTGTCGACGCCGAGCTGCACGTCTGGGAAGCGATGCCGCACGGTGGCTTCATCCCGGGGGATGCGCCCGAGAATGCGGAGATCCAGGCGGAGGTGGCGCGCTTCGTGAAGCGCGTCATCGGCCGCGCGAACCGCGCCTGACCGCTCAGTCGTCGACGCGCAGCCGGGCGTCCGCGCGCGGGCGGTACGTTTCGTCGAACAGATCGGGCATGCCGGAATCGGCGATCACGACTCGCTTCTTGATGCGCCACTCGCCGCCGCGTTTCACCAGCGTATCGAACTCGCGGCCTTGCTCGATGAGCTGCGGCGGACCCTTGAGCGAATCGTTCAGCAGCTGGGTCCACAGGAAGCTCGCCGTCGCGGTGGTGCCCGTCACTTCGATCTGCGGATTGCTGAGCAGCATGCGGAACGTGCCCGCACGCCGCGGTTTGTCGGCCGCCACGCGGCGGTACAGCTCGGCGATCTGCTCGGGGCCGCGCACCACGATGCCGTTCACGTCGAGCTCCGCCTCCTCGACGAAGTACTTGCCGAACGCCGCGGCGTCGGCGCCGCCGAGGTCGCTGTAATAGCGTGTGAACAGGTCCTGGATGAGCTGCCGATCGAGCAGCGTGCGCAGCGTTTCCGCAATCAGATCCGTGTTGTCGAACTTCCTCGCCATGCTCGTTCCCCCGTGTGCAGCGCGGGTGCTGTTGCGCGGCCCGAAAGCTTACTGCATAGTGAACACGTTAACTATATCCAGGGCGGCAACGTGAGCACACAACCCGATCCGGCGGCGCTGCAGGAAGTCATCGACAAGATGGTGATCGGCGAGATGCAGAGCCGCTACATGTTCGCGCTCGATTGGCACGACCCCGCGATGTACGCCTCGCTCTTCACCGAGGATGCGGTGCTCGAGTGGCCCGAAGGCTCCGCCAAGGGGCGCGAGGCGATCTACAAAGCCTGCGTGAACATCGGCAAGTTCTTCGACAATCTCGCGGCCGCCGCCGGGCCGCGCAAGCCGTTTCGCTTGCGGCATTTCGTGACGAACCGCGTGTTCGACATCCAGGGCGATCGCGCGCGCGCCTGGGCGTACTGGCTCGACCTGAACAACGACAACCTGCAGCGCTGGCCGTACGTCGCGGCGTACGGGTACTACCAGGACGACCTCGTGCGTACCGCCGACGGCTGGCGCTTCACTCATCGCCGGATCTACAACGAGATGACCGGCGAGTCGCCGCAGGATAATCCGCTCATTGCACGGCTAACCCCAGCGCCCGCGCCGGGTTCGCCTTGAACATCGCGTTCAGGTCGTCCTCGCTGAAGCCCTCCTGACGCAGCACGCGCGCGGCGCGCACCAGCGCATCGGTGTGGCCGTAGAAGCCGGTCAAGCCGCTATCGGAGGAGACGATGCAGTGAGCGGGCCCGAGCGTACGGATCGCCGCGACCGTTTGGTCCTTCAGCTTGCCGAGCAGCTCCGATGAGACGACCTCGGCATACGCGCCCATGGCGGTGACGCGCCGGAGCTGCTCGATCGTCGGATCCGTGAACATTGGGCCGAGATTCGGGTGCGTGACGATGATGCGATCGATGCCACGCTTCTTCGCCTCGCTCACGATCTGCACCATTTCGTCTGCCAGGACGTGGCCGGTCGCCAGCGTCAGGTCGTACTGCTTGATGAGGTCGAGCACCTCGAGCACCTCCGGCAGCAGCACGCCGTTCTTCGAGACGATCACGTAGGGCCGCACCTGTCCGAGATGCTGGACTTCGGTCATGGAGTCGTGCGTCGGCATCCAGACGATCTTCGCGTAGTGGCCCTGCACCTCGGCGAAGTAGCGCACCGCCTGCGGGTTGATTCCGCCGACCGTCGAATTCAGGGCGAGCCCGCCGAACACCTCGAGGCCCGGCACGTCGTCGTACTTGCGGATGAGATACGCGAGGCCGGCCGACTCGGTGTAGTGATTCTTCAGGACCAGGCCGCGCATGCCGTGCGCGTGTGCAGCTTTCGCGATCTCGAACGCGTCCCACTGACGATCGTAGGAGTCGGGGCCGAAGTGCGCGTGCACGTCGATCGCGCCCTGCAGAACGGGGTCCTCCAGATGCTCATCGGGCCGCGGCTCGGGCTTGCGTGCCTTGTACGATTCCCACGCATCGAGGTCCTTGTTCGTCGACGGATTGACGATCGAGCTCGGCGCGGGCGCCCACTTGATCCGCTCCTTGCTCGGCGCGGCGCCCTGCGCGGCGGCGAGCATCAGGAGACCGGCTGCGCCGAGCGCCGCCTTCTTCATGGACACGAGCATTGCAGTCCCTCCCGTTCGTTTGACAGCACAGCAAGTATACTTATCATGTTATCTTTTAGGCGACATCACGCAGAGGAATTGCCGCATGTACGACAAATCGGATCCCCGTGCGGCGCTCGCCGCGCCGAGCCGCGACACGCAATCGGGCACCACGGCAATGCCCGCCAGCTACGGGCTGTACTACGAGGACCCGCCCGTCGATGATGACGCGAACGGTCGCGCGTGGTACACGCGGAGCCAGAACCTGATCGTCAACTACATCGAAGCGCAGCCCGGTGCGAGCTTCTCGCGGCGCAGCCAGATCGATGAGTACATGATCCTCCTGCCCGACGAGAGCACGCCGTACGAGGCCACCGCTGGCGGCCAGTCGGTGCGCGGCCCGGGACATCAGCTCCTCATCGTGCCGCCGGGAGAGAGCGAGATCCGTCTGGCGAAAGGAGGGCGCGTCGTTCGCCTGTTCACGACACAGTCCGCAGATCTCGCGGCCAAGTGCGCGAACGCGCAGGTGTATGCACAACCCGATCCGGCGAATCCGCCCTTCAAGCCCTGGCCGGCACCGCGCGACGGCTACAAGCTGCGCGTCTATGACCTGCAGAAGGAGCGCAAGCCGGGTCAGATGGGGCCGATCTGGCGCTGCTCGACGATCATGCTGAACTTCCCGCCGCCGGGACACGGCGCGCGCGACGTCACGAAGATGTCGCCGCACAGCCATCACGATTTCGACCAGTGCTCGCTCGTGCTCGCGGGCAGCTTCATCCATCACATGCGCTGGCCGTGGGGTCTCAACAAGAACGATTGGCGCGAGGATGTGCACGTGCAGGTCGGATCGCCCTCGGCCACGATGATCCCGGCGCGCGTCATCCATACTTCGGAGAGCCAGAAGCCCGGACCGGAAGGCAATCGAATGGCCGACATCTTCTCGCCGCCGCGCCTCGATTTCTCGCTGCAGCCGGGATGGGTCAAGAACGCGGACGAGTATCCGATGCCCGACACGGCGAGCGTCTGACGCGGGGGCAGGAGCATGGACCTCGAGCTGGCAGGCAAGTCGGTCGTCATCTGCGGTGGTGCGCGCGGCATCGGCTTCGCTTGCGCCGAGGCGTTCGCACGCGAGGGCGCGCGCATCGCGATCTTCGACTGGAACGCAGAACTGCTCGCGCAGGCGGAATCGGCGCTGCGCGCGAGCGGTGCCGACGTGCTCACGCGGCAAGTCGACGTCTCGAACGCCGAAGCGGTCGAGGCCGCCCACGCGTACGTAATCGAGACATTCGGCGCCATCGACGTCGGCTTCAACAACGCCGGCATCGGTGCGCCGTTCCGGCCGATCGAGGAGACGCCCGAGGCCGACTGGGACAAGGTCATCGACGTGAACCTGAAGGGCGTGTGGCTTTGCGTGCGCGCCCAGGTGCGTCACATGCGCCCGCGCAATCAGGGCGTCATCATCAATACCGCATCGAACGTCGCCTTCGTCGGTTCGCCGGGCGGAGCCGCCTACGTCGCCTCCAAGCACGGCATCATCGGCATCACGCGCTCCGTGGCGCTCGAGCTGGCGAAGACGCGCGTCCGCATCAACGCGATCGCGCCGGGGACCGTGCGCACGCCTCTGGGCAAGAGCACCGGCGCGTTCGTCGATCCCTTTCCCGATGCGCTCATCCGCAAGGGCCTGCCGATCGGGCGGCTCGGCGAGCCCTCCGAGGTGGCGGACGCCGTGCTGTGGCTCGCGAGCCCGCGCGCGAGTCTCGCGCTCGGCGAGACGCTCGTCATCGATGGCGGCTATCTCGCGCAATAAAGAGGCACCGAAGTCATGCGAACGAACACGCCGCGCCTGCCGCCGTTGCGCGATGAGGAAATGAACGCCGAGCAGGAAGCCATCATGGCGCCGTTCCGCAAGCTGGGCGCCGACTTTGCCGTCTCGCGTGCGTTCGTGCGCCATCCCGCAGCGCTGCAGGCGTTCCGCGTCTGGGCGACCCATGTGATGTCGGACAGCAACCCGCTCAGGCCGCGCGAGCGCGAAATCCTCGCGCTGCGCACGGCATGGCGCGTCCGGTCCGGCTACGAATGGTCGCGGCACGTACTGTTCGCGCGCCGCGCCGGGCTGCGCGACGATGAAATCCAGGCGCTCAAGCGACCCATCGCGGAAGGTGGATGGACCGATGCGGATGCCGCGCTGATCGCGAGCGCCGACGCGCTCGTCGCCGACCATTTCGTGCCGGACGACCTCTGGGGCCGGCTCGCCGCGCACTTCGACGAGCGCCAGTGCATGGATGCGATCTTCACGGTCGGGCACTTCACGATGCTCGGGATGTTCCTGAACACCGCGGGCGTGCCGATCGACCCGGATGTGACGCTCGATCCCGACCTCGACGCGCGGGGCTGAGCACGCCGTTCTTGCCGCACGCGTCCGATGCTTGCGTTTTCGATACCCGAACGGTATTAGCGCAGCATGGAACTGCGTCACCTGCGCTACTTTCGGGCGGTCGGTCGCGAACAGCACTTCGGCCGCGCGGCCAAGATCTTGCACGTCGCCCAGCCGGCTCTCACCCGCCAGATCCGCCATCTCGAGCAAGAGCTGGGCGTCGCCCTGTTCGAGCGCAAGCCGCGCGGCGTGCAGCTGTCCGCCGCCGGCCGCATGTTTCTCAGCGAATCCGAGGCGATCCTGGCGCACGTCGAGCGCTCCATCGAGAAGGCGCGCAGCTATGCGAGCGGGCACTTCGGCACCGTGCGCGTCGGGTTCAGCGAGATCGCCTCGGGCCACCGCGACATTCCGAGCAAGCTGCTCGCGTTCCGGCTGAACGAGCCGAACGTCACGCTCGAGCTGCTGCCGATGAGCTCGCAGGATCAGATCGAGGCGGTGAAGAACGCCGAGATCGACGCAGCGATCGTGTACGACGTGCATCAGGACGACTCGCACAAGCAGCTGCTCGACTACAGGGACATCGGCGAGAGCGAGATCGTGCTCGCGCTCTACAAGGGGCACCGACTCGCGAACGCCAAGCAGATCCGCATGAAGGACCTGCGCGGCGAGCGATTTCTGTGGCCGTTCAGGAAGCGCGCGCCGAGCTATTCGGAGATCCTGATGCGCGCCTGCGTGAGTCACGGCGTGGTGCCGAACATCATTCAGGAGACCGCCACGCATTCCATTCTCCTGAGCCTCGTCGCGGTGGGTATGGGCATCGGTTTCGTCGAATACTCGGAGCAGCGCGTGCAGTCGAGCAGCGTGGTGCTGCGGAAAGTTTCCGATCTCAATGTGTCGTTCAAAATTCGCGTGTGCTGGCGCAAGTCCGACGAGTCCGTCGCGTTGCGGCGCTTCCTCGAAGCGATGGCTCGCCCGGTGCAAGCAGGCGCTCGCATAGTGCCCGCAGCTCCCGTCGATCCGACACCTGTAGCTTCTGATAAGCGCGTCGCCGATAGGTGATGACGCTCGTGAGCGCGAGCCCGGAGCGCCGGGCGATTTCGGGCTGAGTTCGTCCCGTCGCCAGTGCGGCGGCAACCTCCGCTTCGCGCGCGCTCAATCCCCATTCGCGCGCCCGCTGCACCAGCTCGGCGTGCGACGGTGCGGCATCGGCCTGCGCGGCGCTTTCGACCAGCTCGTTGTGACGGCGTACCGCAGCGATGAGTATTGGGCCCGCTTCTTTCATGCGCTGTACCGATTCCGGACTCAGAGGGCCTCGCGTGACGCTGCGATAGCCGTTGACGCTCACGACGGGATCGTCGGTATCCAACAGCGTCAGGCGTTCGGATACGCCGCCTCGCTGATAACAGTAGTGCCGATACTCCGCGTCGCGAATATCGGCGGCGGCGGTGCGCACGAGCGACAAGCCTCTGGCGTCACGGCGCGCTTCGGGCCGGGCCACCGCATCGAGCCGCCAATAGCTCTGCGCATATGCGCGCGACGCCGTGAGCGCGAATTCGGGGATATGCGGATGCCCACCCGCCGCGAACAGGAGGCGTGGACCGCGCCCGGCATCCCACGAGAACGCGGAGCAGAGATCGCAGCCGGCGAGGCTGCGATACACGGCCAGCAGGCGCTCCGGAAAATCCGCGCGGCCGATGGCGGGAATGATGCCCGCCGCGATGTGCTGCGGAGAATCGTTGTGATTCATGTGTCCTCCTGCCGGGAGGATGGGAAGCCTGCGCGCCACGGCTTATCCTCGGGACCGACGCGCGGCAGGCGCGGCAGAACGAGCCGAGGAACGCGATGCAGCCCGGTCATGTAGCGCAATTGAAGGGTCTCTATCACTTCGCCTATCCGTGTCGGGATGCCGAGGAGACGCGGCATTTCTACGAAGACATCCTCGGCGTGCCGCTCGTCCACTGCATGCTTGCGGAGCGTGTGCCGAGCACCGGGGAGGAGGGCCCGTACGCGCACTTTTTCTTCGAGCTCGGCGACGGCTCGTACATCGCGTTCTTCGATCTGGGCCGCAACGAGAAGCCGGCGCCGTCGCCGAACACGCCGGCCTGGGTGCAGCACTTCGCGATGGAGACGGCCTCGGTCGAGAACGTGCTCGCCATGCATGCGCGTCTCGAGAGTTTCGGCGTGGATGTCATCGGGCCCGTCGATCATGGATTCGTGCGCTCCATCTACTTCTTCGACCCGAACGGGTTGCGATTGGAAATCGCGGCG
Organism: Steroidobacteraceae bacterium; assembly: GCA_035760965.1. Taxonomy (GTDB): domain Bacteria; phylum Pseudomonadota; class Gammaproteobacteria; order Steroidobacterales; family Steroidobacteraceae; genus JADGHX01. The sequence continues at coordinate 55,445 of DASTRY010000011.1, read as the reverse complement.
CGCACCGAAAAGCCCGGCTTTCTCGCGAAGGCGAAAGCGGAAGCGCACGGCCGGCTGCAGGAGTGGTCGCGTCGCAAGTCGCAGCTGCTGAAGCAACGCTCATAGCGCGTCAGTCCGGCAGGAACCGCTTCTCGCGGCTCCATTCGATGACGAGATCGGTGCACTGACGGAGCAACTCCGGCTGGCCGACGTAGTAGTGCGTCGCGCCCTCGACCCGCAGCAGGCGCTTGTCCGGGGTCGCGAGCGCGGCGTAGATCGTAGGGTTGTGGGTGGCCGGGACGGCATCGTCCGCCGTGTTCTCGATTTGCAGGACCGGCGTGCGGCGGATTTTCGCGGCGTTTGCCGGTCCTTTCGCATTCGACAGGTCGTAGCTCCACTGACTCAGCCACGACCGCAGCGTCGAGAAGCGCGCCAGCCCCACCGGCCCGACGTTCACCGCCCGCGGGTCGCCCATGTAACACCGGCCGGGCGTGCGCCCGTTGGGATCCACGTTCGGGTCGAGCCAGCGCACATCGCACATCGTTCTGTGAACGACGAACGCGCGTTCCATCTCGCCCGTTTTCGCGGCACGCAGCTGCGCGAGCTTCTCCTGACACCACGCCGTGATCTTCCGATTGCGCGCGATCTGTGCGGCACGAAAGGTGGCGATGAACTCCGCCGTGTAGGGCGGTTGCGCCGGACATTCGGGCGAATAGATGTCGAGTGCGAGATCGCGCCGATCGGGATCGAGCTCGTCAGTGACCGAAGGGTCGAGCCACTCCGTCAGGGTCTCCGCGCGCGACAGGTGTGCCGCAACGAAGATCACTCCGTCTGCAGCGACTAGCTTCTCGGCGACGAGGTCGACCGGGTCTCCCGCCGGCGTGTGCGTCACATCCGGCCGTTCCGCCTGCGCCTGATAGAACAGCGATAGCGAGCCGCCACCCGACCAGCCGACCAGCACCACACGCTCATAGCCGAGCGCTTCACGCGCATGGCGCATCCATCGACCGAGGTCGACGGCGACCTTCTCCATGATCAACGCACTGTCGTTCTTCGCGTAGCGGCTCGCCGCGCACAGCACGTGCAGACCGCGATCTGCAAGCGCCATCGGCATCGGCAAGAGTTGCAACGTCGAGGTAGGGTGCATGAACACGAAGAGCGTTTTCGAAGGACGATCGGGCGCGCGCAGCAATTGCCCTTCGAGGTTCACTTTGCCGGAATTGCCGGCGAAGCCGTACGTTTCCGTGAACGTGACATGCTCCGCGAACGAGACGATTTGCGGAATACGCTGCCAGGCGACGCTGTTCGAGGGGTTGCTCATAACGGATCACACCGGTGCGCGAGTTGCGTCGTACTCGAACAGCCACTCGTAGCGCTCGCTTACACGTTCCGGCTGCCACTCGCGATCGACATAGGCTTGCGCGCCTTCGGCATCCGCGAGCGCGGGGTTGTGGAAACGCGCCGTGTTGCCTGCGGCGCCCAGCACGACACGCGACGTTCTCTCCACCCGCGCCCGCTCATACGCGCGCAGCGCTGTTTGCGGATCGTCATAACTGGACAACGCGCGCGCCAGTACCAGCCCATCTTCGATGGCCATGCAGGCGCCCTGGGCGAGGAACGGCAGGGCAGGATGACATGCGTCGCCAAGCAGCGTGGCGCGTCCCTTGGACCATTGCTCCATGGGCTGTCGCGAGAAGAGCGCCCAACGAAACGGCTGCTCGATGTTGCGGATGTACTCGTGCACGTCCGGGTGCCAGCCAGGGTAGTCGGCCAGGTAGTCCTCGATCGTCCCGGGCTGTGACCAGCTTTCGATCACCCAGTCCCGATTCTCGACGACGCTGGTGAAATTCATCAGCTTGCCCGCGCGGATCGGGTAGTGGATCACGTGGCCGCCCGGACCGATCCAGTTGGTCCCGACGGGGCTGCGTAAGCGCTCGGGCAAGCGTTCGATCGGGATGAGGCCGCGCCACGCGACAATGCCGGTGAAGCTCGCGTCGGCCTTGCCGAACAGCGCTTTGCGCATCGCAGAATGAACGCCGTCTGCGCCCACGGCGACATCACAGGTCACCGAAGGCTCGTCGTCGAAGCTCAGCGTGACGCTCGAGCCGTCTTGCTCGAGCGCGCGGAAGTGGTGGCCGAGATGGAGCGCGTTCGGCGCGACGGCGCGCAGCGCATCCGCCAGCGCATCGTGCAGGTCCGCACGGTGAACCGTCACATACGGAAATCCGTACCGCGCCACCGATTGCTCGCCGAGGTCGAACAGCTTCCAGGTCTTGCCGCTGTTCCAGAGCCGCACCTGCTTGCCATCCGGTCGAAACGCGCTCGCGAGCACCTGCTCCAATATTCCGATCTCGGCGAGCACGCGTGTGCCATTGGCGCTGATTTGCAGGCCCGCGCCGACTTCCTTCAGCGCGCGCGTCTGCTCGTAGATCGCCACATCGAAGCCCCGCCGCGCGAGCGCGAGCCCCGCCACCAGTCCGCCGATTCCTGCACCCACGATCCCGATTCTCATCATTCAACCTTATCAAAGAAAATTCGGTATCGACAAATGGCCGAGCGATGCCGCGAAGGCATCAAAACGAAAAGAACAAAGAATTGGACGTGTTTCGGCGGTGCGACCAATGATCCTCGCAACGCCGCCTCGCTCGCGGCCCGCCACACATGGAGTCGATCGCAGAATGAGTACCGAGGCGTCGCCCGCCCATTTCCTGGACGAAGCGCAGCTCGTGGAGGTGCAAGGCCTGAAGCTCGAGCTGCTGGTGAAGGGCAAGGGCGCGCCGCTCCTGCTGCTTCACGGCATGGACGGCATCGAAGGCTGCGCACGCATCATCGATCTGCTCGCGCGCGACTTCACCGTGTACGCGCCGTCGCACCCGGGCTTCGGCGCCTCCGAGCTGCCGCGCTCGTTCAGCACGGTGGACGATCTCGCGTATTTCTATCTCGATCTGCTCGATCACTTCGACCTGCGGGACGTGACGGTCGTTGGCTTCTCCCTGGGCGGATGGATCGCGGCGGAGATGCTGGTGAAGAATGCGAGCCGCGTCGCGAAGCTCGTGCTCGGTGCGCCACTCGGGCTGCGCACCGCCGAGCGCAAGACGATGCACGTGACCGACCTGTTCATGCTCGACCCCAAAGAGGTCGATGCCACGATGCAAGTGACGCCGGCCGCCAGCAATGTGAATCTCGCATCATTGCCCGAGCGCACGCTGGAGCGCATCGCGCGCAACGCGGAGGCCGTCTGCCTCTTCGGCTGGTCGCCGTATCTCTACAACCCGAAGCTCCACTTGCGCCTCCACCGCATCACGGTGCCCACGGTGCTGCTGTGGGGGCGGGAGGATCGGTTCGCGCCCCTCGAGTACGCGAAGCGCTTCGCCGCGCAGTTGCGCGCGAGCCGCTTCGAGACGCTCGCCGGTTGCGGACACCGCATCTACGTGGATTGCCCCGAGCTCGCGGCGGCAAAGATCGTGAACTTCGCGCCGGCGCCCGCCGCCGCTTAGGAGCTTGCAGTGAAGGTCTGGCAATTCAGTGAACAGGCGTACCACCCGGCGTTCGACGTGCCCGGTCCGATGCGCGTGACGTTGTCGGCGCGCCATTGCGATCCGGCCGTCGCGTCGAAGCTGCTCAATCGCTATCTCGACGAGTACATCCTGGCCGACGAGCTCGGCTACAACATCATGGTGAACGAGCACCATGCCGCGGCGACGTGCATGTCCACCTCGTGCATGACGACGCTGGCGATCCTTGCACGCCAGACCCGCAAGGCGCGCCTGCTCGCGCTCGGCATTCCCATCGGGAATCGCTCGAATCCGGTGCGCGTGGCCGAAGAGATCGCGATGGTCGATCTGCTCTCCGGCGGCCGGCTCGAGGTCGGCATGGTGAAAGGCGCAGCCTACGAAGTGTTCATGTCGAACCGGCTGCCGGCGCGTTTCAACGAGCGCTTCTGGGAAGCGCACGATCTCATCATGGAGGCGCTGCGCAACACGGGTGACAACTTCTCGTGGGACAGCGAAAACTATCACTATCGCACCGTGAGCTTGTGGCCGCGCCCGCTCCAGCAGCCAACGCCGCCTATTTGGATGACGTCCTCGAGTGCGTTCAGCTCCGTCGAGCACGCCAAGCTGGACTACACGTGCGCAACGTTCCTGTCGGGCGCGGTGGCGCGCTCGGTCTTCGAGGGATATCGCAAGGCCTATCTCGAAGCGCACGGGCGCCCCGCACCCGAAAAGCGGCTGGCGTATCTCGGTGTCGTGGCGGTGGCGGGCGACCGCAAGACGGCCTACGAGCGCGCCGAGCAGATGAAGGCGTACTTCACGACGGCCGCGCGACTCGATCCGCAGTTCCGCAATCCGCCGGGGTTCAACCCCGTCAAGGCGAACGTGAAGATGATGCAGGCGGGCCCGAGCGCGGTGCGTCCGCGCTTGCGCAACGGCGCGCCGCTGCCCTCGGATGCGACGATCGAGCAGTACATCGACGCCGGCTTGATGTTCGTCGGTACGCCCGATGATGTGTACCAGCAGCTGAAGCAGTTCTACGTCGACGTCGGCGGGTTCGGCAATCTGCTGATGATGGGTCAGGCCGGCACCATCAGCCACGCGGACACGGTCGACAATCTCAAGATGTTCGCGCAGCACGTGATGCCGCGGCTGCACGAGCTGTCGGTGGACGCGCCGGATGTGCGCTACGAGGCCTTCGCGTGACATCGCTTGTGCCCGCCGCGCAGTCCGGATCGACGCCGGTGTTGGCGGAGGGCTTGGAGGCGTATGTCGAGCTCATGCGCGCCGGCGCGCGCGACCCTGCCGACACATTGAGCGCGCAACGGCTGCGCTCCGATGCGAGCGCTGCCGAGCTGCAATGCCCTCAGCCGCGCGACATGCAGACGTTCACGACGTTCATCGTGTGCGAAGGGCAGGAGATTGCGGTCAAGGTGTACCGCCTCGGCGGTCGCATCCGCCGTCCCGCCATCTGCTATTTCCACGGCGGGGGCTTCACGTTCGGCAGCATCGAGAGCTTCGATGCGGTCGCCGCCGGGCTGGCGGAGGACACGGGTGCGGTGGTGGCGAGCGTGCAGTACCGCAGATTGCCGGAGAACTCTTACCGCTCGGCACAGGAGGACTGTTATGCCGCGCTCGTCTGGCTGCAAGAACATGCCGACGACTTGCGTGTCGATCCTTCGAGAATCGCTGTCGCCGGGGACAGTGTGGGTGCACTGCTGGCGACCATCTCGGCCGCGATGGCTCGCGATCGTGGCGGCCCGCCGCTCGTCTGCCAGCTCCTGCTGTACGGCGCGTTCGCGATGCAGCCGGGCCGCAGTGCGTACGCGAAGTCGCGAGACCCGCTGCTGACTCCCGAGCGAATCGACAGCTTCATTGGCGTGTATCGGAAACAGAGCGATCCAAATTTTTATCCGGCGCCGCTCGACCTGAAGGACCTCACCGGCTTGCCGCCCGCCATCATCCTCGCAGCCGAGCACGATCCGCTGCGGGAGGAGGCTCTGGAATATGCGGAACGCCTGCGCGAGAGCGGCGTCCGCGTGGAGGTGTCCGTGGCGTCCGGGATGATCCACGGCTTCTTGCGCGCGCGAAAAATGTCTCCTGCCGCAGATCGCCACATGATCGATCTGGCGCGCCGGGCGCGCGCCTATCTGGATATCGGAGCAGAACGATGAGCGATGACCCGATGCAGCGGGGCCGCCGCCTGCGCGAGGAAATATTCGGCGCGGAGGGCCTGAAGAGTCTCGACGAGGCCGACGACTTTCAGATGCCGCTCCAGGACATGGTGACGCGGATCTGCTTCGGCGAGGTGTGGAGCCGCCCGACGCTGTCCCTGAAGCTGAGAAGCATGCTCACGGTGGCGATTCTCGCGGGCCAGAGCAAGCCGGATCAGCTGAAGCACCACGTGAAGGGCGCCATCCGCAATGGTGTCTCGAAAGAGGAGATCCGCGAGATCCTGCTGCACGCGACTCTGTACGTGGGCTTGCCAGCAGGCAGCGATAGCTGGCGCCAAGCCACCGCGGCGCTGAAGGAAATCGGGGCGTACTGACGTGCACGCCGGCACTGCCGACATCGCCGCCGCATTGAAGATCGGCCTGCGCGGCCTGGCAAAGGCGGTCACTGTCATCAGCTGCTCCCACGGGTCGACGCGCTACGCGATGACGGCCACCGCAGTGAACGAGCTCAGCATGGACCCGCCATCCATGCTCATCTGCGTGAACAAATCGGCGAGCCTCTTCGCGCCGCTCTCCGAAGGCGCGCATTTCTGCATCAACGTTTTGCAGGCGAATCAGGCGAACATCTCGGCGCTCTGCAGCGGCCAAGCGAAGGGGGAGGCGCGCTTCGCGGTCGGTTCGTGGTGCAGCTCCGCGCTGGGCCCGCCGTATCTGCAGGAGGCGCAGGCGAGCTTCATCTGCCGCAACGTCTCGAAGCTCGAATTCGGAACACACGGGATATTCGTCGGACAGGTCGAAGAGGTGCGGACGTGCGAGCAAAACGATCCGCTGGTTTATATGGACGGACGCTACGGGGCATTTGCCAGCACACTGCCCCCTGGCGTTCCGGGGAGGCCCTGATGTACGGCAAAAACGATCTGCGCGCGGTGTTGGCGCCGGCGAAGGCACCTGTCGTGTACACCCCGTTCAAGGCGGCAACCTACGCGCGCTTCTACGAGGAGCCGCCGGTCGAGGACGATGCGAACGGCCGCGCCTGGTACTGCCGCGGCCAGAACATGATCGTCAACTACCTCGAGGCGCGGGCCGGCGGCCGCTTCGCCAGAACGCGGCAACTGGACGAGTATGCGCTGCTCGTGCCGCGCGCCGACACGAGCGTCATGATCGTCGCCAACGGCGAAGGGCAGAACGTCGTCGGACCGGCGGTGGTGTTCGTTCCGCCGGGCGCGAGCATCATCGAAGCGAAGACGGACGGCGTTCTGTTGCGTCTCCTCACGACGCGCGCCGCGGATCTGCTCGGCAAGTGCACGAACAACGCGGACTATGCCCAGTGCGATCCGAACGTCGCTCCGTTCCAGGAGTGGCCCGAGCCGATCGGCGGATATCGCATCCGCGCTTACCGGGGCGATGTGCCGCCGCAGAAGGGGCGTTTCGGCCGGCTCTATCGCGGCTCGACGATCATGGTGAACTTCGGGGACGGCCGCCGAGGTAAGCGCGATCCGCGGGACGTTTCGCCGCATCATCACGACGACTTCGAGCAGTATTCGATCGCGCTCGCGGGGGAGTTCACGCATCACATCCGCTGGCCGTGGACGCCGGACAGCACGGCGTGGCGCGAAGACGAGCACGCGAGATGCGCCGCGCCTTCCGTTACCGTCATCCCGCCGCCTGCCGTACACACCTCTGTCGGCATGGCGGACGGACTGAATCGTCTCTGCGATGCGTTCTGTCCGCCGCGATATGATTTTTCGATGCGCGAGGGCTGGGTGCTGAACGCGGCGGATTATCCGATGCCGGCAACCTAGCCCCGATGAACCGAGGGGGACGCGAATGCGCGACGACTTGATCGGGAAGCTCCTGATCGGCGCGATCGACTTGCACTGCCACAGCGGGCCGTCGGTCATGCCGCGGCGGCTCAATCACGTCGCGGCGATCCGCGAAGCCGAAGAGGCGGGACTGCGGGCCGTTCTCTTCAAGGATCACTACTACTCCGTCGCGCCCGTCGCCGAGCTCCTGAAGGAGACGCTGGCACCGCGGCTCGAGCTCCTGACCGGCGTGCCGCTCAACAACACGGTCGGCGGCTTGAATCCTTATGCAGTCGAGCACGGGTTCAAGCTGAACGCGCGCCTCGTCTGGATGCCGACGTTCTCGGCGGCGAATCACATCCGCCATTCGCACCGCAAGAACTACCTCGCCACCAAGGAAGCCATGTTGAAGCCGAAAGGCCTCACCGTGGTAAACGACACCGGCGAGCTGCTGGACGAGGCGAAGGTCATCCTCGATCTGATCGCGCAGTACGACGCGGTGCTCTCCGCCGGCCACCTGCACATTTCCGAGATCTGGCCGCTGTTCGATGAGGCCAAGAAGCGCGGCGTCAAGCGTCTGCTGGTGAACCATCCGACCTTTCTGATCGACGCGAGCCTCGCCGACATCAAGGAGCTCGCGGGGATGGGCGCGATGCTGGAGCACAGCTGCTGCATGTGGGCCGGCGTGCAGAACAAGAGCGGCAAGTACACGCTCGAGGGATTGGGCGCGCTCATCAAAGCCGGCGGAGTGGACCACACGATCATCGGCTCGGATCTTGGCCAGGAGGGCAATCCGACGCCCGTCGAAGGTCTGCGGCACGTCATCGGCATGTGTCTCGATCTCGGCTGCGGCGAGGCGGATATCCGCAAAATGGTGGGCGGCAACGCCGCGCGTCTCATGGGCCTCGCTGACGGAGCAACACGATGAACGACAATCCGGTCCGCGCCTTGATCGCCGGCTCACCGATGCACGTGCGCCAGGTGATCCTCGTCGTGCTCTGTTGCCTCATCAACACGGCCGACGGCTACGACGTGCTGTCACTCGCGCTCGCCGCGCCACAACTGACGAAGGAATGGGGTGTATCGCCGGCGCGGCTCGGGATTGCGTTCAGCGCTACCTCGATCGGGCTGATCCTCGGTGCGATGCTCGTTGCGCCGCTCGCGGACCGCTTGGGCCGGCGCACGTTGGTCTTGGCCGCGCTGGTGGACATCACCGTGGTGCACTGGTGCTCCGCGCTCGCCGACTCGATTTCGGTGATGACGGCACTTCGTCTCGCGATGGGTCTCGGGCTCGGGACCTTGACGGTCAGCTTGAACGTGCTGGTCGCGGAATTCAGCAGCGATCGCTGGCGCAACGTCCTGCTCGCGATCCTCCACATGGGATTCTCGCTGGGCATGGCGGTCAGCGGCGCCGTCGCGGCGCTGCTGCTACAGCCATTCGGCTGGCGCGCGATCTTCGTCGGCGGCGGCGTGCTCAATCTCGGCGTGCTGCTGATCGCGCTCGTATTCCTGCTCGAATCGCCGGAGTACCTGACCAGCCGGCAGCCGCGCAATGCGTTGGCGCGGATCAACTCGGTGCTGGCGAAATTGAAGCACGCGCCGCTCGCCGTTCTGCCTCCCATGCCGACTCACGACCGCCCGAAGATCAGCGTCGCAGCGCTGCTCGCACCGGGCACTCGCCAGGCCACGGTGCTTCTCTGGCTCGCTTCACTCGCGTTCGCCATCGTCGGCTACTTCCTGATGAACTGGAAGCCGCAGATTCTCGTGAACGCCGGCATGACACCGACGCAGGCGAGCTACGTCGGCATCGTCAACGGCGCGTTCGGAATCCTGGGCCACTTGTCGATCGCCGTGCTCTCGAAGCGCATCGAGGAGACTCGCCTGACCGGTATCTACCTGGGCCTCATGGTCGTGATTCTGCTCGTGTTCGGGACCATTCCCGCGAGCCCGGTTCTGCTCCTCGGCACGGCCGGGATGCTCAACCTCTTCACCGTGGGGGCGTACACCGGGTTGTTCCTGGTCGCGATCAAGTTCTATTCGGCCGAGGCGCGCAATTCCGGCGTCGGGTTCATGGTCGGCTGGAGCCGGGCGGGCGCGGTGATCGGCCCGATGCTGGGCGGCCTTCTGATCGGCGCCAAGCTCGATCGCGAAATGACGTTTGCGGTGTTCGCCAGCATCGCGGTCGTTCCCGTGTTGAGCATGTTCCTCGCCGCGCGCCTGCCGATCGCAGAGCGCGGGGCCGCAAAGCTGACGCCGGCCAGTTGAGCACGAGGAATCGCAAGGCGTGTTCAACCTCGATCGCTTGCTTCGTCCCGCCACTGTCGCGGTGGCCGGCGCATCGCCCGATCCGCGCTCGATCGGCGGTGCGATTCTGAGGAATCTCCGTTCCTCGGGATTCAAGGGTCCACTCACGCTCGTGAGCCCGACTCGCACCGAGATCGAGGGTCAAGCGTGCGTGAAGTCCCTGCGCGATATTCCGGAAGGCACGGACGCCGTCATTCTCAATCTACCCCGCGTGGCGATCCGGCAAGCTCTCGAGGACTGCGTGGCGCGCGGCGTCGGCGGCGCCGTCGTCTTCGCAACGGGGTTCGGCGAAAGCGGCGCTGCGGGTCGGGCCGAACAAGATGCGATCGCGGCGCTGTGCCGCGAGGGCGGCCTGGCGTTGCTCGGGCCGAATTGCCTCGGCTTTGCGAACTACGTGGACGGCATGTGCGCGTCCTTCGAGGATCTGAGCTTCGAACAGCGCAAGCTCGCGGCCGAGAGCCGGCGTGTCGCCGTCATTGCGCAGAGCGGCGCCACGGCCGCAAACGTGCGCAGCTCGCTGCAAGCGCGCGGCATCGCGGTCTCGCATGTGATCTCGACGGGCAACGAAGCCGTTCTCCGTGTCGACGATTTCATCGCGCACGCCATCCGCGAGGGTGTCACCGCGGTGGCGCTGTACGTCGAGCAGATTCGGGACCCTGCGGCCTTCCTCGCCATTGCGCGCCGCGCGCGCGAGCAGGGCGTGCCCATCGTTATGCTGCATCCTGGACGAAGCGCTCGCGCGCAGGCTGCCGCGCAGTCTCACACGGGTGCGCTCGCGGGTGACTACGCCGTCATGAAGACGGCCGTCGAGAACGAGGCGGTGGCACTCGTCGAAACGATGGACGAGCTGCTCGATGCAACGGCGATCCTGCAGCGCTACCCGCGTCCGGCGGCCGGAGACGCGGCGATGGTCACGAATTCGGGTGCGATCCGCGCGCTCTCCCTCGATACGATGGAAGACGTCGGTTTGCCCGCCGTGCGCCCGAGCGCACTCACCCTCGAGAAGCTCAAAGCGCTCGCACCGGCGAACGTGGAGATCGACAATCCGCTCGATCTCGGCGCTGCCGGCTATGCGGATGCGGGCATCTTCGCGACCACGACGCAGGCGCTGCTCGAGGACCCTGCGACCGGCTCGGTCATCTGGGCGATGACTCCCGGCGGTCCTCACCAGCAGCGCGCGAAGGTGCAGGCACTCATTCCGTTGACGCGAACGACGGACAGGCCGCTGATCCTGACGCTCACCGGTGACGGCGCGCCGCTCGATCCGCAATTCCTGGACTGGGTTCGCGAGAACGAGATTCCGTTTTTTCGCTCACCGGAGCGCACGCTACGGGCAATGGCGGCGCTGCATCGGCACGCGGTTGCGCGGGATGCGGCGGTCCATCGCAACAGTGCTGTGCGCGAAGTGCCGGCGCTCGCAGGAGCAGGGGCCATTCCCGAATACGTCGGCAAGGCGTGGCTGCGAGAGCTGGGCGTGCGTGTTCCCGCCGGCCGGCTCGTACGGACCCTGGAACAAGCGCACGACGCGGCGCGCGCGATCGGCTTCCCGCTCGTGATCAAGGCGCAGGCGGCGAGCCTGCATCACAAAAGCGACGTCGGTGGCGTCGTCGTCGGGATCGCCAACGCGCAGGAGCTCGACGCGGCGTGGAATCGGTTGCACGACAACGTGTCCACCGCGCTCGCCGGCGCGTCGCTCGCCGGCGTCCTCGTCGAGCAGATGGCGCCGCCCGGGCTCGAGATGGTCGTCGGTGCGAAGAACGATCCGCGGTGGGGGCCCGTCATCCTGGTCGGCCTCGGCGGCGTATGGATCGAGGCGTTGCGTGCCGTCGAATTCCTGCCGCCCGACATCTCTCATGCGCGCGCAGTCGAGCGGATTCGCGCGCTGAAAGGCGCGGCGCTGCTCGGCGCGTTTCGCGGCCAGCCGCCGCGCGACGTGAGCGCGCTCGCGGACATCGTGCTGACGCTCGGTAACGCGATGCGCGCGGACCCGTCCATTCGGGAAATCGATATCAATCCCGTCATGGTCTTCGCGGCAGGCGCGGGTGCGATGGCGCTGGATGCATTGATCGTCAGAGACACAGAGCAGTAGGAGTCAGCAATGGAGCAGAGCGCAGCCGCCCCGCACACACCGGGCATTCCGGGCGGCAAGAACGTTGCCGTCGAGCTCACCGACGGCATTGCCTGGGTGCGGCTGAACCGGCCCGAAAAACGCAACGCGATGAGCGTCGCGCTCGCGGAGGAAATGAACCAGGTGCTCGATGCGCTGGAGATCGACAACCGGTGTGGCGTCTTGGTGCTGACGGGAGTGGGCAGCGCGTTCTCGGCCGGCATGGACCTCAAGGACTTCTTTCGCGCGACCGACGGTCTCTCCGACATCGAGCGGCAGCGCGCGTATCGTTCCACTCGCGCCTGGCAGTGGCGCACGCTCATGCACTACCCGAAGCCGACGATCGCGATGGTGAACGGCTGGTGCTTCGGCGGCGCGTTCACCCCGCTCATCTGCTGTGATCTCGCGATCGCCGATCAGGACGCCGTGTTCGGTCTCTCCGAAATCAACTGGGGCGTGATCCCGGGCGGCGTCGTCAGCAAGGCGATCGCAACGGTGATGGGGGATCGCCAAGCGCTCTACTACGTGATGACGGGCAAGCAGTTCAACGGCACGAAGGCCGCGGAGCTCGGGCTCGTGAACGAGGCGGTCCCGGCGAGCCAGCTGGTGCAGCGAACGGCGGAGCTCGCTCGCGAGCTGCTCGGGAAGAATCCGACGGTGCTGCGGCAGGCGCGCATGGCTTACAAGTACGCGCGCGAGATGACCTGGGAGCAGGCCGCGGAGTATCTGACCGCGAAGGTCGATCAGACGAACTTCGTCGATCCGGAGAAAGGGAAGGAACAGGGGCTCAAGCAGTTCCTCGACCAGAAGAGCTTCCGCCCCGGTCTCGGCAACTACACGCGTTAGTGCGCTGAGGACGCGCCGCGGGCGTGATCCTCCCGGATCATGTCCGCGGCCTTCTCGGCGATCATGATGACCGGCGCGTTGGTGTTGCCGCCGGGAATCGTCGGCATGATGGAGGCGTCCACCACTCGCAGACCCTCCATGCCCCGCACACGCAAGCGCGGACAAACGACGGCCTGCCCGGAGACGCCCATTGCACACGTGCCGACGGGATGCTGAGTCACGCGCACGTTGTTGCGTAGGTACGCGTCGAGCGCATCCTCGTCGCGCACCTGCGCACCGGGTCTGACCTCGCGCGCGATGAGCTCGGTGAGCGGCGGCGTCGCAAACAGCTTGCGCACGACTGCGATGCCACGCCGCAGTTCCGCGAGATCGTGCCGGGTCGCGAGCAGGTTCAATGAAATCTTCGGCGGGTCCGCGGGATCTGCCGAGCGCAGCTCGACACGCCCGCGGCTTTCGGGATGCAGCTGGATCACCATCACGGAGAACACGTGCATCTGACGCGCTCCGAATCCGGGCAGCCACGGGCGCGCGTCCAGTCGCACCGGTAACACCATGAGCTGAATGTCGGGGCGCTCGAGGCCGGCGCGGGTCTTGACCATGAGCACGCAGCTGCACACGAGCGAGGCGAGCGGTCCCGTACCGCGGATGGCCCACCGCAGCGCCGAGCCGACCAGCCGATCGAGCCGCAGGGAATTGAGGAAGGTGATCGGCTCGCGCGTCGCAAATTCGGCGTACACGACGGGATGCTCGGAAAGATTGCGTCCAACTCCGGGCAGGTCGTGAACGACTTCGAGGCCGTGCTCACGCAAGTGCTCGCCGGGCCCGATACCCGAGAGCATCAGCAGGTGCGGTGAGTTGTAGGCGCCACATGACAGGATGACTTCGCGCCGCGCTTGAACCTGTTCGGCGACTCCATTGCGGATGTATGAGACGCCGCATGCGCGGCGATCGCGCATCAGAATGCGAGTCGCAGTGGCGCCGGTCAGTACCGTCAAGTTCCGGCGGCCGCGTGCGGGCCGCAGATAGGCACGAGAGGTGCTCGCACGCCGTCCGTTGCGGTCGACCGTGACTTCGCACTCGCCGAAGCCCGTCGCCGGCTCGAAGCTGAAATCGTTGACCGGTTCATGACCGGCGACGCGTGCGGCGCGCCAGACCGGATCGCCCACCAGCCGCGTGCTGTCCACGCGCTGCACGGTGAGCGGGCCCTCCGCGCCATGTGCTTCACTCGCGCCGCGCCAGCTGCTTTCCATCTTGCGGAAGTAGGGCAGCACATCTATGTGGCCCCATCCCGTGCAGCCGAGCTCGCGCCACTCGTCGTAGTCGCGCGGGTGACCGCGCATGTAGATCATGCCGTTGATGGTCGAACAACCGCCGAGGATTTTGCCGCGCGGGAGCGGCAGGCTGCGGCCGTTCATGTGCGGCTCGGGCTCGCTCGCGTAACCCCAGTCGAGTGACGGGCTGCGCGCAGCGGCGAGAAAGCCGAGCGGCATGGCGAGGAGCGGGTGACGGTCCGCGTCGCCGGCCTCGAGGAGCAAGACCTGCGCGTTTGCCTCTTCACTCAGCCGATTGGCCAGAACACAGCCCGCCGATCCCGCCCCGACGATGACGTAGTCGTAGCTCTGCACTCGTTCGACCCCCGTGCCGCAATTTTTTATATTGCCATATAGTATTCGTCATTGACGAAATCACAGTACACACCGCGGAGACCCCGATGGATGCAGATGCCCAGGCCGCAGCGCTGAAGAAGGCTTTGAATTTCGCAGCTTCGCGCCATCGGCTGCTCATCGGCGGCGTGTGGCGCGACGCGCAGTCCGGTCGCAGCTTCGATACGTTCAATCCGGCGACGAAGGAGAAGCTCGCATCCGTTGCCGCCGCGGACGCTGCCGACGTCGATCTCGCGGTGCGCGCAGCGCGCACAGCGCTCGAAGGCCCGCTTGCGGCCCAGAAGGCATCCGAGCGCGCGAAGCTGCTCTGGAAGCTCGCGGACCTCGTCGAGGCGCATGCGGATGAATTCGCCGTGCTGGAAACGCTCGACAACGGCAAGCCGCTGCGCGAGTCGCGCTACTTCGACATCCCGCACACGATCGAGGTGATCCGCTACAACGCGGGCTGGTGCACCAAGCTCACCGGGGAAACCATCGCGCTCTCGAATCCGGGCAACTGGCACGCGTACACGGTCCGCGAGCCCGTCGGGGTCGTGGCGCAGATCGTGCCGTGGAACTCGCCGTTGGCGATGGCGGCGACGAAGATCGCGCCGGCGCTCGCGGCCGGCTGCGCCGTCATTCTGAAGCCCGCAGAGCAAACGCCGCTCACGGCGCTGCGCCTTGCGCATCTCGTGCTCGAAGTCGGCTTTCCGGAAGGAGCATTCAATCTGCTGACGGGAACGGGAGAGGAGGCCGGTGCCGCGCTCACGGCGCATGCGGGCGTCGACAAGGTTACGTTCACCGGCTCGACCGAGGTGGGCCGCGCGATCCTGCACGCCGCAGCCGGCAACTTCAAACGCGTCACCTTGGAGCTGGGTGGCAAGACGCCGGTGATCGTGCTGCCCGATGCGGACGTCGAGAAGGTCGCCATGGGCGCGGCGCGCTCGATCTTCACGAACGCCGGCCAGATCTGCAACGCGGGGTCGCGGCTCTACGCAGACGCTCGGGTGTTCGACGAGCTCGTCGCGCGCGTCGCCGACTATGCCGACAAGATCGTGCTGGGCTCAGGGCTCGAGCCGACGACGCAGATGGGGCCCGTGGTTTCCGAAGAGCAGCAGCGCCGCGTCGAGGGTTACGTGGCAAGCGGTCTGGAGCAAGGTGCCACGCGAATCACGAAGCGCACCACGGCCAATGCGGATGGTTACTTCGTGCAACCGACCGTGCTCACGAACACCACGGAATCGATGCGCGTCGTGCGCGAAGAAATATTCGGCCCCGTGCTGTGCGCGATGCGCTTCGAGGAAGGCGATCTCGCGAAGGTCGCCGACATGGCGAATGCCGGCAATTACGGGCTCGGCGCCGTCGTGTGGACCAACAACCTCGCGGCCGCGCATCAGCTCGTGCGCCGGCTCAAGGCCGGCACGGTGCGCGTGAATGGCGGCGGGCTCGATCCGGCGCTGCCGTTCGGCGGATTCAAGCAGTCGGGCTGGGGGCGCGAGAACGGTCGTGCAGGCATCGAGGCCTACACGGAGCTCAAGTCCGTCGCGATGGCTTTTTAGCGCGTCCGCTCGTGCGGTCGGGCGCGCCGATGGCGCGCGACAGGCCGGCGGCCATCTCGAGCAGGTCCGCGATGGCTTTCTTCAGCTTTCCGGCGGGCAGGTGCCGCTCGGTGCCGAGCACCGTCAAGGCCGCCGCGACATCGCCGTTGTGATCGAAGACCGGAGCGGCCGCGGCGACGAAGCTCGGATTGATCTGGCCGGAGCTCAGCGCGTAGCCCCGCTTCGGCACCTTCGCGAGTGCGGCTTCGAGCTTATCTCGCGGCACGCGCCCGTCCTGATTTCGCGAGGAGCCTGCGTATTCCCGGTCGAGCAGCGCCGCGCGTTGCTGCGGCGAGCGATATGCGAGAAAAACCTGACCGGTCGCGGAGGTCGTGAGCGGCAGCACATAGCCGAGCTGCACGGAGAGCACGCCCTGACGCGTGCCGTCGGCCTTCGACACGATGGCCGGGCCGCTCTCGCCCAGAATCGACAGATACGCGGCGCAGCCCGTGCGCTCGGAGAGCTGGCGCAGGAAGGGCCGCGCTTCGTCGACGATCGAGAGCTGGCGGATCGCGGAGAGACCCAGGCTCGCCGCGAAAGGACCGAGCCCGTAGTGGCCGGTGTCCGGCTCCTGCATCGCCATGCCTTCGCGCATGAAGCTCGCGAGATACAGGTGCGCTTTGCTCGGCGCCATGCCGGCTGCGGCCGCGATGTCACGCAACGGGCTCGGCCGCTGCGCCGCGAGCAGCGCGCGGATGACGCGAAACCCTACTTCGATCGAGCGTATGCGCCGTCTAGCGCGTGCCCCTTTGTCCGATGCGGCATCCATCATTCGCACGAGCGGTGGCAACCGGTGCTAGCGCGCGCCCGTCTCCTTCTCCTGCTGCTGCACCAGATCGAAGAATTTACGGCTCGCCGTGATGGCGGACGGCCACGACGTGTAGAACGCCAGATGCGTGATGGCCTCGCCGATCTCCTCTTTGGTGAGCCCGTTCTGCAGGCCGAAGGCGAGGTGGGAGGTCAGCTGCTCGGGGCGATACATCGCGATCAGCGCCGCGATCGTGATCAGGCTGCGATCGCGCTTCGAGAGGATCGGCCGCTCCCACACGTCGTCGTAGAGAATGCGGTCGGTGTATTCGCAAAGGGCCGGCACGACCGCCGCGAGCTCATCGCCCTTCTTGCCGCTGGGTTTTTGCATGGTGCGCGATCTTAAACCGCGGACCTGCGACTTTCGACTTCTTTGATGCCGCCGGATTATCGGAACCGGACCGCAAAGGTCTTGGACGGTCATTGCGAAAATCGAATACGGTTCAACGATACAGAATTAGTCGCATTCAGGGTGGGGGTAGAGATGCGCAGAGGCACGATCCGCAACGCCGCTGTATTGGCTTCCGTCCAGGCTGCCCTCTGGGGAGCGTCCGCGGTTCACGCGCAGGACGCGTCCGGCGGCTCCGAGCTCGACGAAGTCGTGGTGACCGCGACCGGCACCCACATCTCCGGATTCGATGCGCCGACGCCCCTCACGACGGTGAGCAGCGACGACCTGAAAATCAAGGCGGTGCAGCGTATCTCGGATCTGATCGTCGATGTGCCCGCGTTCGCGGCGAATCAGAACTACGGCCGCTCGAGCGTACCGATCGGCACGAGCAACTTCGACCTCCGTGGGCTCGGCACCGCGCGCACGCTGCTGCTGCTCGACGGCCGGCGCGTCGCCCCGACCGATCCGACCGGCGGCATCGATTCGAACATCATTCCGGCGGGCCTGATCAAGAGCATGGAGATCGTGACCGGTGGCGCGTCCGCCGCGTACGGTTCCGATGCGGTGTCCGGTGTCGTGAACATCGCCCTCAACGATCGCTTCGAGGGCGTGAAGAGCGATTTCCAGTACGGCAGGTCCACTTACGGGGATGTCTCATCGCCGGCCGCATCCCTCTCGGTCGGCCACGCGTTCGTGGACGGCCGCTTCCACGTCGTCGGCGCGCTCGACTATTACGAGAACCACGGTCAGCTCAGCCAGTCGAGCCGCCCGTGGGGCCGCGACAGCTATGGCGTGATCACGAATCCGAACGGCCTGCCGACTCGCATCGTGTCGCCGAACGTACGCTTCTCGCAGCTGACGAACGGCGGCGTCGCCGCGCTCAACAACATCCCCGCGCTGCGTGGCATCCAGTTCGGGCCGGGCGGCACGGTGCTGCCGTTCAACTACGGGACCTACGTCGGGACCATGTTCATGATCGGCGGCGACGGCGGCACCATGGCGGGCGATGCCAACGTGCTGCCGGAGATCGGCCGCAAAGCGGCGTTCACGCGCGCGAGCTTCGATATCAACGAGCGGCTCTCCGTGTTCGCCGACGCGCTCTATGCGGACATCGACGCGTATTCCGACAGCGCGTATGCGGTCAGCAACCGCGCGCCGCTTCCGATTCGCATCGACAATGCGTTCCTGCCGCAGCAGGTGCGCGACATCATGACCGCGAACGGCGTGACGACGTTCAACATGGGCCGCGTCGTCGTGGAAGAAGGCAAGACCAACACGACGCAGGACAGCAAGGTTCAGCGCTACGGGCTCGGCATCAAGGGGCAGATCGGCGAGACCTGGCACTGGGACGCCGCCGTCCAGGAGAGCATCAACGACTACCGCCGCGAGGACGGCAACAATCAGATCGTGCGGCGCTACAACCTCGGAATCGACTCAGTCATCAATCCGGCGACGGGTCAGCCGATCTGCCGCGCGTTGCTCAACGCGCCGAACAGCACCGATCCGGACATCGCGAACTGCGTGCCGATCAACGTGTTCGGCGAGGGCTCGATCAGCCGGGAGGCGCTCAACTATTTCACCGGCACCGCGGTGCTGGATTCGCGGCAAAAGCAGACGCTCGTCAGCGCAAACTTGGACGGGACACTGTTTCAGACGCGGGCCGGGTACGTTTCGCTCGCCGTCGGCGCCGAATATCGCAAGGACGGTATCGCCGCGGCGTCCGACCCGATCTCGCAGGCGAGCGGTTGGTTCGCCGTGAACTCGAAGCCGCTCTCGGGCGACGTCAACGTCAAGGAGGGCTACGCGGAAGTCGTCGTTCCGCTGCTCCGTGACAAGCCTTTGGGCTTCCTGCTCGATGTGAACGGCGCCGTGCGCATCACGGACTACTCGACGAGCGGCCAGGTCACGACGTGGAAGACCGGCATCAACTATTCGCCCACCCCCGATCTGCGCTTCCGCGGCACCCTGTCGCGCGACATTCGCGCGCCGAGCATCAACGAGCTCTTTTCGGGGCAGAATCAGTTCGTCACGGCGCTCGTCGATCCGCGCCCATCCGGCGGCAATCCGACGGTGGTGCAGCTGACCGGCGGCAATCCGAACCTGATGCCCGAGACGTCCAAGGCCTACACCGTCGGGGTGGTGTATCAGCCGGCGTTCGCGCAGAGCCTGCGCATGTCGCTCGACTACTATTCGTTCGACATCACGGACGCGATCGTATCGCTCAACGGGCAACAGTTCCTCGACGGCTGCTTCAAGTTCAACCAGCAGCAGCTCTGCGACGCCATCACCATCGAGAACAACGTCATCACGAGAGTCGCCTCCACCTTGATCAATGCGGCGCAGTCCAAGACGTCGGGGTTCGATGCCGAGATCGGCTACAACATGCCGCTCGGCGTGGGCAAGATGGACTTCCGGCTGCTGGGCACGTTCGTGGACAAGCTGACGACCACGATCAACAACAAGACCACCGACATCGTGGGCCAGCTCGGGTCGGAGTCGGCCGGCGGCATCCCGAAGTGGCGGTTCGTGGCCTCTGCGCGCTACTCGCGCCCGGCGTCGTTCGCGGCGGGCGTGCTGGTCCGGTACGTTCATTCCGGCGTGTATCGCACGGATTTCATCGACGGCGTCGACATCGACGACAACCACATGCCGTCCCGCACGTACGTCGACCTCGACTTCTCGAAGTACTTCGGCGACAGCCTCGAGCTCTACGCGAAGGTCAACAACGTCTTCAACATCGATCCGCCGGCGGCGCCGAACCCGATCACCGAGCCGAATTACAACGGAGGCTTCTTCCACGATCGCATCGGGCGCTACTTCAAGCTCGGCGCCCGCTATTCGTTTTGAGCAGGAGTCGCTTCCCCCCAATGTAGCGACTCCGCCTCTCGCGCGGGCCACTTCGGTGGCCCGCGTTTCATCTGTGTCCACCCGCCGCGTACGTGCCGCAAAAGACTGTATTTCAGGCACTCGGCGTCGATCGCGCGTCTCTATTGCTCATTAAAGAGTCAGCGATGGCGAGGAGCCGATCATGAAACGCAAGCTTGCACTTCAAGTGACCTCAGGCTTGCTCGCCGCCGCATGCGCAATCGCCGGCGCGAGCGCTGCGACGGACCTCGAGCAGAAGATGAGCAATCCGGCGTACTGGGTGGCTCAAGGCGGCAACTACGCGAACGAGCGCTGGAGCGACCTCAAACAGATCAACGCCTCGAACGTCAACCAGCTGCAGGTGGCGTGGACGCTCTCGACCGGGGTGCTCCGCGGTCACGAGGGTTCGCCGCTCGTCGTGGGCGACACGATGTACATCCAGACGCCGTTTCCGAACAACGTCTACGCGGTGAATCTCAAGGACCAGACGTACAAGTGGAAGTACGAGCCGAAGCAGGACGTGAACGTCATCCCGGTCATGTGCTGCGACACCGTGAACCGCGGCCTTGCGTACGCTGACGGCAAGATCTTTCTGCAGCAAGCGGACACGACGCTCGTCGCGCTCGATGCGAACACCGGCAAGGTCGTCTGGAGCGCGAAGAACGGTGACCCGAAGATCGGCGAGACGAACACCAACGCCCCGCACGTGTTCAAGGACAAGGTGATTACCGGCATCTCGGGCGGCGAGTTCGGCGTGCGTGGTCGTCTCATCGCGTACGACGTCAAGACCGGCAAGCGCGTCTGGACGGCGTGGAGCACCGGACCGGACAAAGACCTGCTGGTCGATCCGCAGAAGACCATGACCTGGACCAACGGCAAGATGGCGCCGATCGGCAAGGACTCTTCGCTCAAGACCTGGCAGGGCGATCAGTGGAAGCTCGGCGGCGGCACGACGTGGGGCTGGTTCTCCTACGATCCGGAGCTGAACCTCGTCTACTACGGCACCGGGAATCCGGGCACGTGGAATCCCACCCAGCGGCCGGGCGACAACAAGTGGTCCATGAGCATCTTCGCGCGCGATCTGGACACAGGGATGGCGAAGTGGGTCTACCAGATGACGCCGCACGATGAGTGGGACTTCGACGGCGTGAACGAAATGCCGCTGGTCGACTTGACGATCAACGGCAAGAAAGTGCCCGCGCTCGTGCACTTCGATCGCAACGGCTTTGCCTACACGCTGAACCGCAAGACGGGCGAGCTGTTGGTCGCGCAGAAATACGATCCGGTCGTGAACTGGGCGACGAAGGTCGACATGAAGACGGGCCGGCCGGTCGTGAATCCGCAGTACTCGCCGCAGAAATCCGGTCCGGATGTCAACGTGAAAGGCATCTGCCCGGCGGCATTGGGCTCGAAGGATCAGCAGCCCTCGAGTTACGACCGTCACCTCGGCCTCTTCATGGTGCCGACGAACCACGTGTGCATGACGTACGAGCCGTTCCAAGTTGAATACACCGCGGGCCAGCCGTATGTCGGCGCGACGCTCACGATGTTCCCGGCACCGAACAGCCACGGCGGCATGGGCAACTTCATCGCGTGGGACCCGGTGGCGGGCAAGATCGTGTGGTCGAAGCCGGAGCGCTTCTCCGTATGGTCCGGCGCACTGACGACCGCGGGTGACGTCGTGTTCTACGGCACGCTCGAAGGCTACCTCAAAGCCGTGGACCCGAAGACGGGCCGGGAGCTTTGGAAGTTCAAGACACCCTCGGGAATCATCGGCAACGTGTTCACCTATGAGTACGGTGGCAAGCAGTACGTCGGCGTGTACTCGGGCATCGGCGGCTGGGCCGGTATCGGCATGGCCGCGGGGCTCACGGAGAACACTGCGGGTCTGGGCGCGGTCGGCGGCTACAAGGACCTCGCCAGGTACACGACGCTCGGCGGCTCGCTGTTCGTGTTCTCGCTGCCGGAGCAGACGAACCAGACGAGCCACATGACGAAAACGGCGCTGCACTGAGCGAGCCCGTGCAGCGTCGCGGTAATCGTGTCGCGTCGTCTCAGTGTTCTGCGGCGCGCGACACGATCGCCGGGCTCGGAGGATCTTCCCAGGAATGATACGGAGCCGGCGAGGCGAGCTCCCACTCGAGACCTCGCGCGCCTTCCCAGGCACGGTCCGGCGCCGGCGCGCCGGCCCTGACGCATTTCCAGATCACGTACACGAACAGCAGCTGCGCGAACCCGTAAACCCACGCGCCGATGGATGAGACCATGTTCCAGTCGGTGAACTGCGTGGCGTAGTCGGGAATCCGGCGCGGCATGCCCGCGAGCCCGAGGAAGTGCTGCGGAAAGAACAGCACGTTCACGAAGATCACCGATAGCCAGAAGTGCCAGGTCGCGAGCCGCATGTCGTACATGTGACCCGTCCACTTGGGCAGCCAGTAGTACACCGCCGCCTGGATCGCGAAGAGTGCGCCCGTGACCAGGACGTAATGGAAGTGTGCCACGACGAAGTACGTGTCGTGGTACTGGTAGTCCGCCGGCACGATCGCAAGCATCAGCCCGGAGAAGCCGCCGATCGTGAACAGGAACACGAACGAGAGGGCGAACAGCATGGGCGGCTCGAACGAGAGACTGCCTTTCCACAGGGTCGCGACCCAGTTGAAGATCTTCACGCCCGTCGGCACCGCGATCAGCATGGTCGACATCATGAAGAACAGCTGGCCGGCAAGCGGCATGCCGACCGTGAACATGTGATGCGCCCACACGATGAAGGACAGGAATGCGATCGACGCGATCGCGTAGACCATCGCTTCGTAACCGAAGATCGGCTTGCGCGCGAACGCCGGAATGACCTCCGAGATGATGCCGAAGGCCGGCAGGATCATGATGTAAACCTCGGGGTGCCCGAAGAACCAGAAGATGTGCTGGAACATCACCGGATCGCCGCCGCCTGCCGCCGAGAAGAACGTCGTACCGAAGTAGTGGTCGGTGAGAAGCATCGTCACCGCTCCGGCCAGCACGGGCATGACGGCGATGAGCAGATAGGCGGTGATGAGCCATCCCCAGATGAAGAGCGGCATGCGCAGCAGCGACATCGTGGGCGCGCGCATGTTCATGATGGTCACGATCACGTTGATCGCGCCCAGAATGGACGAGATGCCCATGAGATGGATGGCGAAGATCGTCATCGGAAAGCTATCGGCCTGCTGGATTGACAGCGGGGGATACAGCGTCCAGCCCGTGCCGGGCGGCCCGCCGGGAACGAAGTAGCTGCCGAGAAGAATGGCGAAGGCGAAGGGCAGGATCCAGAAGCTGAAGTTGTTCAGGCGCGGCAGTGCCATGTCGGGCGACCCGATCTGCAGCGGGATCATCCAGTTCGCGAGGCCGACGAACGCGGGCATGATGGCGCCGAAGATCATGACGAGTCCGTGCGTCGTCGTGAGGCCGTTGAAGAACTGCGGATCGAAGAACTGCAGCCCCGGCCTGAAGAGCTCGAGGCGAATCAGCATGGCGATGACGCCGGCGATCAGCCACGACGTGCACGAGAGCACCAGGTACATCGTGCCGATGTCCTTGTGATTGGTTGCGAATAACCAGCGCCGCCAGCCGTGCGGCTTGGCGTGCTCGTGATCCACTGCTGCGACGTAGCTGTTCACGGCTGCCTTCCCCGAACGTGTGAAACGCGCAAGATCGCAGCTTTGCAGTCCGCGCGCGCTCACATGCATCAAGGTCGACACAGGTTCGAGGCGCTTCGTGTGCGAAGAAATGAACCCCACGTGCGCGCCGGCTCACTCACGGCTGTCGAGTCGCCAACTACGAACGAAGGCTCGAGCGCGGGGGAACCACGAAACCACAGGAGGCGCAGCAATGGCACCGCGACTGACGGGATTTCGTCTCACGAAGCGAAAAGTCTCTATTTCAATTTTTGCAACAGCGGCATTGGCCGCAGCCATCACGGTCCGCGGCGATGTGACGGATCGGCAAGGGCCGGGCGGCGGACCGTCGAGCTCCAATCACTTCGATCGCATGGTTGGCGAGAACGCGAGGCAGATGCTCGAGGAGGGTCGCAAGACGTTCCGCTTCGACACTTTCGGTGATGAGGACTTCTGGGGCGGCACGCTACAGCTGCATCGTGCCATCGCCGGGCAGCATCTCGGCGGCGTCGGTGCCGGCATCTCGCCGAGCGCTGCGCTGAAGCTGGGATTGAAAGTCGACCTGGATGCTCTCCCCAACAACGTCGTCCGGGCGCTCCGGCAGCAGAAGGTGGACCTGAACGACCCGGCGACGACGCTCCTGCTCCTAAAAGCGAACGCCGTGGTCGGCCTGCAGGGCAAGTTCAGTGGCGACCAGCTCACGTCGATCGGCATCACGTGCGCACTGTGCCACTCCACGGTCGACAACGCGCTCGCGTTCGGCATCGGGCATCGGCTCGATGGCTGGGCGAATCGCGACCTCGATGTCGGCAGGATCGTTGCGGCGGCACCGAATCTCACGCCCGTTGCCTCGCTGCTGAATGTCGATGTCGACACGCTGAAGATGGTGCTGATGAGCTGGGGCCCGGGCAAGTTCGACGCCGAGGTGTTCCTCGACGGCAAGGCCTTCAATACAAAGCAGGTGACGGACGGCGTCACGACGAGCGACAAGGTCTCCGGCGCGACGCTGCTTCCCAATGCGTACGGCCTGGCCGGGTTCAACCAGCACACGTGGACGGGCGCGTGGGGCACGGTGACCTACTGGAACGCCTTCGTCGCCAATCTCGAGATGCACGGCAAGGGACGCTTCTTCGATCCACGCTTGAACGATCCCGCGAAGTTCCCCATCGCGGCGGCGAACGGATTCGGCGACCTCGAGCACATCAATCCCGACGACGACCTCATCACGAGCAAGTTGGGGGCGCTTCAGTTCTACCAGCTTGCGCTACCGGCGCCGACGCCGCGCCCGGGGCGCGACTTCGATCCCGCGGCCGCGAAGCGCGGCGATGAGCTCTTCAGCGGCAAAGCGAAATGCAACAACTGCCATGTCGAGCCGCTGTGGACCGAGCCGGGCTGGAACCTGCACAAGCCGGAGGACATCGGCATCGACAGCTTCCAGGCCGATCGTGCGCCGGATGGTTTGTACAAGACGATGAATCTCGCGGGGCTCTTCGTCCGCGAAAACGGGCTCTTCATGCACTCCGCGAACAAGGGCCGCTTCTATCACGACGGCCGCTTTGCGACGCTGCTCGATGTGGTCGATCACTACGACCGGTTCTTCCACCTCGGCCTGACCGCGCAGGAGAAGCACGATCTCGTGGAGTACCTGAAGTCGCTGCCGGAGCCGTCGGAGAAATCGTAGTCACGCGGGGTCCGCTGCCCGCGTGATCTCACGCGAGACAGCGCCATTCGCGTTCATTTAGGGGCGGGCCTGAGTCGGGTCCGCCCCGGTCGCCAAACGTTCGAATCGTGAGGATGCATCCCGCCTTCGATTTACAGCAAGGTTAAGACTTCACCTGCACCTTCATGAACTCGTAGATGCGTCGAGCGCCCCATGGAGTGGGTTTCTTGGACACTGTTGATCCGCCGACTGCTTTCGCAAGCCGTCTTAGGGTGTCCACGAAATCATGGGAACTCCATGCCTTCGGCAGATGCGACAGGCCAAACCGCAGTTGGCGAACACGGCGCCGTTTCGTCGACTTCAGATCTATCTGGCGAGGTTCAACTTACAGGTTAGATGCACCGAGCGGCCGAAATAGCTGCGCCCTTCTTCTAACGGCTTAGCTCCATCGACGTTTGCGGAAGACTCGCACCCTCAAGGCACTGCTCGATGACAAGTTCTTCAGCTGAAAGCGCGTCAGACAGGAAGGCTCTAATCGGGCGCAAAGATTCGTCGTTAAGGCGATGCGCATCGCTCAAGACTGAGTAATCGCTGCTATCGAGCTTGTCTGACAATGCGCGCAACTCGTTTGCGGACATCGCGAGGTAGCGATCCCGGGAGAGGTTCGTGTCGGCCACGGATACCCTGATGAATCGGCGCCGGCTGGCAGCGGTTCTCGTTGTTCTTGGACGGAGATGCTGCCTTTCTGGTGCTGCAAGCGCAAGCGATTCTCTTGGCATTTTGCAAAGGAACAACTAAGCCTCGGGGAGATCGGAGGGATACTCGCGCATTCGCTTATCCCCATCAAAGAACTGCGGGCCTTGGGCACGCCAACGCGCTGCTTACACGTGAGAGCGCGTTAGGTCGCGCGTCACGCAGCTTGGCTCCCACGGGATCCCGACGCGCCCATCGAGACGTAGCGTGCGGGCGGTGTTACGGGCCCAACCGCCGTCGACCGAAGAACTCCACATCGAGGCGCCAGCTGCCATCGGGGAGCTGAGCCTCGCCGGTCCAGTAAAAGCTCCGAGCGGTGATCTCCTGAAAGATCCAGCGGATGCGTCGTCCGTCCTGCATCCCCTCCTGAACGATGCGGTCGCCGTCCATGCGCGTATGGAGTACGTCGAAGGCGCCGGTGACGGGATTGAACCAGGTCACTTGCCACGTACGCGTGTTCGGGTCGAACGTGCGGACGCTCGTGCCATAGCGATTTGCCACCCGCGGCATGGTGGGGTGACGGTGAGCGCGATCCGGTGCAATCCACACGTCCTGCACGGCACGTCCTTCCAGAGTGCGCGCGAAGAACCACTCGCCATGCGTGACTTGAACGCTGCCGTTATCGGTTCGGTCGCGCGCCTCGACGTCCCACGCGCCGAGCAACTTTGCGTAGATATCCTCCTGAGCCGAGATCTCCGGGGACCGGTTCTCGGATACGAGCGCTTCGGCAAACGCCTTCGCTGTTTCGCTGGCATGGGCCATCGAGAATCCCCCACAAAGCAGCGCTGAGAGCGCTACCACCTTCGATACGCTTCTGCCGCTACTCCACACACCGCGCCAAACGATACTCCGCAATGATCGGCGGACTGCTGTCTCGGTCGTCATGGCGGCGATGGTGAATCAGCCGCAGGGCATGAGCCTTGGAGAAAATTGCTCTGCTTTACGACGCGACGCTCGTCCGCAACGGTCGGCGCGCAATTTACGTACCGGCTTCTCTCGCCGTCTCGGTGTACTCCGGCGCGAGCACTTCGCAGGCAATGCCGCGGGCTTCCGTGTTCGATGGGCTGCAGCATTGATCGAGGACATTGCACACTTCTCGTGCGCGTCTCCGGCGGCGGTCTCGCGCACTGCCGCACATATATAAGGAACGCCATCGAGCGGAGGAAGCTATCGAGAAGGCGAGGCGCAAGTGCCCGCGTGCACATCGAGCTCCCGCCACGGGGTGGACTCTCCCGCTCACTGCGTGCTCATCGGCTTGACGGCCCGATCCGGCCACGAGCACGCTGGCTGAAACACAAAGCATGCTTTGCATCGGGTCGCAAAAGCGACTCGCCAGGGAATCACGTTGACTGTCTACGCATCGGCTCGAGCGTGACCGCTCACGCTCATCGGTGTGCGTTGATGATGGGGCAATTGCGCGCCGCTGAGTAGCGATACGTCCGGCTCGTTTCCAGGACGAGCGTGCGGCGCGTGCGACTTTCACAACAGAGGGGAGCACGTCATGTCATCCTTGCGAGCGAGATTCATCCGCGCCATGTCCATCTGCTCGAGCGGCCTCGGTGTCTTGGCACCCGTCGCCGTCGCGCAGGCTCAGCAACAACAACCCGCCGCCCAGCCACCCGACGAGGTGGAGACGGTGGTGATCACCGGCTCACACATCCAGCGGCGCGACTACGAAGCCAACAGCCCGATCCTGACGGTGGGCGAAGAATTGCTGAAGAGCTCGAGCACCGCCGCGATCGAGACGGACCTCGCGAAGCTGCCGCAATTCCATCCGGTGCAGACGCCGACGATGGGCGGCGACATCCAACCGACGCCGACGAACACACCGGGCGCGGCGACCATCTCGCTGCGCGGCCTCGGCGCCAATCGCAGCCTCATTCTGCTCGACGGCCGCCGCGCAGTGCCTGGGAACGCCTCGCAGGTGGTGGACATCAACACCATCCCGTCGATCGCCATCGATCGCGTCGAGACGATCACCGGCGGCGCCTCGGCGACCTACGGCGCGGACGCCGTGGGCGGCGTCGTGAACTTCATCATGAAGCGGAATTTTCGCGGCCTGCAGCTCGATGGTCAGATGAGCGAATCGCAGCGGCACGACGGCTTCGAGTACCAGGTGGGCGGCATCATGGGCGCCGGGCTGAACGAGGGCCAGGGCAACATCACGTTCGCCTTCGCGCTGAACGAGCGCGATGCCTCGAACCGCATCGATCGGCCGTGGTTTCGCGACCAGATGCGCGACCCGACCATCGGCGGCGACGAGTTCTTCCCGGACTTCTCCGGCTACGACACGGTGGGCACGAACCTGCCCGATCAGGCGACGATCGATGCGCTCTTCAACCAGGCGGCGCCGGGTTCCGTGCCGAACAGCACGCGTTTCTATTTCAATCCGGACGGCACGGCCTTCACCGGCTTCTTCCAGAGCTTCGCGCCCGCGGGCGCGTATCGTTTTCAGGGCGGCCTCACCGGCACGAAGTGGAAGCTGACGCGCGACGGCCTGCTGAACCAGAACTTCCAGGACGCGTACCTCGTGCTGCCGCTCAAGCGCAGAAACTTCTACACGACGGCCGACTACGAGGTGAACGACTACGTGCGCGTCTTTGCGCAGGGCCTCTTCAGCAAAGCGCAGATCCAGACGGTGCAGCAGCCCTCGCCGTCGGTGAACGGCTGGGCCGCCCTCATTCCCGTCGATGGGCGGGCGATTCCGGACGATCTCGCGCAGATTCTCGCGAGCCGTCCCGATCCCAATGGCGACTGGCGTCTCACGTACTACCTCAATTTCGCGAACCGCGATCTGCGCGCCGACGTGCTCACGTATCAGATGCAGGTGGGCCTCGACGGCACGATCCCGGGTTCGGACTGGACCTGGGAAGCGTACGGCTCGACGGGTGAATCCGAAACGAGCGCGCTCACCACGGGTGTGGCCTCGCTCGAGCGCTTCCGCGCGGTCATCACCTCACCGAACTGGGGCGCCGGCTTCAATTCGCTCACGGCCGGGAACAGCAATCCGGCATTCGGCGGATTCGGCGCGAACTTCGCCACCTGCACGAGCGGGTTCGACCCGTTCCACAAAGAAATCCCGATCACTCAGGACTGTCTCGACGCCATTTCCGGGAACCTGAAGACGCGCGCGAACCTGAAGCAGGAAATCTGGGAGATCACGGCGCAGGGCAAAGTGCTCAACCTGCCCGCGGGCGAGCTGCGCGCGGCGCTCGGTGCCGGATATCGCAAGTCCGACTACGAGTTCCTGAACGACACGCTGACCTCGCAAGGCGTCGCGTTCAACGATCAGGCGATCGGCATCTATCCGAGCGGCGACTCGGCGGGCTCGCTCAACGTGAAGGAGCTCTACGGCGAGCTGCTGGTGCCGGTGCTGAAAGACCTGCCGTTCATGAAGACGCTCGAGCTGGAATTGGGCGCGCGCACCTCCGACTACAACACGACCGGCAAGAGCTTCACCTGGAAATCGCTCGTCGACTGGCGCGCGACGGACTTCCTGCGCTTCCGCGGCGGCTTCAACCGCGCGGAGCGCTCGCCGAACGTGGGCGAGCTCTTCCTCGCGCCGTCGCAGACATTCCAGGTCGGCGCCGCGGGCGATCTGTGCTCGACGGCGAATCCGTCGCCGTTTTCCGCCAATCCTGCGACGAATCCCAACGCCGCGCAGGCCTTGGCGCTCTGTCGCGCGCTCATGGAGAAGTCCGCGCCGGGCACGGCGAACACCTTCTATTCCAACCCGCAGTTCTCGCAGGCCGTCGGCCCGACATTCGCGTTCCCCTCGGTGCGCGGGAACCCGGATCTGCAGCCCGAGACGGCGAAGACCTGGACGGTGGGTGCGGTCTTCAATTCGCCGTTCGAGAGTGAAGCGGCGCGCGATCTGCGCGTCTCGATCGACTACTACAACATCGAGACGACGGACGCGATCGGCCCGCAGTCGGTCGACGTCGCGCAGCGCCAGTGCTTCGATCCGGCGTTCAACCCGACGTTCGACGTCAACTCACCGTTCTGCGCCGGCATCAATCGCGTGGCCAACGACGGCGCGCTCGGAAACATCCTGCTGACGTATTTGAACAATGGCGCCTTCAAGACGTCCGGCGTCGATACGCAGATCGACTGGTCACTGCCGCTCGGTGCCGGCCGGTTCACGCTGAATTCGGTGTTCACGTACCTCATCAGCCTGAAGTCGAAGGAGCTGCCCAACGACCCCCTGGTCGAGTACGCGGGCACGCTCGGGCCCACGCAGAACGAGCTGAATGCCGGCTCGTTCGAGTGGAAGATGTTCAATACGTTCGGCTACTCGGTCGGCAAGTGGTCCGCGGCGCTGCAGTGGCAGCATTTGCCGAGCATCAAGTCGGTCACGTACGCGACCAACCACGCGACGACGATCGCCGGTGCGCCGAGCTACGACCTGTTCAACCTGAGTGGCAGCTTCGCCTTCACGGAGAACGCGACCGTGCGGATCGGTGTCGACAATCTGCTCGACAAGCGGCCGCCCATCATCGAGCGCAACGAGGATCCGAATCTGCCGGTCTTCCTGCTGCCGGGCGGCACGTTCGGCGGTGCGGATGCGACGAATCCGGCGCTCTATGACTTCATAGGCCGCCGCTTCTTCCTGCTCGCGCAGATGAAGTTCTGAGGCGTCGGGTGTATCGTACGCGCCCCTTCGTGGGGCGCGTACGTCACTCGCGCGGCTTGCGGAGGAATTCCCGGTAGGCGAGCGAGAAGGCTTCCACGAAGGTGTGGGGCAGCAGCTCCGCCGGTTTTTCGACGAGGTTGCGATAGAACTCCGCGTACAGGTCCCAGTATTCCGCCTTGCCGCCCGAGCGCAGCTTGCCGCGGCGCGCGGCGCGCTCGAAGCGCGCCTCGAGCTCGGCGGGATCGAGCCGTCCGACGAATTCCACGAACGCGTCGCGAATCGCGTGCACCACGGCCTTGTCGTGATCCCGCGCGGCGGTCATCGCCTCGCGCAGCCACTGCACGGCATCGAGGCGGCGCACCTCATGCTGATGGAGCAGCTCCACGAGCAAGTCCTCGAGGGTCATCTTGCCGAGCGAGGGGCGCGGATCGTCCGCGTCCTGCTGAATCTCGATGCGGAAGCGGTTGCGGACTTCGTTGCGCGAGCGCTCGAGGTCCTTCAGTCCGACGAACGCTTCACGGAACAGCTGGCCAACGACGTGCATGAGCCGCGTCTGCGCATCCTTGGGCAGCCGCTCGGCGTCGATGCCGGCGCCCCGGCAGAAGGCCTGCAGCCCGCTCTGCACGTCGTACAGCGCGGGCGCGCTCGCATCCGCGCGCGGGTTGCGCTCGACGGCCCGCGCGAGTTTCGCGATGCGGCGCGCGATCTCCTGCTCGTCGGGCTCCGGGTCCTCGGCGGGCGCGGTGGTCTCCACCGGCCGCGGAATGCGTGCCACCGCCTGGCCGTAGGCGTTCACGGGACGGAACGCGCCGCTGCCCGTGCCGCTCGCGGCGATGTCGACCACCGGCGCGGGCGTTGGCGGCGACGTGTCGGGAATGAGCAGCGCGTCGAGATCGAGCGACGCACCGATATCGGTCTGCGCGGCCCGGCCCACGGTGCGCAGGTTCAGAATGCTTGTCGGTACGCCTGGCGTGCTGCCGGTGTTCGGGCTCGCTTCCACGCCCTCGGCCTGCTGCCCCTCCGCGTCGATGGCGACGGCGACCTGGTAGTCGCCGAAGCGCAGCAAGTCGCCATTCTGCAGCTTGTGCGAGGCCTGCTTACCGAGCGGCTTCTCGGCATCGTTGACGTACACGCCGTTGGTGCTGAGGTCCTCGAGAACGTACGCGCCCTGCCGGAAGCTGATGCGGGCGTGGTGCGCGGAAACGTAGCGCAATGGGTCCGGCAGCACCCAGTCATTGTCGGCCGAGCGGCCGATGGTGCCGCCGCCAACGCCGAAGACGATGCTGGCGCGGTCGCCGAGCGACCGCCGATGATCACTAACTACGCGCAGGCGGAGCGCCATGGCTGCCCGTCTGGGCTTCTCCTGTTAACTTCCCCGATTCGATGTGGCGCTATAGCCCCGTGCGCGCGGTATCTCCGCATCCCCAGCGCGCGCGAGACATATAATGCCACCCCTAAATTAGCAGACCGCCCCCTACGGACCCCATGGCCGCCAGTCACATTTTCAAAGTGCTCTTTGTGAACCAGGGCAAGGTTTACGAGATTTACGCCCGCAAAGTGGGCCATGGCAATATGTTCGGTTTCATCGAGGTGGAGGAGCTCGTCTTCGGCGAGCGTTCCACGGTGGTCGTGGACCCCTCGGAGGAGCGTATCAAAGCCGAGTTCGCGGGCGTGAAGCGCACCTACCTGCCGCTGCACTCGGTGCTCCGTATCGACGAGGTCCGCAAGCAGGGCGTCAGCAAGATCACGGCACTGGAAGGTGCCAACGTCGCGCAGTTCCCCGTGCCGCTGTACTCCGCGCCGCCGGGCGAGGGGCCGGGACCGAAGAAGTGAGCCCGGACCGCCGCTCGACTCAGAATCCATACATGCTGCAGATCCCCGGCGCGCCCGCGCTCTCCTCGTTCCGCATTGCCAAGCTCCTCGATCAGCTGCGCGCGCGCGAGCCGGCGGTGAGCGGGCTCGATAGCCGCTTCGTGCACTTCGTGGACGTGGAGCGGCCGCTGACGGCGGACGAGCGGGCCATCCTCGATCGGCTCCTGACCTATGGGCCGCGCATGGAGGAAAGTCGGGACGAATCGGGCGAGGTCGTCTTCGTCGTACCGCGTGCAGGGACCATTTCGCCGTGGTCGAGCAAGGCGACGGATATCGCGCGCGTCTGCGGGCTCACGGCAGTCCGCCGTGTCGAGCGCGGGATTCAGTATCGGATTCACGCACGACGCGCACTCGGTCGCGAGCCGCTCGCGGCGCTGGCGGCGCCGCTGTTCGATCGCATGACCGAAATGGTGCTCTTCGACGCGTCGGACGCAGAGCGCCTGTTCGAGCATGCGCAGCCGCGACCGCTCGCGCGCGTGTCGCTCGCGTCCGGACGCGCTGCGCTCGAGGATGCGAATAGGGCTCTCGGCCTCGCGCTCTCTGCCGACGAGATCGACTACCTGCTCGATGCGTTCCGCCGCCTCGGGCGCGATCCGTCGGATGTCGAGCTGATGATGTTCGCGCAGGCCAATTCCGAGCACTGCCGGCACAAGATCTTCAACGCCGAGTGGATCATCGACGGCACGCGCCGGGACAAGTCGCTCTTCGCGATGATCCGCAACACGCACGCCCGCAACCCGCGCGGCGTGCTCTCGGCGTATCGCGACAACGCCGCGGTGATCGAGGGCGTCACGGGCGTGCGCTATTTCCCGGACCCGCAGACGCTCGTCTACCGTGGCGTGCGGGAGCCCATCGACATTCTGATGAAGGTCGAGACGCACAATCACCCGACGGCGATCTCGCCGTTCCCGGGTGCTGCGACCGGATCGGGCGGTGAGATTCGCGACGAGGGTGCCACCGGCGTCGGCGCGAAGCCGAAAGCGGGGCTCACCGGGTTCTCGGTGTCGCACCTGCGCATTCCGGGCTTCGAGCGGCCGTGGGAACAGCCGTTCGGCAAGCCGGCGCGCATCGCCTCGGCGCTCGACATCATGATCGAGGGGCCGATCGGCGCGGCCGCGTTCAACAACGAATTCGGCCGGCCCGCGATCTGCGGCTATTTCCGCACGTTCGAGCAGCGGCGCGCCGACGACGACGCGAGCCGCACGCGCGGCTATCACAAGCCGATCATGATCGCGGGCGGGCTCGGCAACATTCGCCGGCCGCACGTCGAGAAGGGCGAGGTGCCGATCGGCGCGAAGCTCATCGTGCTCGGCGGGCCCGCGATGCTCATCGGCCTTGGCGGCGGTGCCGCCTCGTCGATGGGGAGCGGCGCGAGCTCGGCGGATCTCGATTTCGCATCCGTGCAGCGGGGGAATGCGGAGATCCAGCGGCGCGCGCAAGAAGTCATCGATGGCTGCTGGGCGCTCGGCGAGGCCAATCCGATCCTGCTGATTCACGATGTCGGCGCGGGCGGGCTTTCGAATGCCGTGCCGGAAGTGGTGGCGCATACGCCCGGCCGCGGCGCGCGTGTCGATCTGCGCGCGGTGCCGAGTGCGGAGCCCGGCATGTCGCCCATGGAGATCTGGTGCAACGAGGCGCAGGAGCGCTACGTGCTGGCGGTCGCGCCCGAGCGGCTGGCGACGTTTGCCGCGCTCGCCGAGCGCGAGCGCGCGCCGTTCGCGGTGATCGGCGAGATCGATGGAAGCGGGCGGCTCGTCGTGCACGACCCGTTGTTCGAGAACGATCCGGTCGACATGCCGATCGACATGCTGCTTGGCAAGCCGCCGCGAATGACGCGCGATGTGAAGACCATCCCGCCGGCGCGCAGGCCGTTCGACCTGTCGCGTGTGGACCTGCGGGAAGCCGCGTATCGCGTGCTGCGCTTTCCGGCCGTCGCAGACAAGACGTTTCTCATCACGATCGGGGATCGCAGCGTCGGCGGGTTGATCAGTCGCGATCAGATGGTCGGGCCCTGGCAGGTGCCGGTGAGCGATGTCGCCGTCACGCTCGCCGACTACGTCGGCACCGCCGGTGAAGCAATGGCAATGGGCGAGCGCACGCCCGTCGCGGTGCTCGATGCGCCGGCGTCGGGGCGGCTCGCCGTCGCCGAGGCGGTGACGAACATTCTCGCCGCCGACGTGGCATCGCTCGATCAGATTCGGCTGTCGGCGAACTGGATGGCGGCCGCGGGAGAGCAGGGCGAGGACGCGGCGCTGTACGCAACGGTGCGAGCGGTTGGCGAGGAGTTGTGCCCTGCCTTGGGAATTGCGATTCCCGTCGGCAAAGATTCGTTGTCGATGAAGACGACGTGGCGCGAGGAGCGCGCGACGTCGGATAGCAGAGTCGTGGATGCCGGGCACGGCGGCGCGAGCGCGGCCGCACGCGACGCTTCCAAACACGCAGTAGGCGAGGTATCGGGACAGGCGGTGCCGGATCAGGCCGCAAATCGGGCCTCGCAGGCTGACCTCACAAAGTCCGTCATCGCGCCGGTGTCGCTCATCGTGTCGGCGTTCGCGCCTGTCGGCGACGTGCGCAAGACGCTGACGCCACAGTTGCGCACGGACCTCGGGCCGACTTCGCTGTGGCTCATCGATCTCGGCGCAGGACGCAATCGACTCGGCGCGTCGGCACTCACACAGGTGTACAGCGAGCTGGGCGATACGCCGCCGGATCTCGACGATCCGCAGCGGCTGAAGGCCTTCGCGCAAGCGCTCGGCGAGCTGAAAGCTGCGAGCCTCGTGCTCGCGTATCACGATCGCTCCGACGGCGGGCTGTTCGCGACGCTGGTCGAGATGGCCTTTGCCGGCCGCTGCGGGCTCGATATCTCGCTACCCGAAGGGCGCGGGCAGGCGATCGAGCAGCTCTTCGCGGAAGAGCTCGGCGCCGTCATTCAGGTGCGTGCGCGCGATGAAGCGCAAGTTGCATCGATACTGGCGAAACACGGCCTCGCGGCCGACGCCTTCCGGCTCGGCAGCCTACACGTCCCAGGATTCCCCGCGGACCCTGCAAACCTCCGCGTCCGCATTTCGATGCAGAACACTCCGCTGCTCGACGAATCCTGGGCCGACCTGCGCCGCGCCTGGTCCGAAACCTCCTGGCAGCTGCGCCGCCTGCGCGACGATCCAACCTGCGCCGACGAAGAATATGCCGCTCTCGTCGCCCCCAACGATCCCGGGCTCAGCGTCGCGCTCACGTACGATCCCGAGGAAGACATCGCGGCCCCGTACATCTCGAAGGGCATGCGCCCGCGAGTCGCCGTGCTGCGCGAGCAGGGCGTGAACAGTCAGACCGAAACCGCAGCCTGGCTCGAGCGCGCAGGGTTCGAATCCCACGACGTGCACATGACGGATCTGCTCGCCGGCCGCACCTCGCTCCGCGATTTCAAGGGCCTCGTGGCCTGCGGCGGCTTTTCCTACGGCGACGTGCTCGGCGCGGGCGAGGGGTGGGCGAAATCCATCCTCTTTCACGAAGCCGTGCGTGAGGACTTCACGCGCTTCTTCGCGCGCAACGACACGTTCGCGCTCGGCTTCTGCAACGGCTGCCAGATGTTCGCCGCGCTGAAGAGCATCGTGCCCGGCACGGAGCTCTGGCCGCGCTTCGTGCGCAATCGCAGCGAGCAGTACGAAGCCCGTTTCACGATGGTCGAGATCCTGCGCTCACCGTCCGTCGTGCTCGAGGGCATGAGC
Organism: Steroidobacteraceae bacterium; assembly: GCA_035760965.1. Lineage (GTDB taxonomy): Bacteria > Pseudomonadota > Gammaproteobacteria > Steroidobacterales > Steroidobacteraceae > JADGHX01. Next base: position 19,145 of record DASTRY010000011.1, on the reverse strand, counting down.
GGCTCGTTCCTGCCGATCGTCACGGCGCATGGCGAAGGTCGCGCCGAGTTTCCGTCGCCGGCGGCGGCGGAGGCCTGCGCGAACAGCGGCCTCGTTGCGTTCCGCTATGTGAATCGCGATCGCACGGTCGCGACGATGTATCCTGCGAACCCCGGCGGCTCACCGTTCGGCATCACGTGTGTGACGAACACGGACGGGCGCATCACGATCATGATGCCGCACCCGGAGCGCTCGACGCGCTACGTGCAGAATTCCTGGCGTCCCGATGACGCGGGCGAGTGGAGCGGCTGGATGCGCCTGTTCCGAAACGCCCGCAAGTTCGTGGGCTGAGACCGCCGACGAGCGCGATCAACCCGGCTTCGGCAGATTGGCGAGCTGCGAGGCGAGGTAGCTCGAAGTGGTCTGAAGCTGCGACAGCATCACGTCGAGCGCGGTGAACTGCTGGCGGTAGCGAGCTTCCACCACCTGCATGCGCGCATCGAGCGCGTCGGTGTCGTTCTGGATCGCTCTCATGTCGTTCTGCAGCGCCGTGTTCCGCGAGTCGATCGGCCCGCCGGTTTTGAGCTGGGCGTCGAGATAGTCGTACAGCTGCCGGCCGACACCATTCGTGGAGCCGAAAATCTTGGCGACCGCGCTGCTGTTGCTGCTGAGTGCGTCGGTGAGCTTCTTGTCATCCACCGCGAGTGTGCCGTCGACCTGCTTCGTGATGCCGATCGCGGCCAGCGAGTTGAGCGGCGCGGCGAGACCTTTCACCGGGTTCGACAGATACGAGTTGATCTGCCCTTCGAGTCCGCGCAGCAGCGCGTCGCCTAGAAACGCGCCACCCTTCTTCGTGTTGGGGTCGTAGCTGCGCAGGCCCGCCATGGTCTGATAGAGCGAGTTGTACTGCGTGACGAAGGCGGTGATCCGCTGTTTCAGCGTGCCCGTGTCGAGCGAGACATCGAGCGTGACCGGCGTGTCCGAGACCGCCTTCAGCGTCAGGGTGACCCCGTCGATCGCGTCGGTGACCGTGTTCGTCGGGCTCTCGTGTGCGAAACCGGCGATCTCGAGCTGCGCATTCTGCGCCTGCTGGACGACGGTCATGTGAGTTGTGTTGCTCGGCCCGTACGTGATCTGTTCGAGACCGCCGTCGCCGCCGCTTTGCGTGATCTCGATCGTGTTCGCCGCGCCCGTCTTCGACGAGGTGAGCACGAGCCGCGTGCCATCGGTGCCGTTCAGCAGCGTCGCTTGCACACCCGTGTTTGCACCCGAGGAGTTGATGGCATCGCGGATGCCCGCCAGGGTGTTGTGATTGGCGTCGATGTCGACATCGAACGAAGTGGAACCGTACTTGATGGTCAGCTTTCCGGTGCCGATCACCGCAGAGCTGCCTGCAGTGTATGCCGTGGAGGCGAGCTGTTGCGCCTTCGCGAGCTGTATCACACGAATATCGTAGCTGCCGGTCGAGGCGCCGCCGCCCGCGCCGGCGGTGAACACGTCCTCATCGCCCGACTTGGCGGCGCGCGGCGTGAAATCCGCCTCGGCGTTCAGGTTGCTCAGCGCGTCTCGGAATGCGCCGAGCGCCCCTTTCAGGCTCGAGAGCGCGGAGATCTGCACCGTCGTATTCGTTTCGCGGCGCGTGATCTGCGTCTGGTACGGCGCACGCTCTGCGGCGACGAGCTGCGTGACGAGCGAGTCGACGTCGAGTCCCGAACCGATACCGGGTGCCTGAATCGTGGGCATGATGAACGTTCTTTCTAGATGGACAGGTCGATGAGTGAATTCGATTGCGAGCCGAGCGCGCGGGCGAGGCGCAGGGCTTCTTCGCTCGGAATCTGACGGATGGTCTCGCCGGTGTCGGGATTGCGAACGGTGATCACGGTTCGGCCGCTCGCGTCGTCCACGCTGAATTCGAGCTGGCGTCCGGTGCTCTTCAAGTACGAATCGATCTGTTGCGCGACCGCCTGCATCGCCGTGCGCAGCGAGTCCGCTTGGACGGTGACGCGGTCGGCGCTGCTCGCGTGAGAGGCCGCCGGCGCGTTCGGCTGCGCTTGCGGCGTGCCGGCAAAAGAAATAGCAGATGGCGACGGGGTCACCGTCGCCACCTGCTTCACCAAAGCTCTGAGAGCTTCAGTCAATCGCTACCTCATGTCGTTTACCGCAGCAGCGAAAGCACGTTCTGGGGCACCGCATTGGCCTGCGCCACCATCGCCACGCCCGCCTGCTGCAGGATCTGCGCACGCGTCATGCTCGCCGTCTCGGCCGCGAAGTCCGTATCGAGGATGCGGCTGCGCGAGGCCGAGAGGTTCTCCGACACCGCCTGCAAGCTGTTGATCGTCGACTGGAAGCGGTTCTGGATAGCGCCCAGCGTGCTGCGCAGATCGCTGACCGCGGTCAGTGCGGCATCGACGCTCAGGATCGTCTTGTTGGCGCCACCGGCCGTCTTGACGTCCTGCCCGGCGAGCGAGCCGCCGAGCGTGACGGTCGCCGCCGTGAGGCCGAGGTCCGCCAGAGCGCCGGTCGTGCCGCCAACCGTGAACTTCTCCGAGGACGCGAGGGCGAGCTTGCCGTCGCTGTCGACGTAGCCCGTCACCGCACCGCCCGTCTGGCTGGTGATCGCATTCGCCAGGTCCTGGACGGAGGTGAAGGTGCCGGTGATGTTCGTCGCCGTGCTCGAATTGCCCAGCGTGAGCTGGAGATCACCGGACGCCAGCGTGTAGCTGACCGACAGCACACCACCGCTGTTCGTCACGTTGAAGCCCGTGCTGGTGTTGACGGCGTTCAGAGCGGTCTTGAGGTTGTCCGCCGCGTCATCGAACGTGTCGGTAGCACCGGCGGTGTAGTCCGCATCGAAATCGACCGCGACGCCGAAGAACGTCTTCGTGCCGAGGGTCTTGAAGGCATCATCGTCCGTCGGGTCGAGCGCGCTGATGTCGACCGAAGACTCGCCCATCACGGCGCCCGTCGTCGACGCGACCTTGCCGATGTCGGCGGTCTTCATGCTGGTGTTCAGGTTCAGCGTGATCGTCTCGCCGACGTTCGCACCGACCTGGAAGGTGGCGCCGCCGAACGAGCCGTCGAGCACCTTGCGGCCGTTGAACGAGGTCTGGCTCGCGATGCGCTGAATTTCCGCGAGACGCTGCTGCACTTCCTGATCGAGCGCCTTGCGGTCGCTGTCGGAGTTCGTCGCGTTGGCCGACTGCACCGCCAGCTCACGAATGCGCTGCAGGTTGTTGGTCACCTCCTGCAGGGCGCCTTCGGTCGTCTGCGCGAGCGAGATGCCGTCGTTCGAGTTGCGCACGGCCTGGTTCAGACCGCTGATCTGCGTGCTCATGCGATCGGAGATCGCAAGACCCGCCGCGTCGTCCTTGGCGCTGTTGATACGCAAACCGGACGACAGGCGCTGGAGCGCCGTGGCGAGCTGGTTGCCGGACGTCGTGAGGTTGCGCTGAGCGTTCAGCGACATCACGTTCGTATTGATCACTTGGGGCATGAGACAAACTCCTCAGTTTTGACCGGACCCCGGAGTTTGGCCCGGAGCCTTGGCGATTCCTGGCGTGCGCCCCAATTCAGGGCGCCCCGCCGTCTGTGCCCTGTATCGGAATCGCTGCCCGGAACTTGAGGCACCGACTGCCCCGAATCTTGATGCGCATCACGTTTCGTCAGATGTAGTTGAACAGCGAGAGCTGGCTGATCTTCGTATACGACTGCTGCGCCGCCTGCAGCCCCGTGAGCTGCATGTTCAGGCGTGCGATGGCGTCCGCATAATCCAGGTCTCGCAGGCTGCCCAGCGCGGTTTGGAGATCCAGTTCACGGTCCGCGCGCGTGTCGGCGGCGCTGTCCAATACCGACAGGCGGCCGCCCACTTCGGCGCGCACCGTGCTGATGTGCTCCTGGGTGCGGTCGAGCTGCGCGAGCGCCGTACCGATCTCGGTGACGAACCGCGCGTTGTCGGCATCCGTATCGGCGGGGCGACCGAGCGTCGTGATCAGATTGCTGATCGTCGTGAAGATGTCCTGCTTGCCGCTCGGCGTGACGGTGAATGTGTCTCCGGCCGCGGGCGCACCCGAGAGCTGCACCTGAATGCCGTTGAATGCGATCGCGCCGTCGGGCGCATACGTGCCGGAGGCCACGACGTTGCTCGAGCTGTCCAGCACGTCGTATGTCGTCTCGCTCGTGAAGCTGATCGTGTAGGTGTCCGGAACCCATGCGCTGCGGTCCGTGACGCTGCCCGCGTCGATGATGCCGCTCCCGGTATTGGCGGCACCGACGCCCGTGACGAACGTGCCGTTTCCTTGCGGAATGTCCATGAACACCGTCGAGCCGGGATGCCCGTCCGCAATCTTCTGGTTGTCGCTCGTCTGTAGCAGGCGCACACCCTGGTCGCCCGAATACGTCGCCCCGCCACCGGAGAGCGCGAAGGGCTGCGTCGACGTGGCGTAGCCGGAGAAGAGGTATTCGCCGTTGCCGTCGCGCCGATTGGCGATGTCCACGAGCTCGCCGAGGCGCGTCTGCAATTCCGTCGCGATCGACTGCCGGCCCACGCTGTCGAGCGCGCCGCTGTTCGCCTGCAGGGCGAGCACGCGCACGCGGTCGAGCAGGGTGGTCGTATCCGCCAGTGCCTGTTCCTCGAACGACAAGCGGCTCTTCGCAGCGTCCGCATTGCGACCGTATTGCTGGGACTGTGCGAGCGCGCGATCGAGCCCGAGCGCCTGCACGGCGCCGGTCGGATCGTCGGCGGGCGTGACGATGCGCTTGCCCGAGGCAAGCTGATTCTGCGTCTTCACGAGCGCGGCCGTGCGATCGGTGATCTGCAGAATGGCCGCGTTGTGCAGAGCTGCGGTGGAGATTCTCATGACTACCTTCGCGTGGCCGCCAACAACGAATCGAAGAGCGTATTCGCGACGCTGATGATCTGTGCGGCGGCCTGATACGCCTGCTGATACCGCAGCATGTTGGCCGCCTCTTCGTCGAGGTTCACGCCCGACACGGAGTCGCGCGCGTCAACGGCTTCCTGTTTGATGACGCTCTGCGCGTCGCGGCTCGCCTGCGCCTGCCGTGCCGTGACGCCGATGCCGCCGATGAGGCGCGTGGTCGCATCGTTGATGGAGGTCGTGCCACTGTCGAGCACCTTGGCATTCAGCGAGTCGACGAGCGCCTGCGCATTGCGGTTGTCGCCGGTGCCACCGCTGTTGTCCTTGATCGTGAACGCGTCGCCCGCCGCGGGTGCGCCGGAGATCTCGACCTGCCAGCCGTTGATGGTGATAGGCGAGCCGCTGGTATACGTGAAGCTCCCCGCACCGTTGACGGTGTAGTGCGTGGCGTCCGTGAACTGAATCGTCACGGTGCTGCGCAAGGCGGGATCGGATGCATCGACGACGGTGCCTGCCGAAATCTTGCCGCTGCCCGTGTTCGCGGCGGCTGCCTCGGTGCGAATCGGCGCTGCTGCGGCGATCTTTCCCGGATCGGTAACGAGCACGGCGAGACCCGCCGTCGCGGAGCGTGTCGGCTGAATGAGGAATCGATCCCCGGTGTTGGCGGCGGTGCCGCCGATCACGATGGAGAGCCCATCCGCTGTGAACGGGTCGGCGGCGGTGCCCGTGCCCGAGAGCGTGATGCTCGCACCCGTGTCATCGCGCTTCAGGCTCCATCCGGTGGCTGTCTTTTCCAAGTAGTAGTTGGCTTCGGTGAGTGCGCCGGCGTCAGCGATGCTGGCTGTGACCGTGGCCCCGCCGGTGTTCGCTGTGTTGCCCAGCACCGTCGGAGCGCCGATTCCGAAGAAGTCGCCGCCGAGCGCGCCGTTCAGGTCGATGCCCTCGCGGTGCTGCTCGTTCATCACATCCGCGAGCGCGACGCTGATCCGGCCCAGGGCGTTGCGTGCCGGGTCCAGTACATGCGAGCGGAAGTCGAGCAGCCCACCGAGCGTGCCGCCGCTCATGCTGCCCGTGACATTCACGGTGTTGCCGCCGGGTTGAATGATCCCGATGCCGTGCCGCGTGGCATCGTACGCGTCGGCCACCGTGGTGACCTTCGACGCCGTGGCGCCGACGACGAGCGCCTGACCCGTGCCGATGAACACGTTCACGGAGCCGTCGCCCTGGGCAACGGTGCTCACGTCGATGTGCGTGCTCAGCTGGTCGATCAGATGATCGCGCTGATCGAGCAGGTCGTTCGCGGGCTGGCCGAAGCGGGCCTGTGAGTTCGTGATTTCCTGGTTGAGCTGCGCGATGCTGCTCGCGAGGGTCGAGATCTCGGTGGCTTCGCTCTTCAGTTGCGATTCGACCTGCTGGTCGAAGGTCGCGAGCTGCGCGTCGTACGATTTCAATCGGTCGGTGAGCCCGCCGGCTTCGCTCAGCAGCACCTGCCGCGAGGCGATCGAGGACGGGTTGTTGGTCACGTCCTGCAGGGCGTTCACGAACTTCTGGAGTGTCGCGCTCAGGCCCGTGGTCGTGTCGCTGAACAGGTTGTTCACGCGATTCACGTACGTCGCGAAGGTGTCCATGCTCGAGAACGTGCTCGAGGATGTGCGGACTTGGCCGGCGAGCAGATCGTCGTAGATGCGGCGTGTCGTCGCGATCTCCACACCGTTGCCGACGTAGCCGTTGCCCGTGAGGGTGGCGGGGCGCGTCAAGAACTCGGTGCGCTGGCGGCTGTAGCCCTCGGTCCCGACGTTCGCGATGTTATGACTGGTGGTGTCGAGCGCACGCTGGAAGGCGAGTAGCCCGGAGATGCCAGTGGAAAGAAAGTTCGTGGCCATGTGGGCGGCTCAGAGCGTGGGTCGCAAGGAAGGAATCGGCACGGGGCCGAAAGACTTGAGGGCCATCGCGCATAGCCAGTGGAAAGCACGCGCGCGGTGCTTGTTCGGAGAGGCGCTGCGTCTCCGTCCGGCAGGAGGCGCCACTCTTGTCTGCCTGGGTAGCGCGTCGCTCATTCGGGTCGGCTCCTGCTCGCGAGATTCTGTGCAATCGAGGCGATCTTCTGCGCGTAGGCCGGATCGGTGGCGTAGCCGCCGCGCTGCAGGGCAGAGGCGAATGCATGCGCATCGTCGCCGGTGTTCAGTGCGGCCGCGTAGCGCGGGTTGTCACGCAGAAGCGCGACATAATCGCGAAAGCCGTCCTGCACGGAGTTGTAGGCGCGGAAGCGCGCCACTTGCGGCGTGGGTACGCCACCCTGGAATTCGAGGGTCTTCGCGGCCACCGTGCCGCCCGTCCAATCGCCGCCGGCTTTGATGCCGAAGAAGTTGAAGCTCGGGTTGCCCTGCGCGTCGCAGGGGAGGGACTTGCCCCAGCCCGTCTCGAGCGCAGCTTGCGCTAACAGGTGAGTCGGAGCGATGCCGAGCTCGCGACCCGCTTCTTCCGCGCACGGCCACAGTTGTTGGACGAAGTCGTCGGGAGAGGCCGGCGTGCGGAAAGCGGTAGTCGCCGACATGTCGGTTCGTGCGCTGTTCGCGGCTGCGGCGTTACCTGCAAGAAATTGTTGGATGAAGGCTGTTGCGGAGGCCAGCGCCTCGCTCGGCGTCATGCCGCCGGATTCGCTTGCGAGGGGCTGCGCGCCGCTCGCAGCGGCGAGCGAGCCGCTCGGTGCGATGCCGCCACGGTCCCTCGCGACTGGCAGCGCGTTTGTCGCCGCGGCACTTGCGGTGGTCATCTTGGCGGACGGTGATGATGTCGAACCCACCGCAGATGCCGAACCGCTGCCATCCTCCGCGCCGCCACCGATCCTTTGCAACTGCCGCACCAGCAGGTCGGCCAACCCGAGCCCCTTGCCCTTGGTCAGCTCCAACGAAAGCTGGTCATCGAACATGCCCTGATAGAAGTCGGCCTGGTCGCTTCCAAATAGAGAGTCCCCAACGCTCGAGCTCGCCTCGCGCATGCTCTTCAACATCATCTTCGCGAACACGCTCTCGAACTGGCGCGCGACCTCCCGCAGCGCCTGCGGATCCGATGCGCTCGCGCTGCGCTTCAGCGCGGCGAGCCCGCTGAGATCCGAGTAGATCGACGCGTCTTTGATCGGCGGCGCGGGCATACGGCTAGATCACGATGAGCTCGGCACGCAGCGCGCCCGCTTCCTTCAGCGCTTCGAGAATGGCCACGAGGTCGCCCGGCGCCGCGCCGACCTGGTTCACCGCGCGCACGATCTCGTCGAGATTTACGCCCGCATTGAACACGAACATACGCGCCTGCTCGGGCTGCTGAATTTCGATGGTCGAGCGCGGCGTCACGACCGTATTGCCGCGACCGAACGGATTCGGCTGGCTCACGTCCTGCCGCTCCGTGATCGTCACGGACAACGAGCCGTGCGCAACGGCCGCCTCGGTCACGCGCACATGCGAGCCGATCACCACCGTCCCGGTGCGCGAATTGACGATCACGCGCGCGGGCGCATCGCCCGGCTCGATCTCAATGCCCTCGAGCGTCGATACGTACGCGATGCGTTGATTCGGATCCACCGGTGCCGCAACTTTCACCGACACCGCGTCGATCGCTTCCGCCGTGCCGTCACCGAGCGTCTTGTTGATGCCTTCAGCGAGCCGCGCCGCCGTCGTAAAGTCCGGCGTGTTCAGGTTGAGCACGACATTCGGCGTCTCGGTGAAGTTCGACTGGACCTCGCGCTCCACCGTCGCGCCGTTCGGAATGCGGCCGCTGCTCGGCACGTTCACCGAGATGCGCGAACCGTCCTTGCCGTTCGCACCGAAGCCGCTCACCGCCATTGCGCCCTGCGCCACGGCGTAGACCTCCCCGTCGATACCGCGCAGCGGCGTCATGAGCAGGCTGCCGCCGCGCAAGCTGCCGGCATTGCCGATCGAGGCGACGGTGACGTCGATGGTCTGCCCGGGTTTGGCAAACGGCGGCAGATCCGCATGCACGACGACGGCTGCGACGTTCTTCAGCTGCGGATTGACGTTCGGCGGAATCGTCACGCCGAACTTCGCAAGCATGTTCCGGATGCTCTGGATGGTGAACGGCGCCTGGCTCGTCTGATCGCCCGTGCCGTCCAGGCCGACCACGAGACCGTAGCCGACGAGCTGGTTGCTGCGGACGCCCGCGACCGTCGCAATGTCTTTCACACGCTCGGCGTGCGCTTGCCCGGCGAGCAGACCGAGCGCGGCGACGAGGCCCCACAGAGATCGACGCGAGGCGTTCAAAACGGCATCCACGGTGAGTTGAAGAAGCGGGTGAGCCAGCTCTGCGCGTTCGCGTCCGCGAGCGCCCCCTTGCCGCCATACGAGATCGACGCGTTGCCGACCTTGGTCGACTCGATGGAGTTGTCGGGCTGGATGTCGATGGCGCGAATGACACCCTGAATGCGGATGAACTCGCGCCCCTGATTGATCCCGATCCACTTCTGCCCGCGCACGACCAGGTTGCCGTTGGGCAGACGCTTGACGATGGCGACCGTGATGTCGCCCGTCAGCTGGTTGCTCTGCTTGCTGTCGCCGGAGCCGTCGAAGGTCGTCTTGTTGTCCAGGGTCGTGTCGATGGGTGTGCCGTTCCGCGTCATCGGATTGCCGAGCAGCGTCGGTGCCGGCAGAGCGAGCGAGGACGCCTTCGAGGTCGTGGTGCTCGAGCTCTTCGACGCGTTCGTCGCCTCGACGAGGTGAATCGTCACGATGTCGCCGACGCGCCGCGCGGTCGCGTTCTCGAACAGCGCGACGTCGTAGCCGGCCTGATAGATCGCTCCGTTCTGCGGCGGCGGGGGCGGCAGGTCGGGCCACTCCTGCGCCTCATCGATCGGCGCGTGCGTCGCGCATGCTGCCAGCAGCAGCGCGGCGGTCGCGGTCGTCAGTATTCTCGTTGGCGTCATCTCGCGACCTAGATGTTGTTCGTCACGTACTGGAGCATCTGATCGGTCGTCGCGATGGCCTTCGAGTTCATCTCGTACGCGCGCTGCGTCTCGATCATGTTGACGAGCTCTTCGACGACGTTGACATTCGAGCTTTCGAGCGCGCCCTGACGCACGGCGCCGAGACCGTTCAAGCCTGGCGTGCCGCCCTGCGCGGCGCCGCTCGAAGTCGTCTCGACCACCAGGTTCTCGCCGCGCGCCTGCAGGCCCGTCGGATTGACGAAGTCGAACAACTGGATCGAACCCACCTGCACCGGAGCCGCTTGACCCGCAAGCGTCGCGCTCACCACACCGTCGGTGCCGATCGAGATCGACTGCGCGTTGTTCGGAATGGTGATGCCCGGCTGCACGCGATAGCCGCTGTTCGTGACGAGCTCGCCCTGCGCGTTCACCTGGAATGCACCGTCGCGCGTGTAGGCGAGCGTGCCGTCCGGAAGCTGAATCTGAAAGAAGCCGCGCCCTTCGATCGCGAGGTCGAGGGCGTTGCCCGTGTTCTCCAGGCTGCCCTGCGCGTAGTTCTTCTCGGTGGCGACGACGCGCACGCCGGTGCCGAGCTGCAGTCCGCTCGGCGCCTGCGTGTCCTGTGAGGTGGCACCGCCGGGCTGACGCACCGTCTGATAGATCAAGTCCTCGAAGGTGGCGCGGCCCTTCTTGAAGCCATTGGTGGCGGCGTTCGCGAGGTTGTTCGCGGTCACGGTCATGCGCGTGTTCTGCGCGTCGAGACCCGTCTTGGCGGCCCAAAGTGCTGGATTCATGAATCGGTCCTCGGTGGATTCGGGCGCCGCGATCAGGTGGCGCGCAGCAATTGCGTGGCGGACGCCGCGTTGTCTTCGGCACTGCGGATGGCTTTCACCTGCAGGTCGAAGTTGCGGGCGAGCTCGATCATGTTGACCATGGCCTCCGCGGCGTTGACGTTGCTCGACTCGAGCACGCCGGAGGCGATACGCACATTCGCATCGCCGGGCGCGTCGGTTCCGTCACGCAGTCGGAAGAGGCCGTCCTCGCTGCGCTCGAGCTGCTCCGGCGGCGGATTCACGAGCTTGATGCGTGCGACGGTCGCGGAAGTCTCTGGACCCTGACCGAGCGGCACGACCGAGATAGAGCCGTCCGGTGCGATGCTCAGCGAGCTGTGGGGCGGAATGCTGACCGGACCGCCGTCCGACATGACTTGCAGTCCCGTTCCCGTCAGCAGCTGGCCGTTCACATCGACGCGAAAGTCGCCGGCGCGCGTGTAGGCCTCGCGCCCGTCGCGACCCTGCACGGCGATGAAGCCGTCGCCCTGGATGGCCACATCGAGGTCGCGACCCGTCGCGATCTGCGCGCCGCTCGTGACGTCCCAGCCGGTGGTCGAATTCTGCGCGTACACGCGCGAGGCAAAGCCTGTACCCGCGACGGCCCGGCTCTGGAATGCCGAGAGGTCCGCGCGAAACCCCGTGGTGCTCGCGTTGGCGAGGTTGTGGTTGTTCGCGGCCTGGGCGCGCAGCGTCTCCTTCGCGCCCGACATTGCGACGTACAGGTACTTGTCCATTAGCGGATGTTGATGATGGTCTGCGTGATCGAGTCCGCCGTGGAGATCATCTGCGCGTTCGCCTGGAAGTTGCGCTGCGCGGTGATCATGTTCACGAGCTGCTCGGTGATGTCGACGTTCGACGCCTCCAGCGCGCCGGCCTGAATCAAACCGAAGCCGGAGTTGCCCGCTTCACCGCGCAGCGCCTGGCCGGACGCGAACGTCTCCGCCCACGAGGTGTCGCCGAGCTGCTGCAGACCCTGCGGATTGGCGAAGTTCGCGAGCGCAATCTGACCGAGCGCGTTCGAGCGGCCGTTCGTGAAGCGCGCCTGCACGACGCCGCTCGCATCGATGTCGATGCCGATGAGGCGGCCCGTCGTGTAGCCATCCTGGATGGTCGAGTTGACCGTGAAGTTGTCGCCGAACTGCGAGGTCTGGGCGAAATCGAACGTCATGTTGATCGGCGCGGCGCCCGTCGCCGGCGTGTAGGGAGGGAACGTGATCCGCCCGCCGACCGGCGCCGTGAGATTGCCGCCATTGTCGTATGTCAGCGGCTGCGCGCCACCGACCGCCGTGCCGTCCACATAGAGCTGCGTCGACCATGTGTTCGGCGCAGCGCCTTTGATGAAGTAGAGCGACGCCGTGTGCGCGGCGCCCAGCGAATCGTAGATCGTGAGCGACGTCGTGTTGTTGTAGCTCGACTGATCGGCCGGATCGAACGTCGGGTTCGTCGGCGCGGTCGCCGACGCCGGCAGGTTCGCCACCACGTCGACATTCGCGGTCGCGTTCGGCGCGCTCACGCCGGTCGTCAGCGAGAGGTCGCTGAGACCGCCGGTGTTGAAGCCACCGTTCGGAAGCGGCGGATAGACCTGCAGGCGCTGGCCCTTCGCGTTCACGACATAGCCCAGATTGTTCACCTGGAACGCGCCGGAGCGGGAGTAGCTCAACGCGCCGTTGTCGTTCAGCACGAAGAAGCCGTTGCCGCTGACCGCGAGGTCGAGGCTGTTGTCGGTGAAGTCGATGTTGCCCTGTGAGAATTGCTGCGTGACGGCCGCGACGCGCACACCGTTACCGATGGCCGTGGCGCTGACACCCTGCTGAGTCGCGGCGAACAGGTCCGCGAACTCGGCGCGCGAGCCCTTGAATCCGGTGGTCGCAACGTTCGCCACGTTGTTCGCCGTGACGGTGAGGTCCGTCTGGGCGGCGTTCAGACCGGAGAGGGCGAGACGGAAAGGCATGCGGAAATCTCCTGCAGAAAGGGGTTACAGCACGCGGCGGACATCGGTCAGCGGTACCGCGCCCGTGCTGGTGTTCAGAGTGAGCGAGCCGTTCTTCGGATCGATCGTCACGCTCGCGACCTTGCTCGAGAGCAGCGGGTCGAGCGCTTCGGCCTGGCCGGCGACGTTCGCGGTCACTTCGAAGTGATACTGGCCGGCCGGCACCGCGTTGCCGAGATTGTCCTTGCCGTCCCAGTTGAACTCGTTCATGCCGGCGGAGGCGCGGGTCGTGAACGCGCGCACCAGCGCGCCGCTGCCGTCCTTGATCGCCACGAGAATCTCCGACGTACCGTTCGGCGCGTCGACGGCACCCTTCACGGACTGTCCGGCTTCGATGGTGTTCGTCGTTGCCGGCGCGAGCACGTCGTGGCCGACGAGCGAGGCGCCGTTCAGCATCTGCGTCGAGCGCAGCGAAGCCGCGAGATCTTCCATGGACGTCTGCACGTTCTGGATGCCGGTGACCGTGCTGAACTGCGCGAGCTGCGAGAGGAACTGCGTCGGATCGGCCGGCTTCGTCGGGTCCTGGTTCTTCAGCTGCGCGAGCATCAGCTTCAGGAATTCGTTCTGGCCGAGCTGCTGATTCGCCTGCGCGTTCTGCGAGGCAGCGGCAGCGGCCTGACTGGCCGCCGAGTGCGAGCCGTTCAGGAAGTCGTACGGATTGATGGGGGTGCTCATGGATTACTGGCCCAGCTTCAACGTCGCGAGCAGCAGCTCCTTCGACGTGTTCATGACTTCCACGTTGTTCTGATACGCGCGCGAGGCCGAGATCATGTCGACCATCTCCTCGACGATGTTCACGTTGGGCGCGTAGACGTAGCCGTCCGCGTTGGCGAGCGGGTTGCCGGGCTCGTAACGCGCGGTGGGGGCCGCGTCGCTCTCCATGATTCCGCGCACGCGCACGGCAGCACCGCTGCCGTCGTTCAGCTGCCCGGCGGCGAGCTGTGCGCGCACGGCTTCGAATACCGGATGGCGCGCCCGATAGACCTTGTTCGGGTCGCCGCTCACGCTGTCCGCGTTGGCCAGGTTGCTGGCCACCGTGTTGAGGCGCACGGATTCCGCGGCCAGACCGGACCCGGCGATGTCGAATACTTTGAAGGACGGCATGCGCGTGTCCTTTATTGACCGGTAATCGCGGTCAGGAGGCCGCGAAAGCGGTTCTGGAGGAAGGTGAGGGTGGCCTGAAAGCGCACGGCGTTCTCGGCGAACGCGGCTTGCTCCATCTGCACGTCGACGGTGTTGCCGTCGAGGGAGGGAGCGAGCGGCACGCGATACTTCAGGTTGGCGTTCGAGATCCCACTCGCATCGTCACTCGTGCTGATGTGATGGGCGTTCGTCGCGCGCATCGCGACGGGCGCGTCGGCACCCGTTGCACCACCCGCCTGCGCAAGCGCTGCGCGGAAGTCGATGTCGCGTGCCTGATAGCCCGGCGTGTCCGCATTCGCCAGATTGCGCGCCAGCACCTCGGTGCGTTGTCCGCGAATCTTCAGTGCGTCTGCGTGGACGCCGAGGTAGGCATCCAGATTGATCGGCATGTCGTGCCCGCCAGAAAAATGACCTGACGGGACGAAAGCAATAGGTATGCCATGCGCCGAAAACGAGCCGGTACGTGCCGCGCGCCGCAGCCCGGCGCGAATTTTCGTGATGGCGTTCACTTCGAGCGGCAAGCGCTTGCCGCCGGCCTCGCGGCAAAGAGGCAGCGAAGCGCCGCGCGTGCTGCGCGTGTGCGGAGTATCGGCGCACGCGGCTCGAAACTTGAGGGGGCCGCGACGCGCACTCACTTGGCGCGCCGTTTGCAACGTCAGCTCCCGCTATGAAGACGACGTCGACATTCCGACGCGTGCTCGCGTGGCTTGCCGTCGGCACGCTTTGCGGGCCCGCGCTCGCGCAGATCGAAAGCATGCAGTCGCTCGATGCGATTCGCGCCGCCGCGCAGACGTTCGTGACCGAGCACGTGCCGAAGCAGGGACGCAGCGCCGTGACCGTCAACGTCGGCACGATCGATTCGCGGCTGCGGCTCGCGGCGTGTCCCACGCCTTTGAAAGTGTCGTTACCGAGCGGTGCGACCTTTCGAGACCGCATGACCGTCGCGGTCAGTTGCGCGGCGAGCTCCAGTTGGACGGTGTACGTGCCGATAACGCTCGAGACGCAAACACCGGTGCTGGTGCTGCGACGGGCTGCAAACCGAGGCACACGTCTCACTGCGGACGACGTGGAGATCCAAACACGCGTCGTGCCCGGCACCGGCGCCAGTTATTTGACAGATGTGGCCGAGCTCAGCGGCCGCACGCTGAAGCGGCCTCTCGGCGCCGGAGCGGCGCTGACGGCCGACGCCATGATGGACGACCTCGTCGTCAAGCGCGGCCAGCACGTGACGTTGCTGGCGGCCGCCGGCGGCCTCGAGGTGCGGGCTGCCGGCGTGGCCCTGAACGACGCCGCCGCCCAGGGCCGGGTCAAGGTGCAGAACATAAGCTCCAACCGGATCGTCGAGGGCGTCGTGGAAAGTCCTGACGTGATTCGAATCACACCCTAAAGTTATCCGCATGCAGGTCGATAATGGGTTCACTGGATCGAGGAGGCCGGACGTGGCTAGCAAAATCAGCGGCGTTGACAACCGCACCGGGCCGGTGGGCTCCGGTCGCGCCGTCGAACGCGTGCGCGATGCGACGACCGGCGGGCGCGCGGAACCAGGCGCAGCCTCTGCGAGCGCGGACGTGCAGATCACGGGCACGGCCCTGCAGTTGGCCGATCTCGAGCAGCAGGTGAAGGATATGCCGGCAGTGGACGAGGCCAGGGTGGCCGCCATCAGCAGCGCCCTCGCGGAGGGCCGCTATCACATCTCTCCGGAACGGATCGCGGATCGGCTCATGCAGCTCGAGCAGGCGCTCGCGCCGCTCGGTGAAAAAGAGCAATAGGACGTGGATCCGGCCATTTGTCGCGAGAGTCTCGCGACTCTCCTTTCTCAGGAAGGGGCATTGCTGCACCAGCTCGCGGGCTTGCTCGAACGCGAGCATGCCATCCTCGTCGCCAACGACGTCGAGTCGCTCGAGAAGGCGATGGAGGAGCGGCAGATCGTCGTCGGGCGACTGCTGCAGATCGAAGAGGAGCGGCGCGCGCTCTGCCGTGCGCACGGCAAGCCCGCCGATCTCGGTGGCTTGCAGGAGCTGCTCGCGTGGTGCGATCCGCGCCGTACTCTCGAGACGCGACTCGCTGAGTCGACCGCAGGTGCCGCGCGGTGCCGCGCGTTGAACGACAAGAACGGCGCGCTCGTGTTCGCACGCATGCGCCGTGTCGAAGGGCTGCTCGGCGCGCTGACCGGGCAGCGTCCGGAAGCGCCTGCGACCTACGGTCCCAAGGGTTATACCGCCGCGCCGCGTTCGGGGCGCGTGCTCGCGACCGAAGCCTGAGCTCGCTTCCACCGAAGCCTCGCTTCACTTCCACCGAAGTCTGCTTCAATTCCACCGAAGTCTGCTTCAGATCCCTCCGAAGGCCTGATTTCACGTCCACTGTGAGCTGAAAAGTCCGCCGCGGCGGGTCGCGGTCACTCGGTCGACGCGCGCGCTGGGCGCCAGCGTGACGCGTGCATTGCTCGATGTTTCCAACAAGAACGCTCGCTGCGAACGAGCGCGGCTGCGCGCAATCTGCGCTCGCGTCACCCGAGGGACGCGCGAAGAGGAGTTGCGCCGATGTACCGTATGAGGTACTGTTGCCATGTTTAGATTGCGAAAGCTGCCCGCTGTGTTTTTCCGCACGGCAGCGGGGCGCGAGCCGGTACGCGAATGGCTGAGAGCACTGCCGAAGCACGATCGGCAGAAAGTCGGCGAGGACATTGCCTACGTGCAATACCGCTGGCCCATTGGCAAGCCGCGTGTCGATCACTTGCGCAACGGCATCTGGGAGGTCCGCACCACTCTCGACAACCGGATCGCCCGAGTGTTGTTCGCGGTGCATGGCGGAGAGATCGTACTGTTGCATGGCTTCATCAAGAAAACCCGTACGACGCCGCCGGAAGAGCTCGAGCTCGGCGCGCGTCGCTGGCAGGAGTGGCAGGAGAAAGACCGTGAATAGTCATCGTGGCTCCTCGTTCGACGACTTCCTCAAAGAGGAGAACCTCTACGAGCCGGTGCAAGCGGCCGCTGTCAAGCGGGTGATCGCGGAGCTGCTCGAGGAAGGCATGGCCCGCGAAGGGCTCTCCAAGCCGCAGATGGCGAAGCGCATGGGCACGAGCCGGTCGCAGCTCGATCGCGTGCTCGATCCGGCCAATGTCACCATTCAGCTCGACACGCTCATCAAGGCGGCACGCGCCATCGGGCGCGAGGTGAGCATCCAGTTCAAGCCGGTCGCCAAGGCGAACGCCTGAAGCGGCTCAGCCGAGCGTTTCGCGAAGCGCGGCGATTTCCTGCGCGGATTCCTCGGTGAGCTGCTCGCAGATGCGGCGGTTCAGGCCGAGATTCGCGATCCCTTTGATCGAGTGCAGGCGGGCTTCGAGGAACTCCGGCTGGCCGGCATAGACGGCCATCACGTTCGCGGCCATCAGCACATCGGTCAGCGTCGGACCTTCGCGCGAATCGCGGGCGTAGTCCTCCGAGTCGCGCACCGCGGCGACGATCTCCGGGCTCACGCCCCAGTTCGTCAGCAATTCCACCGCAATGCTCAGGTGCCAATCGCGCTCGATCAGGTGATACGTCGAGGGATTGGCGAACAACGTCGGATGGCGCACGGCTCGCGTCATGATGCAGAGCCGGCCGACACCGTGGAGCATGCCCGTCAGCAGCGCCGTGTCGGGGTTCACTCGCGAGCGCGCCCGCGCGACCACGTAGCACAGGCTCGCGATGAGCACGTTTCGCTGCCACAGTGCTTCGAGCTGATTCGCGATCGGCTTCAGCTCCTCGGAGCTCCGCAGGAGACGCACGGCATACGCGATGGTCGCCGTCCGCACGGTATTGAGCCCGACGCGCGCCACCGCACTGCGCAAGTCGATGACCGGCCGTCCGGAGGGATTCAGCGCGACGGAGTTGGCCACGTTCAGCAGCTGCGCGGCCAGCACAGGCTCTGCGCCGATCACCTTGACGATGCAGTCGGTGTCGACGTTCTCGTCCGCGAGCACGCGCTGGACGCGCATCACGATATCCGGAAATCCGGGAAGCTCGACCTTGCCGCTCGACAGCTCCGTCGCCAGCGCCTGCACGAACAGGAACGACTCGTCGCCTCCCAATGCGAGCGCTACGGTGTCGTGACTGGCGGGTGCGGCGGAGGACATGACCTTTCCGGCAGCGCAGACTCGCTCAGCGCCCGAGTGCCGCTTGGATCGCGGCGATTTCCTCGCCGCACTCCTGGATGAGCTTGTCGTATCCCGCGCGATCGAGCTGCATGCGCGAGCATGCCGCGACGCCTTCCATGTTGAGCTCGATGCTCTCGGGATGGTCGCGATACGACGCGATGAGATAGCCCACCGTCAACACGTCCGTGAGGTCCGTCGGGCCGGTGTGCGCGCGGCCGATGTCCTCGTAGTTGCCGACGGCCTCGACGATCTCCTCCGCCATGTCCCAGTTCTCGAGCAAGGCCTTCGCGATGCTCGAATGCCAGTCGCGCACGATGTTGTGATACACGGCTTCGTTCGCAAAGAGCTGCGGATGCTTCGCCGCGCGCGTGAGAATGTAGAGCTGCCCGATGCCGTGGAGCAGACCGGCGAGGAGGGCGGTGTCCGGATTCACTTTCGCGAGGCGCCGCGCCACCGCGTGGCTCATCGCCGCCACCGAGGCGCTCCGCTTCCACAAGGCATCGAGCGGCTTCTCGAGGCCCTTGAGCGCGTCCACCTTCTTCAGCTGCGACATGGCGAACGCGATGGCGGCGCTGCGGACCATGTTGAAGCCCATGCGCGCCACCGCCGTCCGCAGGTCGGTAACGGCCTTGCCGCTGAAGTTCAGCGCCGCGGAGTTCGCAAGCTGCAGGAGGCGGGCGGCGAGGGCGGGCTCGGAGCCGACCACGCGCACCACCTTCTCGGGGCTGACGTTGTCGTCCGCCAGCACCTGGCGCACGCGCATGGCGATATCGGGGAAGCTCGGCAGCTCGACCTTGCCGGTCGAGAGCTCGGCTGCGAGTGCCTGTACGAACGCAAATGCTTCCGGATCGCTGATTCCGGTATCGGCCGCCTGAGAGCTCTGTGCCATCTCACACCTTGATCATGAAAACGCGGCGTCCCGCCTGCCCGCACGTGCTCGCACGACGCGGACATCCACCATAACGGCCGGCGCGCGCCAAAATTGAGACTGCCACGGCCCGAATCGGCGTTACAGCGCGCCCGCCTGTTTTGTGAAGTCCATTCCCTCCGCGAGGGCCCGCAGATGGCGGGCCATGTCGTCGATCGGCACGACGTTTTCCGCGGCGCCGATCGCGACGGCTTCGCCGGGCATACCCCACACGACGCTGGTGGCTTCGTCCTGCGCGACCGTGCGGCTGCCGGCGGCCAGCATCTCCTTCAGGCCCTTGGCGCCGTCCTTCCCCATGCCCGTAAGCAGCGCACCAATGGCGTTCTGACCGGC
>DASTRY010000010.1:0-4865 GCA_035760965.1 Steroidobacteraceae bacterium | reverse complement strand
GCGACGTACCACTCGCGCGGCGCGCCCGGCTGGCCTTCCGTCGTCGGCTGACCGAACGCCGACAGATCGAACTTGTTGTAGAAGTAGTCTTCGTTCGTCAGGTTGTTCGCGCCGAGTGCCACCGTCCACGTGCGCTCCGGGCTGCTCCACTCGAGACGCGCATTGAGCAACTCGTAGCCGTCGGAGCACGAGGCTCGCGAGGTGACGCCGGTGCAGATCTCGCTCTGGCCATACAGGTCCATGCGCGGCGTCAGTGCGGATCCACCGCTGAAGCCGAACTCGTACGAAGCGCCGACCGTCCAGTTCGACTGCGGCACGTACGGCGGCCGGCTGACGACGATGTTCGGGCCCTCGAGGTCATCGGCGGTGAAGTCCGTGTAGCCGTAGGAGCCGGTGATCATGAGCGCATCGACCGGGCGGAAGGCGATCTCGAGCTCGCCGCCTTTGATCTTGCCGGGAAAGTTCTGATAGAAGGTCCGCGACGTCGTGCGCGTGCTCAAGCAGACATTGCCGAGCGCATCCGTGACCGACCCGGGTGTGCCTGGCGCCACGGTGTCATAGATGGGCGGCCCCGAGCCTGGATCCGCCGGGCTCAGCGAGCACTCGACACCCGCAACACCCACGATGCGCTTACCGTAGTCGATGTAGAACGCGGCGGCGTTCACACGCAAGCGGCGCTCGAGGAAGTCGCCCTTCATGCCGATCTCGTACGAGGTGGCCTCTTCGCCATCCACCTTCACGAACTGCGTGCGCTGGAACGGTCGCGGATTGAACGACTGCGGCCGATAGCCCGTCGCCGCCGAGACATAGCCGAGCACGGCGTCCGTGAACTTGTAGTCGAGGCCGGCCTTCCAGTCGAAGTGGTTCTCCTCGGTATCGAGGGAAGTGCGCACGATCGTGTTGTCGAAGCGCTCGTTCTTGATGTCCTTGGACTCACGGACGCCGGCGGTGATCGACAGCCTGTCGGTGAGGTCGTACACGACGTGTGCGAACACCGAGCGGTTCTCCGAATCCGTCAGGTTGTTGCCGTTGACCAGCACCTTGGCCACGTTGTCGATGACGTTCGCGCCGGCCGCTTCGGCTGCCGCGATCACGGCCGGATCCGTGCTCGGCGGATTGCCGACGACACCGCCGTACACCCCCGCGAAGATCAGCGCCGGAATGCTGACGACCTGCGCGTTGTGGAAGTGGCCGTTGTAGACGAAGCCGCCCACCGTCCAGTCCGCCTTGTCGAACATGCGGCCGCTGAAGCGCAGCTCGGCCGAGCGGGAATTGAAGAGCGGGTGGCCGTCCACGGTCTGCTCGTTGACCGGCGACTGATCCGCGTCGGTCGCGAACCGGCCTTCGAATTCGCGATAGGCGCCGATGAGCTCCATGCGTACGGCATCGTTGATCTTCCAGTCCATCTTGCCGGAGACGCCGTCCTGCTTGAGCGAGGTCGTCGGCTGGAAGGCGAGGCCGCTCTTCGGGTCCATGTACGTGGCATAGGACACGAAGCGGTTGTTCGGCACGAAACGGTTGTCGAACTTCACGCCATACGTCGGGAAGAGATAGTGATCGCTCCACACCGCGAACGGGCCGGCTGGGCCCGTAACGCTCACAAGTGTGTCGGCGCGCACCGGCGAATTGTCGTTGAGGTAATCGCCGATGAGCGAGAACTCCAGGTTGTCGCTCGCGACGTAGCGAACACTGAGGCGCGCTCCCGTGACGTCCGTTCCGCCCTGGGTGCCGAGCTTGCAGCCCGAGTTGCGATTCGGCGTCAGCACCGGCAGCGTGCCGGCCTGACCCGGATTGATGCACGCGAAGTCGTAGACGTCCTGATAGCCATCCATCTGCTTGGAGACGCCGGTGGCGCGCACGAACAGATTGTCGGCGAGCGCGAAGTCATAGGTGCCGCGCACGTCGAGCCGATCGAAGCGCCCGTACGTCAGCGAGATCTGACCGGTGTTGTCACCTTGCGGCTTCTTGCTGACGTAGCGCACGGCGCCGCCGATCGAGCCGCGCCCGAACAGCGTGCCCTGCGGCCCGCGCAGCACTTCGACGCGCTCCAGGTCCATGAGGTCGATCATCGACCCCATGGTCACGGGATACAGCACGTCGTCGAAATAGATACCGACACCCGGCTCGAACTCCGGCAGGAAATCGTTCTGGCCGATGCCGCGGATGAAGGCGGTCATCGTGTTGCCGAATGCGGCCTGCGCAGGACGGAAGCTCGCATTGGGCACCGTGTACGCGATTTCCGCCGCGTTCTCGAACCCGCGCTGCTGAATGTCCTGCGCGGTGATGGCGGTGATCGCGATGGGCGTCTGTTGCAGACTCTCTTGGCGATAGCGCGCGGTGACGACCACCTCTTCGAGCCCGCCGGTGTCGGTGTTTGCAGGTGCCGGCGGCGGCTGTTGTTGCGCGACGGCCGGCGACGCGTTCAGCAGCGACATGGCAACGGCACAGGCAGTCGTCGCGCCGAGCGCGAATGCTTTCTTCATGTCCCCCTCCGAATTTGGCGCTGTAGCAGGAAAGGCACGAGCGCCTTCGTACTGTTGCGCCGACTGCGGAAACTGTCACGGCCGCAAGGGGAACAATCGACTAATACGGAACGACAAATCGACTCACAGGGAAATCACCGGCCGTTTTCCAACGACGGGCGACGCGAAGCACGGCGCGCGGCGGTCGTCCTATCGGGATAGCGGTTCGTTGCGCAGAGGCCACCCGTGAGCGCTATCAAAGCGCCGCCATGGCCTCCCGGGCACGCTGCTTCGAGACCGGATCATCTTTTTCCCGATCGGGCAGAGCGAGTCCCCGCTCCAGCTCGGCACGAGCCTCGTTCTTCATACCGAGCGCCAAATACGCGCGGCCGAGCTCGACATGATGCGACACGCGCTCCGGCGCGATCTCCACGGCCTTGCGCAGCAGCCGTACGGCTTCTTCGTTCGATGCCGGAGGAATCGCGCCGTAGACCACCTTCACGACCCCGCGCATGAACGGCCCCATCTTGGCGAGCTCGTAGTTCCACACGCCGAGGATGTGCCACGCGTACGAATCCGTCGGATCGAGCTGCAGAGCGATGTCCGCGTGCTCCTTGATGAGGCGCGAAAACTCCACTTTCTGCTTGGAGCTCACGTAAGGCACGAGCCGGCCGTAGCACACCGCGGCGCTGAGCTGCGCTTTGGCGTTCCGCGGATCGGCGGCGACGGCGCGCTTCGCATAGGCGAGCGCGGTCTCCGCGAGATCGCGCTGCGCGGACTCCGAGCTCGTGTCGTTCATGCGCAGCGCGTACTGGCGCGCAATTCGGTACAGGGTCTCGGCTCCGGTCGCACCGAGCTTCTCGGCCTCGAGATACGCCTGCAACGCGTGCACGTTGTCGAGCTTCGCGTCGTACGCGTCCCCCTCGGCCATGAGCTGCGCGATGGCATTGTCGGCGCGCGCAGACGCGGCACCGCCCCACACAGCGACAATTGCAAACAGGGCCGCAAGGCCCGCTCTCGTACGGAACATGCCGTGTCTCCACCACCCTTCTGTCTTCGCTACGAGGGAGCGGCGGAGCCGGATGCAAGTCAATTGTCGGCGAGCGGCGTCACTTCCCGAGGCGCAGCTTCACGCCGCCGGTCTCGGGATCGAACATCTCACGATTCGCTTCGCACACGTACTCGTTGATCTTGTAGCCGTGCATGCGCTTGTACATGTACTTGAAGCTCCACGGTCCGGTGAGATATTCCGGATCGGTGACCGTGATCTGGTCCTCCATCATGTCCGGCGAGAGCAGCCGCAGCCGCTCGTGAATGCGCATGTGGATGCCGTGCGGCGCGTCGCGAAAGCGTACGCTCGTCTTGATGCCGATCGTCTCGACGACGAGCGTGTCGCCCTCCCACTTGCCGCTCGAATGTCCCCAGAAGAGCGGCTCGGCATCCTCGGGCGCCGGCAGCGTGTCGTTCATGTAGATGCGGCGGACCTGGTTGTACGCCTCCTGAATGATCGTGACCTGCCCCGGTGTTTGCAGCACTTCCATCGGGAACATGCCCATCATCATCGCGGGCATGCCGTCCGGCAGACACGCCGTGTAGTTGGTGTAGAGCGGTTGGCCTTTGGCGTCGGCTTCGGCCGCCGCCTTGCGACGCGCTTCGTACTCGGCCACATATTGCGGCTTCAGCGGCGGCGGCGGAATCGCCGGCGGCGGTGGGAATTTCGGATCGGGCTCCTCGCCCATCTCGGGATAGCGGCTCCACTGCCCCGTCATCATCGTGCGCGGATCGAGCGCCGCGGTGCCGCCCGCGGCCGGCTCCTCTTTTTTCTTGCCCGCCGCCGACGAGTTGTCCGCGGGGGTGTTCGCCGCGGCGGCGGGATTAGCGGGCTCCGCCGCCCACGCGACGCTTGCAGCCGCGGCAAGCCATGCCACAGTCGAAAGGAGCGCTCGCGTCGAGCAGCGCGCCGTGTTCGATGCCGTCACTCGTGCGCCCTCCCTCATTCGATGTTCGGCTTACCGGCAGGCCCGCCGTTGCCGAACTTGCGCCCATCCGGCAGCGTGACCTGCTTCAGCAGCCCGCCGGGTTCGCCCGAGCGCAGCGGCGCGATGATCACGGTGATCACATCCCCCGGCTTGATCATGTTGAACTTCCAGCCGACACGATTGAGGATGCCCGGACTTGCGCACTCGATCGTGTAGTGCTGCGGCTGGCTCGCCTCGTCCTTGACGTTGTGCCCGTCGAGCTCAATGTAGACGTGCGGATTGGTCCACTGAAAGCTCTTGACCGTACCGTTCAGCTTGACTTGATGGTCGTGGTCGAACATCGCGAACGAGTGGTGCGCGAAGGCCGCTGCCGCGATCGCCCAAGTTGCGAGACCTGTGATGACTGCGCCGGTGACAGCGCGCG
>DASTRY010000009.1:0-23060 GCA_035760965.1 Steroidobacteraceae bacterium | reverse complement strand
CATTTGAGCATGGCCTCTTCGGTAGCCGACCAGATGGCCCGGCCCATCGGCACGATGTAGCGCTCGATGAACGGCCGCGAATAGCCGGCTTGCGCGAGATATTCCCCCAGCGTGAGCGATGCGTCGTGCGCCAGCAGCAGTTTCGGGGACTCGCGGTTGAACCGCAGGATGTCCGCGATCATGCGCAGGAACGACGGTCGCACGAAGTTGAGACGCTGTGCGAACAGCGAGTTGATCGAAGTGCCGTTGTACTCGAGCCCGGTGCGCTCACAGCGCAGCGAGAAGCTCATGTTGGACGGCTGCGACTCGACACCGAGCTCGTTCATCATCGCGACGAAGCTCGGATACGTGCGGTCGTTGAACACGATGAAGCCCATGTCCACCGCGTAAGTGCGTCCGGCGACGTCGATATCGAGCGTGTACGTGTGCCCGCCGAAATGATCACCCGCTTCGAATACCGTGACGTCGTGCTCGCGGTGCAGACGATAGGCGGCCGTCATCCCTGCAATGCCGGAGCCGATGATCGCGACTCTCATGACACCCTCTTGATCCTGCGAGGTGAATGATCGCGCGCGGAAATCGGGACCGCGCGCAGGTCCCAGATGATCCCGAGCCACGACATCACCTTCAGCAGGTAATACGTGACGTCGAATTCCCACCAGTAGAAACCCTGCCGGCACGAGCTCGGATAGTGGTGATGGTTGTTGTGCCAGCCTTCACCGAGCGTGATCAGCGCGAGGAACCAGTTGTTACGGCTCTCGTCTCCGGTGCGATAGCGCTGCCGGCCGAACACGTGCGACAGCGAGTTGATCGTGTACGTGCCGTGATAGCAGGCGATCGTGGAGATGAAGAAGCCCCACACGAGCATCTGCCAGCCGCTGGTGCCGAGCTCCGGCGCTCTGTGCTTCAGCACGACGCCGAAGCAGAAGATCGCGACGGCGAAGACGATCGGCACGAGGATGTCGAAGCGATCGAGCAGCCGCAGCTCGGGATACTTCATGAGATCGCGCACGCACTTCAGATCCGGCGTGAACCCTTTCTTCGACAGGAACCAGCCCATGTGCGCGCGGATGAAGCCGTGCTGGACGGGTGAATGCACGTCGGCCGGCTTGTCGGAATGCGCGTGGTGATGGCGATGATGCGCGGCCCACCACACCGGCCCGCGCTGTACCGCCGTCGCGCCGAGCACTCCGAAGATGAACTGCGCAACGCGCGAAGTCTTGAACGAGCGGTGCGAGAAGTAGCGGTGATAGAACGCCGTGATCGCGAACATGCGGACCGCATAGAACACGACCGCAGTCGTGACCGCTATTGGACTCCAGCCTACCCAGATGACGGCGAGGCAGACTATGTGCATCAACAGGAACGGCAAAATGCGCGCCCAGTCGATCTTCTCGGCGCTGCTGTCGTTGCCGGCGACATAAGTCGATGCCGTGAGCGAGCTGGTGTCGAACCAGCTCAGAAGTTTTCGCGCCAGACCGGGCGATGCCGCGACAGCACTCGCTCCGTTGTCCGACGATGAGACCGTTCCGTGATTAATAGACCCACCCCAATTTCGCGCGCGCAATGTAGCCATGGCTGCGGCCCCTTGTGAATGACGGCGGCCGGCGACACGTCGCCCACCGAAGACAGTCGCGTTCTCATGAACCCACGTGGGCCAATACGGGAATTGCGCGCGTTCAGATGCAAAACGCCCGGCGCGAGGCCGGGCGTTGCAAGCGACGTTCGAAGGATGGAAGCGTGAGGCTTAAGTCGCGGCTCGCTGCAGCGCTGCGATGCGCTCATCGAGCGGCGGGTGACTCAAAAAGAGTCGCTTGAAGCCGCTCGGACCCTGGCCCGAGGAGATGCCGAACGCGGCGAACTGCGCGGGCAGCGGCTCGTGCACCGACTTCAGTCTCTCGAGCGCGCTGATCATCTTCTGCCGGCCGGCGAGGCGTGCGCCGCCGCTGTCGGCGCGGAACTCGCGATAGCGCGAGAACCAGGCGACGATGATGCTCGCGAGAATGCCGAGCACGATCTCCGAGACGATCACCGAGATGAAGTACGCCGGCCCGCGCCCGTCTTCCGAACGGAACAGGGTGCGGTCGACGAGGTTGCCGATGATGCGCGACAGGAAGATCACGAACGTGTTCACGACACCCTGGATCAGGGTGAGCGTCACCATGTCGCCGTTGGCGACGTGCGTGATCTCGTGGCCGAGCACCGCCTCGATCTCATCTTCGTTCATCCGCTGCAGCAGACCGCTGCTCACCGCGACGAGTGCGTTGTTGCGGTTCGGGCCGGTGGCGAAGGCGTTCGGCTCGGGCGAATCGAAGATGCCGACCTCGGGCATGCCGATGCCCGCGGCCTGCGCCTGACGGCGCACCGTGGCCACGAGCCAGCTCTCTGTGGAATTGCGCGGCTGCTCGATGACCCGCACACCCATCGCGCGCTTGGCCATCCACTTCGAGATGGCGAGCGAGATGAATGCGCCCCCGAAGCCGAACACGGCCGCGAAGGCGAGCAGCTGCCCGAGGTTGCCCCCGCGCATGGCGAGGTAGCGGTCGATCCCGAGGATCTGGCAGACGATCGACAGGACGACGAGGATCGCAAGGTTGGTCGCGAGAAACAGGAATATCCGTTTCATGGCGGCGGTTTGGGCTCCGACGAGTGGGTTAGGGGTTCATCAACAAACACCGATTCGACCGGTTCGCCGGTCGGCGGTTCGGCGGCCCCGGCACTTTACCGGGTCGCCGGCCGAGCCGCTAAGGTGTGTCCAAACGACGGATTTTCAAGGAGTAAACGGCGCCCCGTAGCGGGGCAGGCCGGGTCGGCGGAGCCCGGACCCAGCTAGGCCGCAGAGGGCATGAGGCGGTTGTAGTAGGCGTTCATCACCCCGTAACACTCGCAGCAGGCCGAGGCTTCCAGCTTCTTGCGGTTCACGATGGTGATGTGCCCGCGTCGATATTCGATGAGTCCCTTCTCGCGCAGCCAGGTCGCCACTTCACTGATGGACTGCCGGCGCACGCCGAGCATCTGCGCGAGCAACGCCTGGGGCAGGGCGAACTGCTCCGTCCCGGCGCGATCCTGCACGAGCAGCAGCCACCGGCAGGCGCGCTGCTTGATCGTATGCAACGTATTGCAGGCGGCGGTCTGATGCGCGAAGCGAAGGGTGTACTCGCAGTACCGCTGCATCAATTTCTGCAGTCGCGGGCTGCGTCGGATGGTGTCCAGGAAAGCCGGCGCGGCCATCCGGTAGGAGCGTCCCTCGGTCTGCTGGACGACCGTATAAGGACTGAAGCTCAGACCGTAGTACAGCGGCAGTCCGACGAGGCCCTCGTTGCCGACCGCGGTGGTCTCACAGCCTGCACCGTCACGCATGTGGATTGTCAGCGCCAGTGCGCCGGCCACAGGAAAGTAGGCGTGCGACACCGGCCGGTCCTGTCGATAGATCACGTGGCTCGCGGGATATGTCACGAGCTGCAGCGCCGATTGAAGGTTCGAGTTCTCGCGCAGGAACGCTTCGAGGAGACGGTTGCCAGTCATGCCCGCCATAGTGTTTCGAAATCCGGTCTACCCCCGCGGCCAAACCTAAGCAAAAGGCAGCGCCCTTTGTGTCGGATACCGGACAGACCCATCCGCGGGCCGCTGTTACAAACCGCTGGCAGAACAGCTGCGGGCCAATTCCACGTGACACACGCGCGGGCGCGCGTGACTCCGTTCAGGGCCGGGTCTGGCCCTTCCCCCGGACAACGTACTTGTAGCTGGTGAGTTCCGCGACGCCGACCGGGCCGCGGGCGTGGAAGCGATCGGTCGAAATGCCGATCTCGGCGCCCATGCCGAATTCGCCGCCGTCGGCGAATTGGGTGGAGGCATTGTGGAGCACGATCGCGCTATCGACCTGCTGCAGGAACCGCTCTGCAGTCGTCTCATTCTCGGTCACGATCGATTCGGTGTGCGCGGAGCCGTATTTGTTGATGTGTGTTATGGCGCCGTCGACTCCGTCCACCACGCGCGCAGCGATGATGGAATCCAGGTACTCCGTGTACCAATCGTCCTCGGTGGCGGGGCGCACGCGGGGGTCCGCTTGCTGGACCGTCTCGTCGCCGCGCACTTCGCATCCGGCATCGAGCAGTGCGCGCACCACCGGCGCGAGGTGCGTGTCGACGCACGCCCGATCGACCAGCAGCGTCTCGGCGGCGCCGCAGATACCGGTACGCCGCATCTTCGCGTTGACGGCGATAGAAATGGCCATGCGCACGTCGGAATCCCTGTCGACATAGACGTGGCAATTGCCGTCCAGGTGGCCGATGACGGGCACGCGCGCTTCGCGCTTCACGCGCTCGATGAGACTCTTGCCGCCGCGCGGCACGATCACGTCGATGTAGTCCGTCATGCCTGCGAGCATGTAGCCGACGGCCGCCCGATCGGTGGTCGGCACGATCTGAATGCAGGTTTCCGGCAGGCCCGCGGCGCGCAAGCCGGCAACGAGGCATGCGTGGATGGCGCGACTCGACAGCACGCTCTCGGAACCGCCACGCAAGATGACGGCGTTGCCTGACTTCAGGCACAGCGCGCCGGCGTCCGCGGTCACATTCGGGCGGCTCTCATAGATGATGCCGATCACGCCGAGCGGCACGCGCACTCGCTGAATGCGCAGACCGTTGGGGCGCACCCATTCGGCGGCGACGCTGCCGATCGGGTCGGGCAGGGCGATCACTTCTTCGATGGCGCGCGCGATGCCTTCGACGCGCTTCGCATCGAGCAGCAGGCGATCGAGCATGGCCGAGCTCAGATCGCGTTCGCGCGCGGCGGCCATGTCCTGCGCGTTCGCATTCAGGATGTCGTCGGCGCGCTCGCGGATGGCTTTCGCTGCGGCGCTCAACGCGTCGTTCTTCTGCTTCGTGGGTGCGAGCGCGAGCACGGCGGACGCTTCGAGCGCCTTGCGCCCGAGCTGCTCCATCACTTGTCCGATCTCGCTGCTCACGGCACGGCCTCCACGCGCTGCGCCGGCGCCGGTGCGCGCAGGATTGCCAGGTCGTCCCGATGAATCATTTCGGCACGCCCGCGGAACCCGAGGAGCGCTTCGATCTCGCTCGATTTCCGCCCGAGGATGCGTTTTGCGTCTTCATCGGAATACGCGACGATGCCGCGCGCGATCTCGGTGCCGTCGGGTGCGAGGACGCTCACCGTATCGCCGCGATCGAATGATCCGCGTGTCGCCGTGACACCCGCGGGCAGCAAGCTCTTGCCCGAACGCAGCGCCTTCAGCGCGCCCTCGTCGATGCACAGAGCGCCGGCCGGCTTCAGGGTGCCCGCGATCCACTGCTTGCGCGCCGCGGCCGGCGTGGCCGTCGGGACGAACCACGTCGCGCGCGCACCTTCTTCTATGCGCCGGACGGGATGCGGGTGATGGCCCGCGGAGATGCACATGTGACAGCCTGCCGACACGGCGATCTTCGCCGCCATGATCTTCGTGGCCATGCCGCCGGAGCCCACGTCTGACACGGTGCGTCCGGCCATCGCCTCGATCTCCGGGGTGATGTGCAGCACACGGTCGATGAACTGGGCGCCTGGGTTGGTGTTCGGGTCTGCGGTGTACAGACCGTCCACATCCGACAGCAGCAACAAGCAGTCCGCTCCCGCCATCTGCGCAACGCGTGCGGCCAACCGGTCGTTGTCGCCGTAGCGGATTTCGGCAGTCGCCACGGTGTCGTTCTCGTTGATGACAGGGAGCGCACCCAACTCGAGCAGCGCTTCGAGCGTGGCGCGTGCGTTCAGGTAACGGCGCCGCCGCTCACTGTCTTCGAGCGTGAGCAGCACCTGCGCGACGGTGACGCCCCGTTCCTCCAGCAGTTCCTTGTAGGCATGTGCCAACCGGATCTGGCCGACCGCCGCGGCCGCCTGGCTTTCTTCCAGCCGGAGCGGACCCTTGGCGAGCTTCAACTGCCGGCGGCCGAGCGCGATGGCGCCCGAAGAAACCAGGATGACCTGCTGATTCCGCTCGTGCAGCCGCAGCAAGTCCGCGATCAGGGTCTCGAGCCAAGCCCGGTTCAACCTGCCGGTTTCCGGATCGACCAGGAGCGCCGACCCCACCTTCACGACGATTCGTTTGGCGGAGATCAGGGGTGATGCGGCGGCGGAACGGTGCGCGGGCATGGTGCGAAAACTATACGCAAACTGAAGCCATAGTGTCGCACGCCCGGCGCCGCCTTCTCATTGCCTGACCGCATGGGTGCCCCTACACTTGCGGTCCCCGCGACATGGGGCTTGGACAGGGTGAGCGAGCGGTGAGCAGAGATTACGAACCGACAGCGGGTCAGTGGTACGAAAACCTGGAAGAAGAAGAGCAGTTCCGCGTCCTGTCGGTCGACGAGGACTCGGAGCTCATCGAAATCGAATACCTCGATGGCGACATCGAGGAGATCGACCTCGAGGCGTGGCACGAAATGGACCTCGAGATGATCGATGAGCCGGAAGGCTGGTCCGACGCCGACGAGGACGAAGACGAAGAAGAAGAGGAAGAAGACGAGGACGAAGACGACGACGATTGGGATGACGACGACGAGGACGACGAAGACCTCGACGACGACGAGGACGAGCGCGACGAATACTGAGTCCCGGCGCGCGCTCGGGGTCGAGGCCGAGCGCGACGAGGGCCGAGTCCCGGCGCTCTCGGTCCGCCTGTCGAGCAGCGCGTCCGCCGGATCGTTATCGTGCCACTGCAGCGCTCGGGGCTTCGGCTGAGCGCTCCCGCATCTTGGTGATTTCCGCGAGCGCCATGTGGTGCTCGATGAAGTACAGCACTTTGAGATTGACCGCCGCGGCGAAGTAGCGCCGCGCGGTCTCCGTCTCGCCGTTCGCGAGCCGTAGCTGGCCGACGTAGTAGAGCGCCTCGACGAGCACTTCGCGCCGGCGCTTCTCGTTCTTCTGCGCCTTCACTTCGTCCAGCACCTGCGCCTCGGTCGCCTCGCCTTTCAGCATGCTCAGCAGGATGGCCGGCCACTGCTCGTATTCGGCGCGTTCCGCGAGCTCGGGATGACGCACGCCGGCACGTCGCTGCGCCAACCACAGGAAGCACTGGTAATAGGCCGCGCGCTCATCGTCCGATTCGGTTGCGATCATGGCGCGCAGGCGCGCGACCGTGTCGGCCCATCGTTCGTCGATGAAGTCGAGCTGCATGAGCAGGCTGTCGAGCGCGTTCGCGGCGCCCGGACGCTCGCCGAGCGTGATGCCGTGCTGCACGGCCGCGCGCGCCTCGGCAAGCCGCCCGGCGTGCATGAGCTCCGCGGCGAGCTGCGCGTAGTACGCCGGCACTCGCGGGGCGCAGGCCACCGCCTTCTGCAGAGTCTCGATGGCAGCGTCGTAGTCGCCTGCGTTGGCGCGCGCGGCGCCGAGATCCGAGTACTGCTGCGCGAAGCGGCTCGCCCCGAGCGTTTGTGCGCAGTCCTCGTCGGGCGGCGGCGGATGGCGCGCCATCTCCGCTTCGATGCCGGTGATCTGCTTGCGGACGAACTCGTTGAAGGGCTGGGTGTGAGTGGGCTGCTCGATGGCGTAGTCGAACAGCGGTGTATCGCTGTCGGCGTCGTCATCGGCTGCGCGCGCGGGCGCGGCCCAGACCAACAGAAGTGCGCCCGCGAGCGTGAAGAGCTTCGTGGCGGGGGACTCGCGCAGCACTGAGCGGCTCAGGTCACTGAGCGACGTGCGAGGCCGATCACTCCGCCGCGTAGCGAGTACACATTGGCAAAGCCGCGCGAGCGCAGCTCTTCGGCCGCGGCGTAGCTGCGGCGCCCGCTGGCGCAGACCAGCAGGTACTTGCCGGCGGGCGCGAGGTTCGCGTTCCCGTGGAGCAGCTCCGCCATGGGGATGTGGCGCGCGTTGCTCGCAGGTGTGGGCATCTCGACGAGCTCCTTCGCTTCGCGAATATCGATGACCTGCAAGCCATTCGCCGCCGCGTCGTCCAGCGATTCGTACGCGACTTCCAGATCGGCAACGGTGACGGGCGCGGCGCGCGTGACCCGATTGCTCGCGTGATCGGGGCAGGAGGGCGAGCGACGGATGCGCACCCGCGAGGTCGACAGGGTCAGCAGGTCCAGCACGAGCAGCTCATCGCCGAGCTGGCCGGGGAGGTCGAGCAGCGTCTTCAGCGCCTCGAGCGCCTGCAGACAGCCGAACACGCCCGGTACCGGCCCGAGCACACCGGCCTCGGAGCAATTGCCGACGAGCCCGTCGCGGGTCGCTTCCGGCCACACGCAGCGCAGGCATGCGCCGCCGCGATCGGGACGGACGATCTGCAGCTGGCCCTCATATTGATACACGCTGGAGAAGATCACGGGCTTGCGCAGGCGCACGCAGACATCGTTCAGCAGGAACTTGGTGCTGAAGTTGTCGGTGCAGTCGATGACCAGGTCGTGTTCGGCCACGAGGTCCGAAGCGTTCTCCGCAGTGAGGCGCACCGTGTAGGCGCGCGCGTCGACTTCCGGATTGAGCGCCTTGAGCCGTTCCGCTGCCAGCACGGCCTTGTACTCGCCGACGTCGTGCAGCGCGTAGAGCGTTTGCCGATGGAGATTCGACGGTTCGAGCTTGTCGGCATCGACGAGGCCGATTCGCCCAACGCCGGCGCCCGCCAGATACGTGAGCACCGGCACTCCGAGCCCGCCGCAGCCAATCACGAGCACTTTGCTCGCGCGCAATTTCGCCTGACCGGCGGGGCCCACTTCCTTGAGGGCCATCTGGCGCGAGTAGTCGGGAGTGACGTTGGGCGCCGCTTGTCGGGCGCGCCCGGCCGCGGAGTGCTCATGCGCATGGGCATGCCCGTGCTCGTGCCCGTGCGCTCGTGCGTCCTCATGTTCGTGCGCGCTCGGCGCTGCGCATCGCTCGCAGTTCACCCAGCCGGAATCCCCGTTCTCGTAGTGCTCTTTCTTCCAGATCGGAACGCGATGCTTCACTTCATCGATGATGTACCGGCACGCGAGAAACGCCTCGTGCCGGTGGCGAGCCGAAGCCCCCACCCACACCGCCATGTCCCCGATCGCGAGACTGCCGAGACGGTGCACGCACGCCGCGTGCTCGATGCCGAAGCGCTCGACCGCTTCGGCCATGATGCGCTCGGCCTCCTTCACGGCAAGCGGCTCGAACGCCTCGTACTCCAGCCGCGTGACGTTGTGCCCTTCGTTGTGGTTGCGCACCCATCCTTCGAAGGACGTGTAGCCTCCGCACGCCGGATCGCGAAGCGCTTCGCGCAGCGCCGCCGTGTCCAGCGGCTCGTGACTGAAGCGAAAGGTATTCATCAGCCCCCCGCGACGGGCGGGATGAACACGACGGCATCGCCGTCGGCGAGCGGCTGCGACCAGTCGCCGAATTCCGTGTTCACCGCGACCCGCAGCATCTCTGCCGCCAGCGTGAACGGGTAGCGCGCTTTCAGCTCATCG
This sequence comes from Steroidobacteraceae bacterium, assembly GCA_035760965.1. Classification (GTDB taxonomy): domain Bacteria; phylum Pseudomonadota; class Gammaproteobacteria; order Steroidobacterales; family Steroidobacteraceae; genus JADGHX01. The sequence continues at coordinate 13,650 of DASTRY010000009.1, read as the reverse complement.
TAGAGCTCGCGCGGGGTCTGTGCGGTGGTGACGAGCGACTCGTCACTGCGTCCTGCCTGCTCGCGCAGAAGCGCGAAGTACTGCACGCGAATCTTCTTGCTCTTGCGTTCGGTCTCCGGTTTGAAAGTGGTCATGGCCGAGCCGTATTCCTCCGGCGTGTTCACGTTGTCGAGCGCGCGCGGGTTGGGCTCTTCGAGCAGATGCGCGTCCGACTGGATCAGAAACTTGCGCGGACAGTTCTTGCCCGTGCGGAGATAGGCGAGGATCGCTTCGCGACTGCTCGGCTCGTAGATCGCGCAGAGCGGTTCGGGCAGTCCATCGTGGCTCGAGCGGTACGCCGTCGCCGGCTTGTCCGCCTGCCGTGCCCAGAGCAGGTGTTTCAGCGTGGCGCTGTCGAGAAACGGCAGATCGCACGCGAGCACGAGCCACGCGACATCCGGATGCTGAGCCTGCGCCGCGACGATGCCCGCGATGGGGCCGAGGTTTTCGTGCGTGTCGACGACCTGCGGATACTTCGCGCGCACCGGATCGCTCACCTGATCGGGCCGCACCGACACGAAGGCCTTCTCGACGAACGGCCGGATCAGCTCCATCGCCCAGTCGAGCTGGGTCTTGCCGTGGTACTCGAGGGCGGCCTTGTCCCGCTGCATGCGGGTGCTACGCCCTCCGGCGAGGACGAGGCCGTACACCGGCGCAGTCGCCGCCTTGGGGACAGGGACGGAAGCGTTCATAGGACCCGTAATCCTACGCCCGCCGGCGCTTGCGCGCTGTCTCCCGTTGGAAATCACGCTTGCCGCCCGTTTTCGCCAGCAGCCGGACCGGGCCGATCTCGATGTCGTGGGAGAGGGCCTTGCACATGTCGTACACGGTGAGCGCCGCCACGGCCGCGCCGGTCAGCGCCTCCATCTCGACACCCGTGCGGTGATGCACGGACACGCGGCAGCGGATGACGATGACGCCGCCGCGCGCGGCCTCGATCTCGACGTCGCATTTGTCCAGGCCGAGCGGATGGCAGAACGGGATGAGCTCGTGCGTGCGCTTGGCCGCCATGACGCCGGCGATGATCGCCGTGTCGAAAACGGGTCCCTTCTTGGTCCGATGGCCGCTCGCCGCGAGCGCCTTCGCGACGTTGCGCGGCAGAGTCAGCCGGGCTTCGGCCTCCGCGACCCGATGGGTCACCTCTTTCGCGCCGACATCGACCATCGCCGGGCGGTTGTTGCGATCGAGGTGAGTGAGCCCGTGATCGCGGCCGCGTCCGGACTGCTTGCGTGCCGCCACCGGATCAGCCGCCGATGTAGTACATCTCGACCTTCGGCTGCGTGTCCGCCGCACGCCGCAGGTCTGCGCGCATCTCGCTGTAGCGATCGGCACGCTTCAGCCACACGCTGCGGATGAGCTCCGTGAGCTCATCGTCGCTCGCTCCGGCGCGCAGCGCGTCCCGCAAGCTCGTGCCCTGCGTGGCGAACAGGCACGTGTAGAGCTTGCCGTCGGACGACAGCCGGGCCCGCGAACAATCGCCGCAGAAGGGCTGGGTGACCGACGAAATGAAACCCACCTCGCCCGCGCCGTCCTTGAACGCGTACCGCTCGGCCACTTCGCCGCGATAGTTGCGCTCGAGCGGCTCGAGCGGCCAGCGCGCATCGATCCGCGCGGCCAGCTCCTTCGAGGGCACGACGAGCTTCGGCTCCCAGTGGTTGCGGTTGCCGACGTCCATGTACTCGATGAAGCGCACGATGATGCCGGTGCCGCGGAAGCGCTCGACCAGATCGAGCGCCGTGTGGTCGTTCACGCCGCGCTGGACGACGGCGTTGATCTTGATCGGATCGAGGCCGGCGCGGCGCGCGTGCTCGATGCCGTTCAGCACGTCTTCGACGCTGCCGAGGCCGCCGTTCATCCTCGCGAACACGTCCTGGTCGAGGCTGTCCAGGCTCACGGTGATGCGCTTGAGTCCCGCCGCCTTCAGCTCGGACGCATGCTGCGCCAAGAGCACGCCATTGGTGGTCAGGGCCACGTCCTCGATGCCGGACAGGTTCGTGAGATCGCCGATCAGGTCCGCGAGATTCGCGCGCAGCAGCGGCTCGCCGCCGGTGAGGCGCAGCTTGCGCACGCCGAGAGGCACGAAGAGTCGCGCCAGCCGGACGATCTCCTCGAAGGACAGGCGCTCGGCGGTGCGCAGGAACTGGTACTTGTCGTGGAACGTCTCCCGCGGCATGCAGTACGGGCAGCGGAAGTTGCAGCGGTCCATCACCGAGATGCGCAGATCGCGCAGCGGCCGGTGCTGGGTATCGCGGGGCTGACGGAGCCCGCTCAGCGGGAGGACGACATCGGGTGCGGACATGGTGAAGGGGTTGTTACCACCGGTAGAGCCGGGTGACAAACCCCTTTGGATAGGTGTTCGGCCCGGGTGGCAGCTCGACGAAGCCGTCGGTGCCGGCGAGGGCGACGAAATCTCCCGAGCCATTCGTCGGCGATGGGGACGCCCACGCGCGGCCCCAATCGTCGATCTCGACGCGAACGGGCATGAACGAGGCGAGGTTCGCGCCGACCGTCACCGGCCCGCCGAGCGCGATTTTCTCGGGTCGCTCGGGCGTCTGGCCCATCGAGGCAAATAGCGCCGGCACCACGTAGCGGGCGAGACAGACGAGCGTGGAGACCGGGTTGCCGGGGAGCGCGAAGACCGCGGCGCCGGTCGGGGCCATCCCGAACCAGAGCGGCTTGCCGGGGCGCTGGGCCACCTTGTGGAACACCACCTCGACGCCGAGCTCCTGCAGAACCTTGGGCACGAGGTCGAAGCGGCCCATCGACACGCCGCCGCTCAGGATCAGCACGTCGTGCGTGTCGAGATGGAATTTCAGGCGCTCGCGCAGCTCGTCGGCATCGTCGCGGACGTGATCGTCGGCCACCCGTTGAAACCCGTGCCGGCGCAGCGCGCTCACAATGGCGTAGACGTTCGAGCGCCGGATCTGGTGCGGCAGGATCGGTTCGCCGGGCTCGATGAGCTCGTTGCCCGTCGAGATCACGACCACCATCGGCTGCGAGCTGACGCGCACCCGCGCCATGCCGGCCGAGGCCGCAATCGCGACTTCCGGTGCCGTGAGACGCGTGCCCGTCGAGAGCAGCAGTGCGCCCTGACGCGAGTCGCTGCCGCGGCGGTGCACGTTCTGCCAGGGCTCGACCGCGATTCCCGGCGCGACTTCGATCTCGCCGTCGCGGCTCGAGATCTGCTCGACGGGAACGACGGCGTCGCACTCCGCCGGCAGCACGGCGCCGGTCATCACTTCGATACAGGCCGTGCGCGAGCTGAGTGTCAGCGCGGGATCTCCGGCTCCCTGCACGGCCTGAATCTTGTAGCGCCGCTCGCCCGCACGAAACGCTTCGCTCTGGAGCGCGACGCCATCCATGGCCACCCGGTCGAAGGGCGGCTGGTCGCGCTCGGCGTAGATGTTCTCGCGCAGCACCGCGCCCGCGCACTGCGCGAGCGGCAGGGATTCGATCGGGAGGCACGCGAGGCGCTCCCCGATCAATTTCTCCGCTTCGGCCGGTGTGAGCACGGGACTGGCGAGAGGCGTTATTTCTTCGCGGCCTTGGCCTTGAAGACCTTCAGCTGCTCGTTGAAACGCTGGGCCAGCGCCTCGTCTTCCTCGACGGCGGCGTTGTGCTTCTGGATCTGCACGCGCTCGAGCTCCTTCTTCTGCGCTTCTTTCTTCTTCGGGTCGTCCTCGCTCTGGTCGACCTGCGCGACCGCGTTGTCGCTCTCGAGCTTCAGGCACGCGGTGTACGCATTGATCTCCTGATCAAACTGCTTGACGGCCTTCTGCGCGGCGACCATCTGTTCCAGCGTCGCGGTGTTGCCGTCGGGGATGTTGTCCGGCGCCTTGGGGTACGAGCAGGCCGCGTGGGCGGAACCGGCGGCCAGTGCGGCGAGCACCGCCAAGGAGTAGAGCGCCTTCATAGTTTTTCGGACCTCGTTGTCGATTGTGTCGGAATGGGTTGGGGCGCCCGTCCGCCCCGCCTGGGAACGTTAATCAAAACCGCCGCGGTCAGTCCACCTCACCGAGGCCCCAGCCGCCGTCGATGACGATCTGCTGGCCCGTCAGATACCCGGACGCGGGCGAGGCCAGAAAGAGGGCGAGACCGGCGATGTCCTTGGGCCAGCCGACCCGGTGCATGGGTACGCTTCGCGCCACGGCCTCCTGAGTCGCGGGATTGTGCGCGTGACCGCCGCCGATGTTGGTGATGAAGAACCCGGGCGCGATGGCATTGACCGTGACGTTGTAGGTCGCGAGCTCGAGCGCGGCGTTGCGCATGAAGTGCGCCGCACCGGCCTTGGCGGCCATGTAGGCCGCGCCGATGACCGCTTCGCTCTTCAGGGCCGCGAGGGACGTCGTGATGATGATCCGCCCCGACTTCTGCCGCTTCATGTGCCGCGCAGCCGCACGACAGGTGGCGAACACGCCCGTCAGGTTGATGTCTATGACCCGCTGCCAGCGCTCGTCCGTGTAGTTCTCCAGCTCGCCCTCCGGGTTGCGCGTGCGTTTAGCGCCCACCCATTGGCCGATGAAGCCGGGGCCCGAGTCGATGCCTGCGTTCGCGAACACAACGTCCAGCCGCCCGTAGAGTTTGGCGGCGGCGTCGATCTCGCGGTCGAGAGCGGGGTGATCGCGCACGTCCACGACTGCCCCGCGCACGTCGAGCCCCGCCTTGCGCAGCCGCTCGGTTTCCGCGGCGATGCGCGGCTCGTCGATGTCGAGCATCGTGACGCGCGCGCCGTTTTCCGCGAGCGCTTCGACGAACCCGAGCCCGAGCCCGCTCGCGCCGCCGGTGACGACGACGCCGTAGCCTTCCACCTTGAACAGATCCGCGATCTTCATGGCCCGGTCCCCTTTTTCGGCTGGCGTTCGAGTCTGCGGACGGGAGGTGAGCGGTCAAGGCTCACGTGACGGGCGGTCCAGTTTCGGCGCGCCCGGCGGCGAGGGCCTGCGACGCCCAGCGGCGCGCGAGGCCTGCACAGACCATCAGCTGGATCTGGTGGAACACCATCACCGGCAGGATCGCGAGACCGACCGTCGCGGCCGGGAACAGGATGTTCGCCATCGGCACGCCGGTCGCAAGGGATTTCTTCGAGCCGCAGAACACCACGGCGATTTCGTCTTCACGGGCAAAGCGCGCGGCGCGGCTCGCGAAGCGCGTGACGGCGAGCGCGATCGCGAGCAGCCCGGCACAGACGACGATCACCTTCAGGATGTCGACCCACGAGAGCCGGGCCCAGGCGCCGGCTTGCACGGCGGCACTGAATGCCGCGTAGACGATGAGGATGATCGAGCCGCGATCGCTGATCGTGAGCAGCCTCGCGTGACGCATCGCCCATGGGCGCAACCAGCGACTTGCGATCTGGCCCGCGATGAACGGGACGAGGAGCTGCAGAACGATGCTCTCGATCTGCTCCAGCGGCGAGGCGCCCGCGTGCAGATTCAGCAGTGCCGCGACGAGGAGCGGCGTCAGCACGATGCCGATGAGATTCGAGGCGGTGGCCGCGCAGATTGCCGCGGCGACGTTGCCTTTCGCGATCGAGGTGAAGGCGATGGAGCTCTGAACCGTCGAAGGCAACGCGCACAGGAACAGCACGCCGATCCACAGAGATGGGTCGAGCAGGCCGGGCAGGGCGGCACGAAGCGCGAGCCCTAGCACCGGGAAGAGCGCAAACGTGCAGGCAAGCGTCAGCAGCTGCAGTCGCCAGTGCGTCAGGCCCGCGATGACGGCGGCGCGCTGCAGCCGCACGCCTTGCAAGAAGAACAGCAGCGCGATCGAAGCCTTCGTCACATACGAGACGATCGGGGCGACGGCGCCCGTCGCCGGCACGAGAAAGCCGAGCGCAGCCGCACCGATCAGGGCGACGATGAAGGGATCGACGGAGAGCGAGCGGAGCGGATTGGGCACTGGGCCCGATCATAGCGATTCGGCGCCGCGGTCGGTGCCCGTGCGTGATACCGGCTTTCAGGACTCTTGCAAGCCGATCAGGCCGATTCGGCGCCGCTGTCGGTGATCAGGCGATGCCACGAGCCGCCCTCCTTGACGACGAAATAGCCGCTCACGCCGCCGTTCGCCTTGCGAGACGCGATGACGACGCCGAGCTTGTCATCGAGACGGATCCACGCGTCGGGCGCGACGCCGTGCGGGCGGTCGGCGGGCAGCGCGCTGATCGCGTGCTGGAAGCTGATGGTGCCGAGCGAACCCAGGCCGATCGTGGCGAATGCTTTCATGAGAGAACTCCTTCGCGGGTGAGGCATTACGTAGATGAGAAGATCACTGCGCTTCCGAATTCACTCGGCCGAAGCGCCGTGCACGACCGGCGTAGTCCTCGAGCGCGCGCTGGAATTGCGCTTCGTCAAAGTCCGGCCACAGGCAATCGGTGAAGTGCAGCTCCGCGTAAGCGCATTCCCAGAGCAGAAAGTCGCTGAGGCGCTGCTCGCCGCCGGTGCGGATGAGCAGATCGACGTCCGGCGCCTCTACGGCGGAATGGTCCACTTCGTTTAGCAGCCGCCGGAAATCCTGCGCGGTGACGTTGGCCAAGCGTCGCGAACGGCGGGCGGCGGCGAGCAGGCTGAACTGAGAGGAGTAGTCGACGGCGATCCGCAAGTGCATGCGCGTGCCGCCCGCCGTGAGCTGCTCGCTGTGCTGGATCGCGCGCAGCAAACTCTCGTCGAGACGGTCGCGCCGGCCGATCACGTTCAGCCGGATGGATTCGTCGATACAGCGGCGCGTCTCGGTGAAAAGATACCGGCGGAAGAGAAACATCAGCCCGTCGACCTCGCCGCGCGGCCGCTGCCAGTTCGCGGCGGAGAACGCGTACAGCGTGAGCGTTTCGATGCCGGCGCGCACCGCGGCTTCGACCGTCGCGCGCACCGCCTTGGCTCCCTCGACGTGGCCTGCGGTGCGCGGGAGGCCGCGTCTCGTTGCCCATCGGCCATTGCCATCCATGATGATTGCGACGTGCATTGCAGAGAGCTTTGTAATGTAGAGTGAATGGCAAAAAAATTTTGCGCGCTAGACGCGGCGCGTCGCTTTGATCACGGCTTCGATGTGCTCGAGGTAGCGCTGCAACGCTTTGCGTCCGGTGCTCGTGATGCGGTACTCCGACTTCGGCCGGCGGCCCTCGAAGGATTTCGTGCATTCGATGTAGCCGGCTTCTTCCAGCTTGCGCGCGTGCGCGGAGAGGTTGCCGTCGCTCACATCGAACAGCGACTTCAGCTCGTTGAACGTGAGCCGCTCGTTCACCGCGAGCGCGCTCATGATGCCGAGGCGCACCCGCTCGTAGACGAGCCGGTCGAAGCGCGCGTCCTCGCTCGCTTGCGACGGGCGCGGGACCGGCACAGGTTTCGGTGCGGGTCGCGCGGCGGCGCGCGTGCCTGCGGAGTCGCTGCGCTTCGCGGTACTCGGCTTATTGCTCATCCGCGTATCCGTGGTTCATGTGGCCGATCAGAATGCCGAAGATCAGGTGCAGCACGCCGAATCCGAACCCGAGGATCAGCGTATGGCTCGCCGCGGGCGCGCCAAGCGCGATGAGACCGAGCCCGGCGAAGATCCCGCCCATCGAGCCGATCAAGCGCGAGTTCGGCGCACAGGTGACGGTGCTCGCGGAAATCACCGCGCATCCATAGAGGAGCAGCCACATGCCCGGGATGAGATGTTCCGTGCCGGCGCGCCAGAGCGTGAACGTCAGCACTGCACCCGCGAGCAACGCCGGGCACAGGCAGAGCAGGAACTTGCGGATCGGGCTCGACAGCACGCCACGGCGCCGCGTGGATTGCCGAATGACGAGCCCGCCGCCGACGAGGAATGCCGCGACAGCCGCGACCATCCAGATCTCGATCCAGCGGCTGCGGAAGGCCGGGAGCGATGCGACGACGGCGGCCGCCGTGCCGAGTGTTCCCATGACGATGCCCGCCGCACCGGGCACCGCCAGCGATCCCGCCGCATCGATGGAGGCGCGGATGTAGCTGAGCGTGCCCAGCGCGCGGCTTTCGATCGGCACCGGAGCGTTCGTTTGCATGGCGAGCACTCTAGAGTACTCTGCATTGCAAAGTAAAGAGGCCAGGTGGCGACGGTTTCGCATTTCCGTCGAAGAGGATCGTGCTCGCCGATGAGCGCCACGCGGCCTCCGTGGACAAGAGCGGCGGACGCGCCGGCATCCTGGCGTCGTCCGCTCGGCCTCTCGTCAGCCCCGGCGATTGCGGTAACGCTCGCGAGCGTTCGCGCGCATTTCATCCCGGACCTTCTGCCACTCGCTCATCTGCTCGGTCGTCAGAATCGGGCGGAGCTGCGCGTCGAAGCCTTCCTGGATCGCCTTGCCTTCGCGCAACATGGCCCGCTTGTCGCGGAGCGACGGATTGTCGCCATATTTTGCCCGCAGCTCGCGCAGCTTCTGGTTACGCGCTTCGAGGAGCGGGGTGATCTTCTGTTCCTGCTCCGGCGTGAGCGCGAGGCGCTCGCGCAGTTCCTGGACCTTGGTCTCGAGCGCTTGCTGCTGATCTTCGGTGAGCTCGGCGGCGGGGGTGACCGCGAAGGCCGTCAGCGCGAGGAATGCGAAGAGAAGTGAACGCAACATCATGTGTAACTCCGTCTCTCGGATCGTAGGAGGCGGAGAGAAGCGCACGGTCGCGCGGGTCGTTGACAGGTGAATGTATCGGCGCCGGATGAAGGTGTCCGCTCGCGATGAAGGTTTCGTCACCGGACGCACGCATCGGTGCCAGACGAACGCATCGGTCGCGCGACGAATCTATCGTTGCGGGACGAACGTATCGATGCCGGACGAATGTATCGGCGCCGGATTCATGTATGGGCGCAATGAATGTAAGTGAATGTATTGGCGCCGGGTGAATGTATTGGCGGCGGGCTATTGCGTGCGCGCCGCCGCGCGCGCGGAGGCGATCAACTCCTCGCTCCAGCGGCGCAGCGGCGCCGGATCGAATTTCTCCTTTTCCATGAGATCGATCGTCTGATTGACCATCGACATCTCGCCGCCGGTCAGCTCATCCGGCTGGCTGTACTGCGACGGGTATGACTTCTTGGCTTGCACGTGACCCGAGAGCACTTCCACCTGCTCGCCGGTCTGCTTCCAGAAGGCTTTCACGCGCAACGCCGATTCGCCTGTCACGGTCAGAACGAGCAATCGTGTGCGCACGATCAGCGGCCCGGACCCTGCCGGCACACGCAGGAACGCGTCCCCGTCGATGCGGATCTCCCGCGGCTGCGGGTACGTGGCAGCGGGCTCGACCCGCGTGCTCGCGAGAAAGAAGGCCTCTGTGCCGTCGGCAAGTCGCAATTCCTGCGGCACGCGCGCCGCGTGCGAGCGAAACAGGAATGCCGCTGCTCCCGCGAGAGCAAGCGCAGCAATGGCGGCGCCAATGAGTGGCGCGATCGGTCGCGCCACGAGTACACCGTTCGGGCGAACAAGCATGGCGCACAGCTTACAGGCTGTGGACGACGGTGGCGCGTGGACGCGGGCGGTGGACCGGACGCGCGGCGATGGACGCGCAGGCGATGGACGAAGCGCAGGCGATTGACCGGAGGGCAGGTTGATGGACCGGAGCGCACGCGGTGGACCGGGTGCCTGGTCGGTGGACCGGATGCCTGGTCGGTGAACCGGACGCGCTGGCGATGTACTGCTTGTGCAGGCGCTGAACGGGAGGCGCTCGGGGCGTCGCCTAGCGCGCCGGGGCCTCTCACCGGAACTCGAAGTATTCGTAGCGCAGATGCGAGTCCGGCACACGCAGCTCGCGCATGAGCGTGCGAACGTGCTCGAGCAGTCCCTTCGGGCCACAGAAGCTGATATTCACCTCACCCGCGCCGTGTCGCGCGACGATCTCTTTGAATCGCGCCGTGAACTCTTCGCTCGACGGCCCACCCGCCACCGGCACGTATTCCACGCCTTTCCCGTGCGCTAACTGCCCGAGGACTTCGGGACTCGGCAGCGCGCGCCCCGGTGTGAAGAAGTAGAAGAAGGTGATGCGTTCGGAGCACTCCGCAGTCGGATCGCTGAGCCACGCGATGAACGGCGAGACGCCCACGCCTCCCGCAATCCAGATCTCACGCTGCGCCGCTGGCAGGCGCGTGAAGCGGCCGTACGGCGCGTAGATCTCGGCGTACATCCCGGGCGTCGTCTCCCGCACGAGCTTGTGCGTGTAGTCGCCCAAGTCCCGGATGAGAAACTCGACCCGCTGCTCGGGACTGCCGCCGGCCGCAATCGTGAACGGATGCGGCTCCCAGAGTCCTTCGGACTCCATTCGCAGAAAACCGAACTGCCCGGGCTCGAAGGCGATGGGGTGCTCCACGGGTTCCAGCTTCAGATGCAGTCCCGCCGCTCCCGGCGTGACTTCGACGACGCGGTACTCGGCATGCGGAGAGACGAATCGGTAGAGGAGCAGCTTGTACGCCGCGCCGATCACGCCGAGCCCAGCGACGAGCGCGAGCCAGATGCCGGCCGGCGTGGCGAGCGGAATCGGGCTGCGGATGCTCAGCCAATGCAAGATCACGATCAGGAAGAGCGGGCCCGAGAGCTTGTGCCACAGTCGCCAGCGGTGATACGGGATCTTTCGGTTCAGCGCGAGCATGACGATGAGCATCAGCGCGACGAAGCTCGCCTGACGCACGAGACGGGTCGCGGGCCGCGGTAGCGAAAGGATCGATGCGAGCGGCCACTCCCGTAGCTCCGCCTGAAAGATGAGATGAAACGACGCGAAGGCGAGCGCCCACACTGCGAGCCACTTGTGCGCGACGTACACACGATCGAGCCCGCCGAGCAGTGACTCGACGGCCGGGAAGCGCGCGGCGAGCAGCGCCGCGGCCCCCATGAGCACGAGAGCCGATGCTCCGAGCGCGAGACTCACGGTGGCCGTCGTTGCCCAGGTGGCAATGGGAACCTGTGACAGCACCAGCACGCACGTCACGAGGGTGAGCGCGAGAACGAGCTGCCACGCGCTCGCGCGTATGGCCGACCTCTTGCCCGATGAGCTATTTGTCATGGTCTGGTCGCTTCTCGAAAGAGATACTGTGCAAGTGCTGGGAGCAACCCTCGTTCCGGCGCACGCATCCGCAGTCCGCGAGGGAACCCGTTTGCGTCCCGGGTGGCATGGACGACTGTACTGGTTTCGAGGTCATCGCATGCACAAACCATCTGGGTGGACATGGTGCTCCGCCCTGATCCCGCTTTCGCTGCTCGTTCTTTCGGCCTGTAGTCGTGAGGTCGCACCGCCGGCCGCAGCATCGCAGGACCCCTATGACCCCAGCAAGATGACATACGGGGCGCCTCCCGCCGTCGTCAGCACCGAACGGCACACGGGGGCGTTCGCGACCGGGTCTGCGCTTTCCATGGACGCGGCGGTGAAGCCGCTCGACCCGAGCCCCACGAAAGAGATCCATCTCGATACGACTCACAAGGTGATCGAGCTCGCTCCGGGTGTGAAGTTTGCCGCCTGGACGTTCGGCGATCAGGTGCCGGGCCCCGTGATCCGCGCGCGCGTCGGCGATCGCATCAAGTTCTCCATGACGAACCGCTCCGACGAACCCGTGCCGGGCGTGCGCCTCACGTCTGCGCCGATGATGCACTCGATGGATTTCCACGCGGCCATGGTTGCGCCGAACGACAAGTACCGGTCGATCCCGCCGGGGCAGACGATCAGCTTCGAGTTCACGCTCAATTACCCGGGCGTGTTCATGTATCACTGCGGAACGCCGATGGTGCTCGAGCACATCGCCTCCGGCATGTACGGCATGCTCATCGTCGAGCCGCGCGCGGGCTATCCGACGAAGGCGGATCGCGAGTACGCGATCATCCAGAGCGAGTTCTACACGAAGCGCGATCCCGAAAATCGCATGGCGGACGGCGTGCCGCTCTACGTGCTCGACACGGAGCGTGTGCGCTCCAAGGCGCCGACGTACACGGTCTTCAATGGCCGCTACAACCGCTTCGTCGACAACCCCTTGTCAGCGAAAGCGGGCGAGCGCATGCGACTCTTCGTGCTGAACGTCGGGCCTTCGAATACATCGAGCTTTCACGTCGTCGGCACGATCTTCGATCGCGTCTGGGTGGAGGGGAATCCCGACAATCAGCTCCGCGGCATGCAGACGGTGCTCCTCGGCTCGTCCTCCGGAGCGATCGTCGAGTTCATGGTGCCCGAAGCCGGCGAGTACGTGATGGTCGATCATCATTTCGCGAACGCCTCGCAGGGGGCGGTGGGAATGATCGCTGCGTCCGACACCTCGCGGCCCGAGCAGATGGAGCATCACAACATCCCGGCGACGGCCGCGCCGACCGATCCCGTCGCCCTGCAGGGCAAGCTCAATTTCGAGTTGAAGTGCATCGCGTGCCACTCGATCGCAGGCGGCGACAAGGTGGGGCCGGACCTGCATCAAGTCACCGTGCGTCGCAAGTCCGACTGGCTCGAGCGCTGGATCCGCAATCCCGACGCGATGCTCGCGTCCGACCCCACGGCGAAAGAGCTGCTCGCGAAGTACAAGATCCCGATGCCGAATCAGAACGCAACGGATGCGGAGATCAAGGGCTACATCGCGTACTTCAAGTGGGCCGACGAACATCTGCAGCCTCGCGGCACGAGTCAGCCGCAGCCCGCTGCTCCCGGGACCGCGCGGAATCCAGGACAGACGCCGTCCGGAGGCGCACTGGACCAGACGGTTCCGCAGCACATGGCGCATTGAGACGCACTGGAAGAACCGGCGATGTCCGCGTCGTCCGATCTGCCTGCGGGCCTTCCCGAGCCGCTGCGCGCACTCGCGCAGCGACTTGGTGCCGAAGCGCACGGCACGGCCGCCGCGGTCACTCTCGAGCAACGGGGCTGGATGCGGGAAGATGCTCGTTCACCTGAACGGCGCTTCACCGCCCGTCAGCGAATCGAGCTGACGCGGCCAGCCTTCATCTGGCGCGCACGATGCGGACCGCTGGGCGCGATCACGATCGAAGACGCGCTCATCGACGACGAGGGCTATCTCGCCGTGCGCGCGCTCGGTCTGCTTCCTCTTGCGACTCTGCAGCACGATGCGATGCTCACGAAGGGCGAGCTGATCCGGTACTTGGCGGAGCTGCCGTGGGCGCCCGATGCGCTGCTCCGGAATCGCCACCTGCAATGGCAGATGCTGGATGACCGGCGGTTCCGAGTTGCCGCTCACCTCGCGCAGTGCGAGGCGCACGTCACGATGCGGTTGGATGCGGACGGCCGTGTGGAGCAGATCGACGCGAGCGACCGCCCCCGCCGCGAAGGCGACCGCTTCGTGCCTCGCGAGTGGCGCGGGCGGTTCTGGGACTACGATCTCGTCGGAGGCCGATTGATCCCGCGCAACGCACAGGTTGCGTGGATACTCGACGGGGCGGAATGCGTCGTCTGGCGCGGCGAGATCGTCGCGTGGGCGCTGGCTTCTCGATAAGCAGCGAGCGCTCGAGCCGAGCAGGACGCTGCCGATTCGCGTCGCGGGAGCTTGCCTCGAACTTTCGCTCGCGCCTAGAGTGCTCGACAGTGCGAAATCAGTCGCGAGCCGAACAACGGCGCGTCCCACGACTGCTCGTTGATCATGCAGCAGCAGGCCACCATACCGGGATTTCGCGGACATCTACTCGCGCCGCACGACCCCGGCTACGAC